>CAZKWY010000008.1:0-30650 GCA_964556655.1 uncultured Candidatus Saccharibacteria bacterium
TGATCCTCCAATAGTGAGATCGTTGGTTACGTAGAGAGAGCCTGTGGTGGTGGCGGAGCCAGAAAGAAAAGTGTTCCCGCCAACACTTAAAGTAGCCACCGGAGAAGAAGTAGCAATCCCTACACGATGATTATTGTTGTCTACATAAAGATGAGTGTTAGCCCCGCCGCTATCTTGAACAGTGAAGTCCCCTGAAATAGTAGATGTAGCCGAAGAAAAAACAACGGGGAAAGAAACTGCTCCGCTTACTGTTAGATCTTTGCCCACATATAGAGACCCCGTCGTCGTAGCATTTTTATCTATCTGAACATTGTCGCCTACATGGAGATCTGATTGGGTGTAGAGTCCGTTGGTGGTGGAAGCGTAGCCAGTGATAATAGCATCTCCTCCAATAGAGATATTCTTGGCTACGTTGACGCCTGATTGAAAACGAACGCCTTCGCTGAAAGTAGCCGTAGAGTAGACATTGAAATCCGTATCTTCTTGGTCGTTGCCAAAGCTGGCATTCCTTCTGACAGAGAGAGAACCCCCCATTGAGCCAGAGCCAGAAACGTTAAGTGATGTTAGGAGGGAATGGCCCTGGACTTTTAAGCCGGATGAAGGGATGGAGACTGGAGCGTAGGAGGGCGTGGTGTAGGTTATTTTTGAAGAGAGATTGCTAGAGAGAGAAGAAACGCGAGAGTCTAGAGAATCTAGCGTCTGATAGATTGATTCTAGATCATCGGAAGGAATGGTTTGGGTAACTGTTTTTGGGGGGGCGCTTGCGCCTTGGCTCGCTTGCTTTTCGCCAGCAGACTGGCTTTGTTGGATTTTTTCTGTTCGAACAACAGTAGAAACTATTTCTTTTGGCTGGACAATGCTAATGTTTTGCCGGACAGTTTCTCCGCCCGAATGATGATAAACCAAGACAGAAGAATTTTGATAGTCGGGAATAAAAAAGTTAATCGTTTTAAGATAGGCATCTCCCAAAACAGAACCTATCTTGCCAAAAATAGAAGCAGTTTCTTGATTAAATTCTTGCTCTGAAAGACCAGCTTCATTTAAAATCTTTCCCCAAAAAGGACCAACTGAAGAAGCGAAAAGAAAGAACGCGAAAACAACACCTGCTAAAGTTGAAAGCGCTGATTTGTTGTTGAAGAAAAAATCTTTAAGAGAATTATTTTTTTTCTTTTTTGGTTTTCCGGCATTGGCATAAGGCAAAATGATAGGAGCTGTCGGCTTGCGCTCTGCGCTATCTTCGTTTTTTTTGACAGGATTGATCAGGCCAATCATTTCTATCTGGCTGACATATTCATGCAACCACTCTTTAGTTGTCATCCATTTGCGGCCAAACTTTGTTGCTTTTAACTTGCCTTGTCGAGCGCGCAAACTTAAATATTCCTGCGAATATTTAGATATTTCCGCGGCTTTTGCTAAAGAGATATATTTCTTCTTTTCTTGGTCCTCCATAAAAACGATATTTTTCCGATACTAAGAATAAATTATACCATTTTTAAGCTATTTTCAGAAGTTTCTCTCTGTGGATTACTCAACTTGTTTTTTGGCTTAAATAAAAGGAAAAACACTCCTTAAAAGAACGCCTGTGGAAAACTAAAGAGCCCTAAACGATAAATCAGAAAAAAGCTATTTTTTATTCCTTATAAAAAAGAGAATTTTTCTTTTTCTGTCTGCTTTGTTTTGTCGTTTTGCTAATATTTTTAGATGGTTAAAGAACGCCGCGCTAAAGGCTTTCTTAAATAGTTCTTAGAAAAAATTGAATAAGAAAAATTTAAGAAATATTGAATTCGAAATTTTGGAAATGAAAATAAGTTTTAATAAATTATAAAAAATAAAATAATCAGAAAGAAAAACTAAAAGAAAAACAGAAAACAAATCATATTAAAATATTTTTAGTAAAAAATTATAAGCTTTTTGCCAGAAAAAGATTTTTTAAAGAATAGCTTTATCTAATAATTTTTATTTCTGCCTTTTAAGCTAGGTTATAAAAACAAAAATAGCCACTATCGTCAAATAGAAAAAAGACCTGCTTTAAAAACATTTTTTCTTTTTTGTTAACAAGCTTTTATTAAACGATATTTGCCCGATATCGTAGAAAAAACAAAAGAAAATTATACAAATCAAAACAATTTAAAAAACAATCTCTAAAAGATTGCTTTTGCGGATGAAACGATATCTTGTTATTCCGTTAAGACTTTTGCCGAATGGCCAGTAATTAAAATAGTATCCTCGGAATGAGCGGAAAGACTATTATCTGCCGTCTGGTAAGAAAACCCATCGGGGCCTTTTTTAATCGCTGGCCGGCCAAGACAGGCCATAGGTTCAATAGCTAGAGTCATTCCTTTTTTTAGGCGCGGCCCTTTGTGGCGCTGGCCAAAATTTAAAATCTCCGGCTCTTCATGAAGTTTTTTGCCAACACCGTGCCCGCAAAGCTCTCTAATAACTTGAAATCCCTGCCCTTCAATATGCTTCTGAATAGCAAAAGAGATATCGCCTAAATGCTTGCCCGCCTTTGCCTGGCCGATACCTCTTTTGAGAGACTTTTTAACCGCCCTGATAAGGCGATGGGCCTCTGGATCAACACTACCCACAGCAGATGTGATAGCTTTGTCTAAATAATACCCTTTCCAGATAAGCCCCAGATCTAAACTGACGATATTGCCCTCTTTGATTATCCTTGAAGAAGAGATCCCGTGAACGATTTGCTCGTTGATAGAAACACACAAGGCATTGGGAAATCCTCGATAGCCTTTAAAGGCCGGCTTAGCTCCGGAATCAAAAATAAGCTCTTGGGCGAGCTCATCTAATTGTTGAGCGGCAAGGCCGGGGGCTAATCTTTTTTTCAGCTCTTTGACAATCCTGCCCAGAACTTTACCCCCTTCAGACATTGCCTCTATCTCATAAGAGTTTTTGATGGAAATCATATGAAAATGAAAGATTTAGAAGAAACTTAGAAAAGGCGAGACTTTATCTCTTGATAAACATCCTCTATTGGCTGGTCGCCGTTAACGCGAATAAGCCGCCCTTGTTTTTTATAATAGCCAATAACCGGCATCACATCTTTTTCAAAATAGTCCAACCGCTCATTAATTGCTTCCGGCTGGTCATCAGCGCGAACAATCAATTGCCCGCCGCACTTGTCACATTTGTCTATTTCTTTAAATTCCCCTACCCAAGGGATAAGGCGGCCGCAATCCTGGCAAATTCTTCTCTTGGTCAACCGGGCGAAAGACTCTTCTCTAGAAAGATCTAACAAAACCACCTTCACCCGATCAGACCAACAGTACCAGTTAAACAGCTCGTCCATTAGTTCGGCCTCTATCAAAGAACGCGGGCTTCCATCAATAACAATTCCTTTTTGATCAATGTCTTTTTTCATTGAGCCGATTTTCTTTCCCCAATTAATAAACATCAAAAAAGTAGGCACCCGAAGACCTTTTTGCAAAACTTCTTCCAACTTTTTGCCCGTAAAGTCTTTCTTTTCTTGACGCTCCCTTAAAATATCTCCGCTGCTAAGATAAGAAAAGCCAAACTCATTAATTAGCATTTTGGCCTGCGTGCCTTTTCCGCATCCGGAACGACCAAAAAGAATGACGATGGGAGATGGTGAAAGAGACATAAAATTTTCTATATTTCTTCGTACTCCCTCATAGTTAATTGGGAATTAATTTGGCGGACGGTTTCAAGAACCACTGAAACAACGATGAGCAAAGCCGTGCCGCCGACAGCAAAGCCGAAGGAAGAAATGCCAGTAGCTCCCTGAACTATTGAAGGTAAAACAGCAATAGATCCTAAAAAGAAAGCGCCAAATAAAAGGACCCTGTTAAGGATATGGTAAAGATAGCCAGAGGTGGGCCTTCCGGGACGAATGCCTGGAATAAAGCCGCCCATCTTTTGAAGATTGTTAGCAACGTTTTTAGGATCAAAAGTTACTGCTGTATAAAAATAAGTAAAAAGCACGACCAAGGCGAAATAGGCGATACCATAAAACCAAGGATTTTGGAAAAGGTCACCGACTGCCTGAGCTCCCCTCGCCAGCCAGCCAATATCGGAAGCGCCTAGAAAATTAGCGACCATGCCCGGAAAAAGCATAATAGAAAGAGCGAAAATAATTGGGATCACGCCAGCCGGATTAACATTTAAAGGAAGATAGGTAGAGACTCCGCCGTAAACGCGGTTGCCACGAACCCTTTTAGCGTAAGCCACGGGAATATTGCGCCGCGCTTCAGTAATCACTACTACGCCAGCAATAATCACCAAAGCCAGAACAAAAAAAGCAAAATAAGAAGGGATTTTTGAGGGCTCGTAAGTAACAGCTAGTTCTCTGATAGAAAGAGGAACGCGCGCGACAATACCGGCAAAAATCAAAAGAGAGACGCCGTTGCCAATGCCCTTTTCTGAAATCAGCTCTCCCAGCCACATTAAAAAAAGCGCGCCTGCAGTGATCACAGAAATAGAAGTAAACCACTGGAAAGAAGAAAGAGGACCAATAACTCCCTGCCTGCTCAAAAGAGTAATCATGCCGTAAGACTGAAGCACAGCCAAAGGAACGGTAAGCATCCGGCTGTATTGGTTGAATTTTTGCCGTCCAGTCTCACCTTCTTCTTTGTAAAGAGCTTCCAATTTGGGAAAGATCATCGTCAACAGCTGCATAATAATAGTAGCTGTGATAAAAGGGCCTAAGCCAAGCATGACAATAGAAAAATTGCTCATTGCTCCGCCGGTAAAAACGTTAAGCAAGCCGAAAAGCTGGTTGTTGCTGAAAAATTCGCTTAGTTTTTCCTGGTTAATGCCCGGCACAGGGATACTCGCCGCTACTCTAAAAACAACCAGCATTGACAAAACAAAGACGATTTTCTTTCGCAGATCTTTAATTTTAAAAACTTGGATAGTTTTTTGCCACCAATTCATTTGCTAGAACAAAGTTATTTTTTCTTTTTGCTTTCTTTTTTAGGCAAGCTGGCTTTCTTAGCCGCTTTTTTTGAGGCCGCGTCTTCCAGATTTATTCTCGCGCTTTGAGATAAAGAAACACCTTTAAAAATATATGAACGAGAAGGCTTCGCCCCGCCTACTATTTTAACAGAAGGCATCTCTCCTTTTATCTTACTAAGCAATCCTTTTTTTAGCAATGTCTTGGGAGAGATAATTAAAGACTTTTTTTTGTCGGCAAAGTTTTTATTGATATGATCCATGCTAATGCCAAATTCTTTAAGGCGCGCCTGGTAACGGGAAAGCTTGACTCCCTTTTTTGCTTTTTTCAGCTTGCCTACTTGTCCTTTTTGCTTAGGGAGTCTTTTGATAAAAGTGGTATCGCCTCCGGCAAAACCAGGGCGCGGACCTTTGCCAGACCTTGCCTTTTGTCCTTTTACTCCCCGGCCGCAATAAGTGCCTTTCTTCCCTCCGCGGCCTACTCGGCGCCGGCTTTTTCTAGGATATTCTAATTTAATTTGGTGAATTAACATATTATCTTTTTAGGCTGACTAAAGCCTCTATTGTCGCGCGCGCGTTATTAAGCTTGTTTTTGCTGTTAGATAAAATCTTAGCTGTAATATTGCTAATGCCAGCCAGTTCGCAAACAACACGCACTGCTCCGCCAGCCACGATTCCTTTTCCTTTAAGTCCGGGCCTTAGCAAAACATGAGAGCTGGCATATCGCGCTTCAGTTTTAAAAGGAATAGTTTCATTAACTAGCGGCACTCTGATAAGGTGTTTTTTCGCGTTGGCAGAAGCTTTTTCCATAGCTAAAGAAACATCCTGCCCCTTAGCCACGCCCACGCCTACTTTGCCTTTGCGATCGCCTACTACAGCCACCACCCGAAACCTAAAACGGCGTCCGCCTGCCACTACTCTAACTACGCGCGCTACGTCTAATAGCTTTTGTTCGTATTCGCTTTTTGCTTGTTCATTTTTATTTGGTTTCATATTAAAAATATCAATTATATTTTCAGGCCGCTTTCCCTAGCTCCTTCCGCTAGTTCTTTAATCCTGCCATGATATTTATATCCCCCTCGATCAAAAACCGCCCGCCTAATCTTCTTCTCCAACGATTTTTTGGCTAAAAGCTTGCCTGTCTGCTTAGCTCTCTCTGTTTTTGATTGCTGGCGGTTCTTTTCTTTTAGATCGCTAGCCTGCGCTAAAGTAATCCCTTTTTCATCGTCAATCAGTTGAGCGTAAGTATAACGGTTACTCCTAAAAACAGAAAGGCGAGGCACGTTAGCAACGCCCTTAACTCTTGCTCTTATTCTCAAATGCCTCTTTTTTCTTTGATCTTGTTTCTTTAACATAGTTATAGTTAAAATTATTCAGTAGCAGCAGTTTTTTTGCCCGCTTTCATTCTCACTGCCTCTCCTTCATATCTAATGCCCTTTCCTTTATAGGGCTCGGGCTTACGGCATGCTCTTATCTCAGCCGCCGCTTGGCCAACTACCTGCTTGTTAATGCCGGAAACAATAATTATATTCTTGTCTACGGCGAAAGAAATTCCTTCGGCAGGCGACATTTCAATAGGATGAGAAAAGCCGAGATTTAAAACGAGCTTATCTTCTTGCATCGCCGCGCGATATCCCACTCCTTGAATTTCCAGCCTCTTCTCAAAGCCGTTAATTACCCCTTTAATCATGTTGGCAACAAGGGCGCGATAAAGACCCCATAAAGCTTTCGTTTTTTTTGACTTGCGATTTGGCCGGACTAAAAGCTGCTTCTTTCCGTCTTCTTCCGAAATAGTAAAAGATATTTCCGAAGGCGTTTTTTGAATAAGCTCGCCCTGCGGCCCTTTAATAGCAATCTCTCCTTCGCCGATATTTACCTCGACCTCTTCGGGAATATTAATTGGTTCTTTTCCTACTCTTGACATAGTTTTATTTAGTATATTTCACAGATTAATTCTCCGCCTAATCCTTTTTTGGCCGCTTGCCGATCAGTCATCACCCCTTGCGAAGTAGAAATGACAGCCGCTCCAAATCCGCTCTTAATTGAAGGAATAGCGTCTTTTTTAGCATAAATTCTCCGCCCTGGCTTGCTTATTTTCTTTAAGCTAGCAATTATCGGCCGCCCGTTTTTATACTTTAATTCTATTTCAATGACTTTTTTTGTCTTGCGCCCATGAACATCAACCTTGCCTAGCCATCCCTTTTTAGATAAAAGCTCCGCTATGCTAAGCTTAAGTTTGGAGCAAGGCAAAGAAACTGTCTTGCGGGAAACAGCTTGGCCATTCTTGATAATAGTTAGCATATCTGCGATAGGGTCCATATTTTTACCAACTGCTTTTCTTCACTCCCGGAATTTCTCCTTTATTGGCTAATTCCCGAAAGCAAATCCGGCATAAGTTAAACTTCCTCATGTATCCGTGCGCTCTGCCACAGCGAAAACAACGCCGCACTATCCGGGTAGAAAACTTGCTCTTCTTTTTTGATCTAGCAATGACTGATTTTTTTGGCATACGTTTATTTCTATATACAAAAATTAAAATATTTTTTCAACAGCTAGGAAGCGAGAGGAAAGCCCAACGACTTAAAAAGGGCCTTCCCCTCTTTTTTATTTTTAGCAGTGGTCACCACCGTAATCTCAAAACCAAAAATATTTTTAGCATGTTCGGCAGAAATCTCTGGGAAGATTATTTGTTCTTTGATGCCGATATTTAAATTCCCGGCTTGGTCAACATTGCTCTTCGGCAAACCGCGAAAATCTCTTCCTCGAGGAAGGGCAACATGGACTAAGCGGTCTAAAAAGTCATACATTTTCCCTTTTCTCAAAGTCGCCACCATTCCTACCGGCATTCCTTCTCTAATCTTAAAACCGGCAATAGCTTTTTTCGCTTGGCGCAAGGCCAGCTTTTGTCCTGCGATAAGAGCAAGATTTTTGGCTAGCTCTTCTTGGGCTTTTTCCTCTTTTAGAGAAGGGTTGAAGCCGATATTGACCACTACCCGCTGAATCCGCGGGACAGCCCATTCGTTGCCATAGCTAAATTTTTCCTTCATTTTAGGAAGAGTTTTTTTCTGATATTTTTCTTTCATTCTCATAAAGTTTTCCATATTTGCTATGCTATTTCTTCACGGCATTTCTTGCAAAACCGATATTTTTTGCCTTCAATAATTTTGTGTCCCACTCTAGAAGGCTGGCCGCATTTAGGACAAATGAGCTTGGCATTAGAAATGTCAATAGGCTTAGTTATTTCTACCGTTTGGCCTTTTTCTTTTTCGCTTTTAGGCCGACGGTGCTTTTTAACAAGGTTGACATTTTCTACTATAATTTTTCCCTGACCGGGAAAAGCCTGCAAAACTTTACCTTTTTTGCCCTCATCTTTGCCGCTAATAATTAAAACTGTATCGCCTTTTTTAATCTTCATAAAATTTGCCTTTATAAAACCTCTCCGGCCAAAGAAACAATTTTGTCAAATCCTTTTTCTTTTAACTCTCGCGGAATAGGGCCGAAGATGCGTCCGCCTTTAGGGTTAAAACCGTCTACAATTACAGCCGCGTTTTCGTCAAAGCGGATATAAGAGCCGTCATCGCGCCTAAATTCCTTTCTCTGGCGGACAATCACCGCGCGAACAATTTCCTTTTTCTTGATCTGCTTTCTTGGCTCGGAGCTTTTAACAGAAGCTACCACTACATCGCCGATCCGCGCGTAACGCCTCCGAGAACCGCCCAAAACCTTAAAGCACTGAATAATTTTAGCTCCAGTATTGTCCGCTACTTTTAGTTTGGATCCTGCTTGAATCATATTTTTTTCTTAAACAGCCAAAGCAAAATTACTTTTCTGCCTGCTGATTTTCTTTTTCCGCGATCCATCGCTTTTCTCGACTTACAGGCCGACATTGGCGGATAATAACTTTTTCGCCAAGACGGCATTGGTTCTTGGGATTATGAGCCTTGTATTTCTTGCTAATCTTATATCTCTTTTTATACTTGGGATGCATCTTATATCTGTCCACCAAGACTACTATGGTTTTATCCATCTTATCGCTTATTACTTTGCCCTTAAGCAAGCGGCTGGACTTCTTTAAAGACAATTCCTTTTTTTGCTTTTGATTATTCTTTGTCATAACTTTCTTTTTTCTTTTTGATCACGGTAAGAAGACGAGCGATTCCGCGTCGAACGCTTCTTATCTCCCTGATATTCTTTATTTTTTTACTTGATTTCTCAAAAGAAAGCTGCCCCAGCTTAGCTCTTTGCTGAACAAGCATATCATAAAGCTCTTTTTCTGTTTTATTGATTAGTTCTTTTGCCTTCATATTATTACTAACGGACTAAAAATCTCGTTTTAATAGGCAGTTTGTGGCTGGCGCGCCTCATTGCTTCTTTGGCCATTTCTTCCGACACTCCGTCCATTTCAAAGATAATCCGCCCCGGCTCCACGGGAGCGACATAATGATCCACGCCTCCCTTTCCTCCGCCCATAGGCACTTCTATCCCTTTTTTGGTAATAGGTTTGTCTGGAAAAACCCTAATCCATATTTTTCCTCCACGCTGAACATATCTCGTCATTGCCCGCCGCGCCGCTTCAATTTGACGCGCGCTAAGCCAACATCTTTCCATTGTTTTCATAGCAAACGAGCCAAAGGCGATTTCATTGCCTCTGTCCGCCTTGCCTTTTTTTAGGCGCCGGCCTTTCTGCCACTTTCTATGTTTTACTTTCTTGGGCTGAAGCATGGCTTTTAGAAAACTTCTCCTTTATATATCCAAATCTTAACTCCGATTGTTCCATAGGTAGTGTAAGCGGTCACATTGGCATAGTCAATATCAGAGCGAAGGGTTTGCAAGGGAATTTGCCCCTGCTTGAGCCATTCTTTTCTAGCAATTTCCGCCCCGTTTAAACGCCCTTTGATTGTTATTTTCGCCCCTTGTGCTTCTTTGTTCTGCATAATTTTATCCAAAGTTTGTTTCATCACTCTACGGTAAGGCATTCTTCTTTCCAGCTGATTGGCTACTTCCGAAGCTACTACTGCCGCCTGAGCATTAACCTGCCTTACTTCTTCTATCTCTAAACGAACTTCCAAATTTTTCTTAGGATTATCCTTGGCAAGCAGCTTTTTAATTTCTTTTTTAAGCTCTTCAGCGCCTCCGCCGCCTCTTCCGATAACTAGGCCCGGACGCGCTGTTTGGACAATAATATTAATCTGATTAGCAGACCGCTCTATTTGTATAGAATTAACTCCCGCTTTGGCCAACCGACTATTTAAAAAATCACGGATTTTTACATCCTGCTCTAAAAGCCTATGATATTCCTTTTTATTAAACCACCTCGATTTCCAGTTTTTGTTTAAGCCGATGCGGAAAACAAAGGGGTGAACTTTATGTGCCATAAAATTACGCTTTTGCCGATCCTGCTCCAAGGCCGGCAAAATATCTTTTAGATGCTTTTTCTCCTAAATATTTTTTTCGCCCTATCAAAAGTTTGACTGCCAAGAGCTTCCTTCTTCTTCGGCCGACGGCCTGAAGGACGAAAATTCTTTCCTTCTTCTTTGTTCTCTTTGAAAACTTCTTGGCTCTTTGTTTTTTCAGTTGATTCCTCGGGAAGAACGTCTGGTCCGATAGAAGCATCTCCTTTTGGTTTTTCAATCTTTTTCCGAGCCTGCTCTTGGGCAGGGTCTTTGGAAGGAACGACTGTTCCTTTTTTTGCTCCCAAAACAATGGTTAAGTGGCTGGTCCGTTTCATAATCGGCGTAGCTCGCCCCATAGCCCGAGGCATCCATCTTTTTAAAGTCGGTCCCTGATCAACAAAAATTTTATCGATATAGAGAGATTCTTTTTCTAAGCTATGATTATGCCGGGCATTAGCGCATGCAGAACGAAGAAGCTTAAGCACAGAACGCGCAGAGCGCTTTGTTAAAAAAATCAACTGCCTTTCAGCCTCTATAACAGGCAAACCCCTAATAAGGCCAACTACTAGCCTGGTTTTGCGGGGAGATATTCTCAAATAGTTCAACTTAGCAGTAATCATATTTCTTATTTATGGCGAGTGACAGCCTCCTGCTCTCTTTGCATTTTCCCTCCATGCCTGATAAATTTCCTTGTCAGGGCAAATTCGCCCAGCTTATGACCGACCATATCTTCAGAAATAAAAACTTGAATATGTTCTTTACCATTATGGACGCCAAAAGTAAAGCCGACCATTTCTGGAACAATAGTGCTAGCGCGCGACCAGGTCTTAATAACCGTTTTGTCGCCCGGCTTTAATTCGCTTATTTTTTTTAATAGTTTCAGATCCACGTAAGGACCTTTTTTTAAACTTCTGCTCATAAGTTTACATTGGCAATTTTATTAGTAAAACTATTTTTTCTTCTTTTTGGCACGCCTTTTAACAATCAGCCGATCGCTAGCTTTTTTCTTTCTTGTTTTAACACCGAAAGCAAGCTTGCCCCACGGCGTTTTAGGCCCCTTGCGCAAGCCAATAGGCTGGCGGTTTTCTCCTCCGCCATGGGGATGATCGCAAGGATTCATAGCCGAACCGCGAACATGGGGACGCCTGCCCAGCCATCGACTCCGCCCGGCCTTGCCAATAATCACGGCGTTATGCTCCAAATTACTCAGACGCCCTAAGCTGGCCCAGCATTCGCTCAAAATCATTCTAATTTCTCCAGAAGGCATCTTTAGCTGGGTGCAGCCTCCTTCATGAGACATTACCTGAGCGAAAGAGCCAGCCGATCTTATTAAACGCCCCCCCTGACCAGGATTGAGCTCTATATTATAAACTTCCGAACCTGAAAGAACGTTCTTTAGCTTCATCCTATTGCCTATTTTAGAAGAAGCTTTTTCACTGCAAACTACTTCGTCGCCTGCTTTAATCTTGGCTGGCGCTAACACATACCTTTTTTCTCCGTCATGATAATGGAGCAAAGCAACAAAGCAAGAACGATTGGGATCATACTCTATAGCTGCCACCTTAGCAGGAACGTCTATTTTGTCATAACGCCTAAAATCAATCAAGCGATATCTTCGGCGATGTCCGCCGCCCCGATGGCGGCTAGTGATTCTACCTCTATATCCACGGCCAGCCTTAACCACCACTCGCTTAAGGAGCTTCTTCTCCGGCTTTTTGCAAGACAGAGAAGAATAATCAATAAAAGTCATTCCTCTTCTGCCCGGTGTTGTCGGTTTAGACTGCTTCATTTCTTTATTCTATGCTGTCTCCCTCTTGAAGGGTAACGACAGCTTTCTTATATCCTTTTTTTAATCCGCCTTTCCACCCTTGGCGCGCTCCCAATCTCCTTCTTTTTGCCGGTAAGTGGATAATGGCTGTTTTTTCTACTTTTACTCCGTAAAGATTTTCTATGGCTTTCTTAACTTCTGTTTTATTGGCGGAAAAAGCGACTTTAAAAACATATTTGCCTTTCTCTCCCATAGCCACTGTTTTTTCTGTTATTAGAGGTTCTTTAATAAATTCATAAGCGCGCGCGCAAATATCAGCTGGCGCTTCTTTCTTGTCCGGCCTGCCAGAAGAAGACGCTTTCTTCACAGCTTCTTGGCTGGTTTTTTCTTGAGAGATTTTCTTTTTCTTAAATTTGTCTAGTAAGGCCATATTTTTATCGGACAGAATTTTCTGCCAAATAGGTTCTTTTAATAACTTCTATTGCTTCTTTGGCAATAATCAAATGTTTATGCTTCATCACATCAAAAGGATTTAGGCTATCTGCCCGCGCCACTTTCACCTTAGCCAAATTTTTTCCAGCGCGCACTAATTCCGGCTGGCTGGTCGGCATAACCAAAAGAACGCTTTGCGCTAATTCTTTTTTCGTTTTATCGGAAAGAATTTTTAAAACTTCTAAAAGGCGCTTTGTCTTGCCTTGCTCCAGCGCTAAGTTGTCTAATAAAATAATTTCTTGATCGCAAGCCTTAGAAGAAAGAGCCATCAACAAGGCCTTTCTTTTGGCTTTTTTGTTAATTTTTTTGGCAAAGTTTTTTTCCTCGGTCGGACCAAAAGTAACTCCTCCTCCTCGCCAAATAGGCGAACGAATAGAACCATGACGCGCCCGGCCGGTGCCTTTTTGCCGCCAGGGCTTTCTTCCTCCGCCCCGCGCCTCGCTGCGGCCCTTAGTCAAAGCAAGCCTTTGTCTGGCGCCAGCGGCCTGAGAAACAATGGCCTGATGAACAACCTGCGGACGAAAAGCAACATTAAAAATTTCTTCAGGCAAATCAAACTTTCCTTGTTCTTCCCCTTTTTGATTGTAAACCGTTATCTCCATGAAAATAATTAATAAAAACTATTCCTTATCTTTGGCTTCTTTCTCCTGCGGCAAATCTTGTTTCTGCTCTGCTTCTTTATTTTGGGCAAGCTCTTTAGTAACAACAACTTCCACTAAAGTCCCCTTTCTCCCCGGCACAGCCCCTTTAAGAGCCAAAAGATTATTTTCTTGGTCAACCGCCGCCACCTTTAAACCGCTAATGGTAAGCCTCTCTCCTCCCATGCGACCAGCCATTTTCTTCCCTTTAAAAACTCTCTCTGGAAAAGCCGAGCCGATAGAGCCGGGAGCGCGTTCGTTATGTTTCGTTCCGTGAGTAGCGGGAGCTCCACTAAAACCGTGCCTTTTAACCACTCCCTGAAAACCCTTTGCTTTGGAAAAGGCTGAAACTTTCACTTTTTCGCCGGGCAAAAAGAGAGAAACATCAATCTTATCGCCCTCTTTAAGGGAGTGTTTGCCGCGAAATTCCTTTAAATAGCGGAAATAGGAAGCTAAGCCCGACTTCTTGAAATGACCTTGCTGGGGCTTTTTGACTGCTTTGGCCGGCGCCTCTTCCATGGCAATCTGCACCGCTTCATATCCATCTTTATCTAAAGTCCTTAAAGCAGCCACGAAACACGGGCCTGCCTCAATCAAAGTGACTGGCACAGCCTTATTATTTCCATCAAAAATTTGGCTCATGCCTATTTTTTTTCCTAGAATAAATTTCACGATTTTTTTTCTAAGTGGCCAAACGGCCGCGAATAAATTAAATACCGGGCAACAAACCCGGTATCTCGTTAACGGACAGCTGCCACCATGCGATTAGTCAAAAATATCAATTGAGAAAAGCATAATTTAGTTTCCTATCTTAGCAAAAAAATGCTTTTAGTAAAACTAACTGGTCTTAATTTCAATGTCTACGCCAGCCGGCAAACTCAATTCCATTAACGCGTCAATGACCTTTCCTCCGGGATTGATAATATCAATCAATCTCTTATGGACTCTCATCTCATACTGCTCGCGGGAATCTTTATGGACGAAGGTGGAGCGATTGACAGTGTATTTATGGATCTCTGTCGGCAGAGGAATTGGTCCGCAAATTTCCGCTCCATGACGCTGAGCTGTTTCAATAATCTGTTTAACCGACTGGTCAATAAGCTTATGATCGTAAGCTTGAATCCTAATACGAATTCTTTGTTTAACTGATTCTTCTTTTTTAGGTGCCATTTGCTCTTAATTTCAACTTTCAATGATTGCTGTAAGCGCGCTAAAAAGCTTCTTTTCTTCTTGTTTTTCCGCTTAATTAATAATCTTGGTAACTACGCCCGCGCCTACTGTCTTACCGCCTTCCCTTATGGCAAATCTTTGTTTTTCCTCCAATGCCACAGGGCAGACTAATTTAATCTTAAGATTGACTGTATCTCCCGGCATAACCATTTCTGTACCCTCGGGCAAAGAGACATCACCGGTCACATCAGTAGTTCTGATATAGAATTGCGGCTTATACCCGCCAAAGAACGGGGTGTGACGTCCGCCCTCCTCTTTGCTAAGGATATAAACCTCCGCCTCAAACTCTTTGTGAGGAGTCACGCTACCCGGCTTAGCTAAAACTTGGCCTCTCTCAATATCTTCTCTCTTGAGACCGCGCAAGAGAATGCCAGTGTTATCGCCTGCCTGGCCATCCTCAAGAGATTTGTTAAACATCTCTATGCCGGTAACAACCGTCTTCTGCGTGTCTTTGACGCCTATTATTTCAACTTCTTCATTAAGCTTGACTTTTCCTCTTTCGATTCTTCCGGTCGCCACTGTTCCGCGCCCTTCGATAGAAAAAACATCTTCAATAGGCATTAGAAACGGCTCGTCAACAGGGCGAGCAGGATTAGGGATATATTCATCAACTTTTTTCATTAACTCTAAAACCGGACCACATTTGTCGCAATCTTCTTTTCCGCAACCGCACTCAAGCGCCTGCAGGGCAGATCCGCGCACGACAGGAATGTTGTCCCCGTCAAACTCATACTTGCTTAACAGCTCTCTAATTTCCTGCTCTACTAAATCAACCAGTTCTTGATCATCAGCTTGATCAATTTTATTCAAAAAGACAACTAGGGCCGGCAAGCCCACTTGTCGCGCCAAGAGGATATGCTCTCTAGTTTGAGGCATAGGACCGTCAGGAGCGGAAACCACTAAAATTCCTCCATCCATTTGAGCAGCGCCGGTAATCATGTTCTTGATATAGTCAGCATGCCCCGGACAGTCAATGTGGGCGTAATGCCTTGCCTCTGTTTCGTATTCAACATGGGAAACAGCGATAGTCAACCCTCTTTGTTTCTCCTCTGGAGCATTGTCAATCGCGTCTACTCCCTTTTCTTGAGCTGTAAAGCCAGCTCCTTTAAGACAAGTTAGGATAGCCGCGGTAAGGGTTGTCTTGCCATGATCAACATGGCCAATAGTTCCAATGTTCAGATGCGGCTTGTTTCTTTCATATGTTCCTGCCATAGTGATAATTAATAACGAATAACAGGCCGCAGATAGCGAATGCTAAAAAATTCCCTACCTAAAGCTCTTTATTCATTGATATTTAAATTTAATTTAAGGCTAAACTTTTCTAAGTCTACAAAACAAACAATAAATAGTCAATAGCGAAGCTAATTCTATCGGGTTTTGTTCTTTGTTTGCTCTTAAAAAGGAAGATCTTCTACTTTAATTTCCCCTTCCGCAGCGGTCTCTTCTTGATTTTTCCTCTCTCCCGCTTCCCATCGGGCTAAATCCTGATTAACTTTCTCTATGGCGCTATTCTCGTCTTCCTGCCCCTTTTTTACGCCAGAATGTTTTCCAGCTTCATATTCTTCCAGCTTAACCACAACATAGGCAGGACCCTCTTTTTCTACAATGATACACTTGCCGCCCTCCTTTTGCAAAATAGACTTAATTCTTTCCCACATAGTTTTTTCTAATTTATCTTTTGCGTCTGCTATTTTCCAATAATGCCTTCGGCTACGTTCTTAGGCACTTCTTCATAATGATCAAATTCCATCACGAAAGTAGCCCGTCCTTGAGTCATAGAACGAAGCTGGGTGGCATAGCCAAACATGCCCGATAGAGGAACCTGCGCGTCAACTACTTTCATGGCGGCAACTCCTTCTCCCCTATCTTCCATCTGACCGATCTTGCCTCTTTTTGAATTAAGATCTCCAATGACATCACCCATAAATGCTTCAGGGACAACCACTTCAAGCTTCATAATCGGCTCTAAAAGAACTGGCTCGGATCTTTTAACTGCTTCCTGCAGGGCCATTGAGCCTGCAATTTTAAAAGCGGCTTCTGAAGAATCCACGTCATGGTAAGAACCGTCATAAAGCGCTACCTTAATATCTACCAAAGGATAACCGGCTAAAACACCTTTGCCCATTGCCTCCTTAACGCCTTTTTCTACAGGAGGAATAAATTCTTGCGGGATAACGCCCCCTTTGATTTCGTTAACAAATTCAAAACCTTGCCCTCTTTCTTGGGGTTCTATGTTGAGCCAAACATGGCCATATTGACCTCGTCCGCCCGTCTGCCTAATATATTTGCCTTCCGCCTTGGCCGATTCCTTAATAGTTTCCTTATAGGCTACTTGCGGCTGGCCAATATTAGCTTCTACCTTAAACTCTCTTAGCATTCTATCGACAATAACCTCTAAATGAAGCTCGCCCATGCCAGAGATAATAGTCTGGCCGGTTTCATAATCTCCGCTCACTTGGAAAGTGGGGTCTTCATCGGCCAAACGCTTAAGAGCCAGCGCCATTTTTTCTTGGTCAGCCTTACTTTTTGGCTCAATGGCAATAGAAATAACCGGTTCGGGAAAAGTAATTTTTTCTAAAATCACCGCTTTATCTGGATCGCACAAAGTATCTCCTGTGGTAGTGTTTTTTAATCCCACCACGCCAGCGATGCCGCCGGAATACATTTCCTTAATCTCTTCCCTTTTATTAGAATGCATTCTCAAAATACGGCCGATACGCTCCTTAGCGCCCGTAACAGGATTTAAGGCATATGAGCCGCTGCTCAAAATACCCGAATAAACTCTTAGATAGGCAAGCTGGCCTACATAAGGATCGTTGGCCACTTTAAAAACTAGAGCGGACAAAGGTTCATTGTCCTTGTTCTCTCTTTTAATAACTACGCTTTCATCTTCCGGGTCAAAGCCCTCAACCGGAGGCATTTCCGCCGGCGAAGGAAGATAATCAATTACTCCGTCCAAGAGCAATTGCACACCCTTGTTTTTTAATGCCGAACCGCAAAAAACAGGCACTAATCTGTAATCAAGCGTGGCCTGCCTTAATGCTTCCCTTATTTCCTCTTCGCCAATCTCTTCTCCATTAAGATATTTTTCCATCAATTGGTCGTCCTGCTCGGCAATTTTTTCCACCATTCTTTCTTTGTGGGCGTCAGCCTGTTTTTTTAATTCCTCGGGAATTTCATCTTCTCTTACTTTTTCTCCCGCTTGGCCTTCAAAATAGTAGGCCTTCATCTTGATCAGATCAACTACGCCCTCGTGGTTTTCCTCTAGGCCAATAGGAACTTGAACGGCCACAGCATTAGGAGTCAGTCTTTGTAAGATAGAATTAAAGCTATATTCAAAATTAGCTCCCATGCGATCTAGTTTATTAATAAAGCAAAGACGAGGCACATGGAATTTATCCGCCTGACGCCAGACGGTTTCTGACTGCGGCTCTACGCCGGCCACTCCGTCAAAAACTACTACTGCGCCATCTAACACGCGCAAAGAGCGCTGAACCTCGACAGTAAAATCTATATGGCCGGGAGTATCAATAATATTTATTTGATATTGGCTCGGCTCGTCAGAGAGATATCTCCTCGGCGTCCAAAAGCAGGTGGTAGCCGCGGAAGTAATAGTAATACCGCGCTCCCTTTCTTGATCCATCCAATCCATAACGGCTTCGCCTTCGTGAACCTCGCCTATTTTGTGGGAAATACCAGTATAAAAAAGAACCCGCTCAGTAACAGTGGTCTTGCCAGCGTCAATATGGGCGATAATGCCAATATCTCTAAGTTTTTCGATGGGGTATTCTCTAGGCATTATTTAAATTATTACCATCCAAAATGAGCGAATGCCTTGTTGGATTCGGCAATCTTATGGGTTTCTTCTTTCTTCCTAACAGCCGCCCCTTCTTTATAGAAAGCATCTATAAATTCCTGCGCCAGCTTTTTAGACATCGGCTGGCCCTTCTTGCTCCGCGCCGCCTTAATAACCCAGCGCATCGCTAAAGCAGTTTTTCTTTCTCCACGCACTTCGCGAGGAACCTGATAATGCGCGCCTCCAATACGCCGCGATCTTACTTCCACTAGAGGAGAAGCATTTTTAATTGCTTCATCAAAAACTTCTAATGGTTCTTTATCTTTTACTTTTTCCTGGACTAAGTCAAAAGCGCGATACATAACTCGCTGAGCAACCATTTTTTTGCCGTCTTTGGTTAAATGGTTAATAAACTTAGCCACCAGTTCATTGCCGTATTTGGGATCAGGATTAAGTTGCTTTTTAAATTTCTTTTTTTTCCTCATTGTATTTTTCTAAAATTTTATTCCGCCGCTACTGCTTCGCCAGCTGACGCGCTCTCGCCGCCTTTTCCTCCTTTAGGCTTCTTTGCTCCATAAAGGCTTCTGGACTGCTGTCGCCCTTCCACTCCTGAACAATCCAATACTCCCCTCACGACATGATAGCGCACTCCAGGCAAGTCTTTCACTCTGCCGCCTCTGATCATCACCACTGAGTGCTCCTGCAACTTATGGCCTTCGCCTGGGATATAGGCAGTTACTTCCATGCCATTGGTCAAACGAACACGAGCTACTTTTCGCAAAGCAGAGTTAGGCTTTTTAGGAGTAGTTGTGTAAACCCTGACGCAAACACCGCGCTTAAAAGGAGAACAATAGCGGGAAGGTTTGTTTTTTAACAAATTAAAACCCTTCCTTAGAGCAGGCGTCTTAGGCTTTTCTTTAATCTTTTTTCTTTCTTTTTTAACCAACTGATTAATAGTAGGCATTTGAAATAAAAACGGAGAAGCGGACCCTCCGCGCGTCAAAGTTTTTGCCGGATATTGTTTTCGGCTGAATAATTGCTTGTTTATTTTAAGTAACGGAAAAACCAATCATATATTATCATACCGATCGCCTGCCTCAAAATAAAAAAGCTTTTTCGCTTAAAATAAAAATAGCAGATTGTTTTTTTTATGTCAAACAAAAGCGATAAAAAAAGCTCTTCGACAAACACCGAAGAGCAAAACAGCAAAGGATTGGATTTCTCTTGGCTTATTCCCTGGCCTGATGAACAACTCTTTGCGGAAAAGGAATCTCAATGCCCTCTTTGTCAAAAGCAATTTTGATTCTTTTTCTAAGTTCGCCAGTCACGTCCCACTGACGCAAAGGCTTGGTTTCGCCCAAAATTTTAATAACCACTGCTGAATCAGCAAAATCTTCTACTCTTAAGAATTCGGGCGCTTTAATAATATCTTCTTTCCATTGCGGATCTTCAGCCATTTCTTTACCAGTCTGGTTGACTACTTCAATAACTTTTTCCAATTTGGCCAAATAGGAAACGCCAATATCCAAATTAACTCTGGCAAAGTCTTTGGAAAGATTAGCTGACTTGCCGATTTCGCCGTTAGGAATATGATGCACTCCTCCATCTAAATCGCGCAAAACGGTCGTTCTTAAGTCAAGATCTTCTACCGTACCACAGGTTTCTCCAACACAAATTACATCGCCAACGCGGTATTGGTTTTCCAAAATTACAAAAAGACCGCTAACGAAATCACGCACAATATATTGCGCGCCAAAGCCCAAGGCCAGCCCGATCACGCCAGCGCCTGCCAAAAGAGGGCCAATATTAATTCCCAGCTCCGCCAGAGACATTAAGATAGCTGCCGCCCAAATGATAACTTTAAGACCGCCCTCAAAAACAACGATGAGAGTGTCTTCTCTCTTTTTCTCCGCCTGCGGACTTAAATAACCTTTTGACACAACCGCCTTTCTGACAACTTTATCAATTAAGATACCGGCGAAACGGCGCGAGAGATAAGCGCCAAGAAAAATAAAGATGATACGCACGCCATGGTCTAAAAACCACGGATAAAAATTATCTAAAAAGTTTTGTAAAAAATTTTCCATATTTTTATAAAGATTAAAATACTACTTTAACAGCGTTTTTATGTTTATACAATGACTACGCCAGAATATTAACGCAACCTTATAATTACTTGAGCGCTTTCTTTATTTTTTTAATCATTTCTGAAGGAGTAACCTGCGTCTTAACTACGTACTCTAAAGCTCCTAGCTGGCCAGCGCGCTCTTTCGACTCTCTCGTGTCAAAATTAGTGAAAATAATTACGGGAATATCTTTTATTTGAGAATCTTTTTTAATTCTCTCTAAAGTATCAAGCCCGTTTTTATTTCTCAAAATCAAATCTAGCAAAATAAGGCGCGGCTTTTGGCGACGAGCCAGCTGAATGCCTTTCTTTCCGTCGTCTGCGGTAATAACAGAAAAGCCCTCTAGATTCAACCTGTTGCTGTAAATCAAAAGCTGATCTGGGTCGTCTTCAATAAAAAGAATTTTTTTATTCGCCATAAACATTAGACGAAATTTTTAATTTCGACCTTGCCGCTTGGGGATTAAATTCCCAAGCAAGTTTCTAATTGTCAAACAAAGGGTGGCTAGAGGGAATTGAACCCTCGTCACTAGTGCCACAAACTAGCGCTTTACCACTAAGCTATAGCCACCATCATGCCTCCTCGGGAGGACTCGAACCTCCAACATCCGCCTTAGAAGGGCGGTGTTCTATCCGGTTGAACTACGAGGAGCTACTTATTTTATAGCTCAATCTGGCGCAAAGATCAATAAAATGCCCTTTTTTTTATTGGAAAGGACTGAAATATTTACTGGCTCTCACCCGATAAAGATTTTCCTGGCGCGCCTCCAAATCGTATAAAAACTCCTGAAGCATTTGCTGATTGACAGAAATTTCTATCGCCGGCTCCTCTATTTCCGCCCGCACAACCTTATAAATATAGCAATAATAAACAAGACCGCCCGAAGCAACAAGTAAAAAGAATAAAGCGCCTACTATCCAAAGATAAGACTTTTGAAACAGGGATAAAATATTTTCTAAATTAAGCTTTCCTCCTATGATTTTTTTGAGCATGAAAAATTAATTTTTATTGGCTGGTAAACACTTTTATTCCCATTACGCTCTCCAGCCTACTCCCACTCGCAGAAGCATCTTCTTCGCTTACAGGCTCTCCCCCCAGTTTGCTTATTCTCAAATCGGTAATTTCTGTTAAGCGATAAGGCGGATAAGGACTGTCCTCAATATTAGCCAAGAAATGGAGAAAACTGGAAAAGCTTCCCCACAGAGAAATTCGCAAAGAAAGGAAGGGCAGATCGCCTTCCTCTTCTTCGCCCGCCTCAAAAGAGCTAGCTGTCTTGATTTCAAAAACATTTCCCGTCTCCTCGGCAACTTCTTCTATGGTGGAAATAAAGCCAACGATTTCATCTTCATCAAGAAAGGTTTTTTTCACCAATAAAAGTTGCTCTTCGCGATCTTCGTATTTTTTCTCCAGTTCTTTAAAAAGGGTTTCTTTTCTGTCCATAGCCATAAGCAATTCTTTATTGGCAAAGTATTTATCCGCTGATTTTTCCGCTTTGCCAATTAAGGGGAGAAAGACAAGCTGAAAATATAAAATCAGAGCGATTAATCCTACTCCCGAAAACAAAATTATTTTTCTGTAAAAATTATTCTTCATAAATCCGATAACTAGCGCAAGCTGGTTTTAAAGAAAAGCTGAAGGCAATATCAGTTTTTTTAATAAGATTTGATAAAGGCGCTTCTATGTCCTTAAAGCATATATTTTCTTCCATTCCCTTTTGGAAAAGTAAAAGATTTTCCCTGGTATCAGCATATCCTTTCAATTCGGCCTGATTTTTTCCTCCTTGGTAGGTAAAATGAGTTAGATAAACCCCGTCAGGAACAATAGAAGAAAATATCTCAAAAAAAGGCGTCCAAGCAGTAAGCTCGTTCTGTTTTTGGCAAATTTTGCCAAGGCGCTGATTGACTTTTTTGACTGTCTCTTCCATCTGGCTCATTTTTTGGGCTTTTTCATCCGCCTCTCTCACCGCGATAAGTTCTTCTTGAGCGTTTAAAAGGATAGATAAATAAAGATAAGCGCTGGCTAAAAAAGCAGTAAAGACAGCTAAACAAACAATCATCCAGACAGATAAAGAGATTAGAAGGCCGGCCAGGTAAGAAGCAGCTATTTCTTTTTTAATCCGCGGAGGCAAAAGATTGAATTTTAACTTGAGCATAGCTTTAAACTAGTCTTTGATAAATTGGCGAAGGGCCAGCCCTATGACAGTAGTATAAGCGAGAGAGCCCTTCCTGGAAATACAAATGCCTTTTTTAGAGCAAAGGTTTTTTCTCTTATCGAGCAAAATATTAACAAAGGGATCGCCCAAAACAACCGGCACCTTAATTTTCTCGCCTAGATATTCGGGGAGATTTTTAAGCAGAGCATCTCCTCCGCAAAGAACGACTTGAGATATCTTTTCTGACTTTCCGTAGCTATCTCTTCGTTCATGGTAAAAATTAAGATAATCTTGGATTTGTTTGGCAAGATTATCAATGATTGGCTTAATGGCCTTGCAAACATCTCCTTCTGTTTTCTTCTTGTTGCTTTTTAAGGGACAGTCCAGTCCTGTATTAATTTTTAAAGAAGTGGCCTTTTTGCCAGTCACCCGCATTGCTTCTGCGATAGCTCTGTCTAGATCTTTGCCAGAAATTTTAACACGAGAAGAAAAACGCACCGCGCCGGAAGAAAAAATAACAAAGCTTGATCCGTTAGCGCCGAAATCAACAATAAGGGAAGGCTTGGGCTTGTCAATCTCTAAAAGGCTCCTGACCACCGCTATTGATTCCGGCTCTAAAGCAATGGGACTTAACCCTGCTCCCTGCAAAAAAGAGACATAAGAATCAACCAGCTTTTTAGGAGCAGCAGCAATTAGCACATCTATTTGCTGATCATCTCTTTTGTCGCTCGGAACAACCTGCCAATCCAAATAAACTCTGTCTATGCCTAAAGGGATATGTTCTTCAGCTTCCCAAAAAATTGCCTGTGAAAGCTCTCCTTTTTTCATGCGCGGAAGCTTGACCATTCTAATAAAAATATTTTCTTCCGGCAAATTGCAAACTACCTGTTTGCTTTCCAGCGACTTCCCTTGAACTTTCGTCAGCGCCTTTTTTAAAATCGCAACAAGGTCTTTTTCTTTTTGAATAACTCCATTTTTAATAAGACCGACAGGAATTTTTTCCTTAACGAAGCCAGAAAGATAAATCTGCCCCCTCTTTTTGTCTAATTGGATAATCTTAAGAGAGCAATCGCTAATATCTAGGCCAAAAGATTTTTTATGACGGCTGTAAATCATATCGTTTTTAATCCTTTTTTATTCTATCATTTTCACTCTTTTTAGCCAAATACCTGCTATTCCTCTTCCAAAAAGGCCTCGCTAAAACAGCTGCCATGATAATGCCTAATCCGTCTATAGCAACATCAATAAAGGAGGCCTGCCGATCCCTAATGAATGATTGATGAAACTCATCTAAAAAAGCATACCCTAGAGCAATCCCCGCGGACAAAAAAAGCGCTTTCCTCTTGCTTAGAGAATGCTCTCCCAGAGCTAGAAAAAGAAAGATAGAAAGCAGGCCGTATTCTGTAAAATGGGCTATTTTTCTTAAAATAAAATCGTATTGGCCGGGCAAATTAGAGGATAGGCCCGGTTGATGGGAAAGAAAAAAAATAAATCCAGCCCATAAAAAGACCAAAAGCCATTTTTTTTGTTTCTTTTTCATAAAATTACGGCCGCCCCTTTAAGACAAGGGCGGCCTAAGCCTATATTCTATGGCGCATTTCCTCCATTTGGATCCAGATGGCAGAAGCGCGACGCTTTAAAGCAATTGTTTCACTCAAAAAATCGCCATTCTCCTTTTGGCGATTAAGCATTTCCAAAAGGCTTTCTATTTTTTCCATCTGAAGAAGAGCTTCTTGATAAGCGGCTTTTATTTTTCCAATGTAATCCCCGTTCCCCTCTTCGACTTTCACCAGTTTGACAGCTTGGTTTTTTGCCATCGCCTCCTCCTTATTGCGAGCGAGCTCGCAGAGCAAATGCTTTTTCCTGAATGCCGTACACCACCCTCTTAAGCTGATTCGCCTCGTAGCAAAAATCGCAGACCGCCCCAGAGCTAAGGAACGCTTCTAAAAGATTTTCTACTTCTTTCATTCTAGACAATGCCGTAGCCATAGCCCTTCTTGTTTCGGGAATGACAAGCTCTGGGAAAATAAAAGAATCTTCTCTAGAAACAAGCTCTCCCATTTCAATCCTCCTTTTCTTATTCGTTAAAAAGAACTTTTAAAGCTTTCTACAAAAAACCGATAGTCCTTATTAGTATTTAAAACGCTGCTTTTGCCAGCCCATCCTCTTCTGGCTTGGCCGATACCTAGTTCCATCATCCAAAGATGATTAACGCTGTGAGCATCCGTTCCCATTGTCATTTTAACTCCCGCCTCTATCGCTTGGCGAATGTCTGTATCTTTTAAGTCTAAGCGATCTTGATGAGCGTTAATTTCTATGGCGGTCCGATTTTTTTTGGCTGCTTGAAAAACTTTTTTTAAATCTAAAGGATAACCTTCTCTTTTTTGGATTACCCGTCCTGTCGGATGACCAATAATGTTAACATGAGGATTGCTAATTGCCCTTATCACTCTTTTAGTAGCGTCTTTCTGAGACATTTTCATTCCCGAATGGATGCTTCCAATGACAATGTCTAATTTAGCCAGCACTTCATCTTTAACAGCCATAGAGCCGTCTATTTTAATATCAACTTCCGCTCCTTTCAAGATTTTAATGCCGGAAACTTTTTTATCCGCCCTGTCTATTGCCGACATATACTTCAAGAGGCGCTTTTCGTCCATCCCATGAGCTACTCTCAAAAAACCGGCGTGGTCAGTAATAACAATATACTGGTGCCCCATCTTTTTAGCCGCCCGAGCCATTTCTTCAATCGTTTGCGCTCCGTCCGACCAAGTAGTGTGACACTGGGTCTCTCCTTTAATATCATCGTAGCCTATTAAGCGAGGAAGAGCTTTATTGCCCTGCGCCTCTTGAAAAGCCGCCTCAATCTCGCCAGTGTTAGTCCTTATTTCCGGAGGCATATAGACAAGCCCGATAGCCTGATAAACTTCTTCTTCGTCAGATCCGGCAACTCTTTTATCATCTTTAAAAACTCCGTATTCGCTTAGCTTAAGATTTCTTTCTATGGCAATGCGCCGGGTGGCAATATTGTGGTCTTTGCTGCCGGTAAAATACTGCAAGGCCGCCCCAAAGCTTTCTTTTTTTACCACGCGAAGATCGCAATCGTAACCGGCTTTTAGGCGAACTGATGATTTAGTCGGTCCCCTTGCCCAAACTTTAACCACTTCCGGCATAGCAACAAAAGCTTCCATTACTTTTTGTGAAGAAGAACAAGCAACCAAGATATCAACATCGCCAACCGCTTCCTTTCTTCTTCTTAAAGAACCAGCCAAACTTATTTTTTTGACTTGAGGAAGCCCTTTTAAGCGTTGAACAATTGCCCTAGCCGAAGGGAGAATGACTCCTAATAAAAAACGGCCTTGATTCTGCCTGACAAAACCAATGGCCTGAAGAATATTAGCTTCGCTTTTAGGGCCAAAGCCTTCTAGGTCTTTAATGCGCCCTTTTTGAGCGGCTTTTTCCAAATCTTTGATATTTTTTACTCCCAGCTCGCGATAGAGAATTTTAATCTTTCTCGGCCCCATGCCCTCTACGGAAGAAAGTTCTTCTATATCAACAGGCGATTCTTTTTTAAGTTTTTCGTATTCTTTAATGCGGCCTGTATTGATATATTCCTCAATCTTTTCCGCTATCCCTTGGCCAATGCCGGAAATGTTTTTAAGCGTCTCTATGCCCCCTTCTTGATAAACTTTTTGAAGATCTTTCTTCAGAGACTCTATTGAGCGAGCTGCTTTTTCATAAGCGCGCGGTTTAAAAGAAACTTCTTTCATCTCTAAAAAATCCGCCATTTGATAAAGAATTTGCGCCAGCTCTAGGTTGGTCATATGGCTATTCTTTGGTTTGCGCGGGCTGAACGCCTTTGGCAACAACTATTTTTAACTTTTTACTGCTTTTAGGAATGATATCCCTTCTTATCAGAAGAGGCAAAAGAGAGCTAACAGCGATAAAGATGCTTACGCTTAAAAAAAGCGTGTCAAAGCCCCATTTATCAGCGATAATACCGCCTAAAGCTCCTGAAACGCCCGTCCCCAAACCAATTAAAGCTCCTCTGACGCCCCAATCAAAAGCTTCCTTGCCTTTGTCAATATGCCTAGTAAACAGAGCTGTAAAAGCTGGCATATTCATCCCTAAGCCAAAAGCATAGACCGCTTGCAAGACATAGGTATGCCAAGGAAGATAAGCGAAGATATAGGAAAAGACGGCGAGAGCTGAAATCATGTTGCCAATAACAATAAACCAAAGATCATCCTTGTCTCCGTGGTTCTTGTCTAAATATCTGCCGAAAGGAATAACAACAAAAGAATAAACTATCCAATATATTGCCGAAACAAAACCAGCCACCCTTACATCGCCTCCCTCAATCTGATTAGCAATAAAAATAGCGAAAATGGGGAGATAAAATCCGTATCCGGCAATCAAGGCCAGATCAGATAAAATCAAAATCTTAATTATTTTATTCATTAGCCTAAATCAGATACAAGTAAAAATTCTTTTAAGGCCGCGCCAGCCTCCTTTTAATATACCATATTCTTTAATGGATTGATAAGCGTATTGAGAGCAGGTAGGGCAATGACGGCATTGGCCCATTACCCGTAAAAAAGGCAGACAGCCATGGTCAGGAGAAATAGTCGCCTGATAAATTTTAATAAGTCCGAGAATTATTTTTTTCATCAGTTTTCTTTTATTATACTTTAATCCACACCAAGATAAAACCGCCCTGTTGCAGGGCGGCAGGAAAATGGTCAATCGCAGGAACAGAAAGAATCGTACGGATGCAAGGGGTAGAGCTCTAATAAAAAATTTCTTTTTATAGGCAGATAGCCCCCTTCGTCTTCTGCGCCAAACCTCATTCGACAGCGATAGCAGTAAAAAAGTAATTCCACGGTAGCTTGCCCGAAAGACGAAGTAACATCAATAAAGCCAATTTCAGCGCTATCGCAATGCGGGCAAAGATACTGGCACTTTTTGCCAGCCTCTTGCTTTCCCCCGTCAATCGCCTCCTCTTTTTTCTCTTTCATTTTATCCTCCTTTTTTTATAGAACGTAACGTGAAAAGTTTCTATTATTTTATTTATTTTTTTAAAAAAATCAAGCGTTGTTTTAATAATTTTTAAAATAAGCGCTTGCTTGCTGAGAAAAATATTTTCTTTCTTCTGATAATTTCTTCTAAAGAAATAAGTCTTTTGAAAGGGGCGGTTTGGCCTAGACAGGCAACTTCTCCTCTATCGGCCAGCTTATCTATTCGATAAAGCGCACCCACAATTAATTGCTTGCCGCATCGCGGACAAACATTTCTAATCTTTTTAGTCTCCTGCTCTTCAGAAGGGCATGCCCTATCCGCTAAACTATAAAGATCTGATTTGATTATTCTATAATTATTTGCCTGTTTTCTCAATTATCTTTTGGTTTGGCTAACCGCCAAGCCCCACACCAGCCAAAAGATAAGCTGGCCTTGCTGAAGCGTCCAAAAAAAATGATCTGTCATGCCAAGCAGAACGACTCCTCCGCCAAGAGCTATCAACCATCCTCTGATCAAAAACCGCTTGGTTCTTGCTCCAGCCAAAAAAGACCGCCATAAAAAGAACAAAAAGGCAATTAGCCCTACAATGCCCGTTTCAACAGCAACCAAGAGATAAAGGTTGTGGACTGGCTGATGGAACCATTGAACCATAAGATCAAAAACGCCCCTTATTTTCCAAACAAAATTGCCTATGCCTATTCCCAACAAAGGAGACTGGTTAATTAAGAAAAAACTTATTGATTGATAGGATTCACGCAAAACAAGAGCCTGCTCTGATAAAGACAACGAAAAGCGCGCGTTAATCTCCGGCCATAATAGGAAAAGCGCTAGCAGGACATAGCTAAGCCAGACAAGAATCAACCCGATAGTTCTTTTAAAAAAGCCCTTATCCGAAGATTGAATAGCTTTCAATAAAACAAAAGAAAAATAAAAAATGCTGGCCAGCCAAAAAATAATGATAACTGATCTGGAAAAAGTAAGATATAAAGCAGAAATCATTATTCCTAAGCAAGCAACTAGCAATAAATTAACGGGGAAAGAGCGATCTTTTTCTAGCCAAAAAAGGTAAAAAGCAAAAATGGACAAGAATAAAAAAACTGCCAGCATATTTGGATGCGGCAAAGCCCCATAAGCGCGGATAAGTTCAATGCCCGCTGTTTCAATTTTGGCCACCCCATTGATACTAGGGTCCAAAGGGCTTTCCGCCAATATTTTAAGGCCCAGACTTCTTTGATTAAAAAACTGCCCTAAAGCGATAACTGATTGGAAAAGACCGCCCAGAAAAAGCGCTTGACTAAGACGAAAAAAACCAAAAAGGCGGCCGAAATTAGCTTTGAGATAAAAGAAAAAAAGCGCTAGTTCCAAAAGCTTTATCCATTGATAAAGACCAAGAACAAAGTTGCTGGCTTCGGCAAGAGAGAGCAAAGCGATAATGAGAAACAAGACTAGCCATCCGCCAATGCCTTTTATCTTTTTCTCCAGCCATTTTCCGCTAAGATCTTTTAAAAACCTATTCTTCCTTTCTCTCCTAAGCCACAAAAAAAGAAGAGCCAGCAAAAGAAGGTCAGTAAAGTAAAGATATACACTTGACCATTCATTAAATCCCCCTCCATAAACTGCCAATATTTTTCTGGTCTGGAAAGGCAGGCAAAAGACCAGCAGATAGAATAAAAACTTTTCCAGCAAAACCATACTTCTCTCCCTCCCTTACCCCTCCAAGAACAGCCCCTCTAGGACTGTAATTCTAGGACAGTCCTTTTTTGACAGTCCTTCAAGGACTGTAATTTTAGGACTGTCCTAGAATTACAGTCCTTGGGCGATTTGGCGATCGTCCCAAGGAATTTTTTGTCCATTTTTAAAGCACATCCACGGCTCGCATCCTTTGCCTGTAATAACAACCACATCTCCTTCTTGGGCTAGAGAAAAAGCCTTCCTAATCGCCTCTTTTCTGTCAATAATTTTTTCTACTGGCTTTTTTTTAATGGTTTGGGCGATTTGATCAATAATTTCTTTTGGATCCTCGTCATAAGGATCTTCATTAGTCAGAACAACAGCATCGCAATATTTTTCAGCGATCTTGCCTAAAACAGGCCTTTTCCACTTATCACGCCCTCCTCCCGCGGCCCCCAACACGCCAATAACATTAGCGGAAGAAAAGCTTTCTTTGATTGTTTGGTAAACGCTTTCTAAGGCATCGGGAGTGTGCGCATAATCAACTATTACAGTGAAAGGAGAGCGGAAAACTATTTCTAAACGTCCCGGCACGGCATCAGCTTTCTCCAATCCACACTTAATTACCGACAAATCAATCCCTTCAGCGCGACAAACCGCGATAGCTGCTAGGGCATTATACAAATTAAAGCGTCCCAAGAGAGAAAAGTCAAACTTTGTTCCCTCCGCTTCAAAACTAACGCCGTTCCTTTTTGTCTGGCGGGAGGAACAATAAATGATCTTTTCTTTTTCCTTGATTAAAGGATGGTTGTTTTTTTCTATCCCATAGCCCCATTTATTTTTGACTAAAGAAAGAAAATAATTGGCCTCTTTGTCATCAAGATTGACAATCCCAGGAGCATATTTTTTTAATTTTTTAAAGAGTTTTCCCTTGGCTTTTTTGTAGGCTTCCATTCCGCCATGGTTTTCTAAATGCTCTGGAGTCAAATTAGTCAAAAGAGCGGCGTCAAAACCAATAAACCTATGGCGATGCTGTTTAATTCCTTCTGAGGTTACTTCTAGGACACAGTAACGGCATCCTTTTTTTACGGCCCTTCTTAAAAAACCTTGGAGACGGCCTCTTCCCGGCATAGTCATTTTCAAATTATTAGCATAAGACTGACCGTTAATTTTGAACTCGATAGAAGAAGCAGAAGCGAAAGGAAAACCGGCCTCTTCAAAAATTTTCCCTATTAAATAAACGACCGTGGATTTGCCATTAGTGCCGGTAATACCAATAACTTTTAGTCGGCATCCGGGAAAAAGATAAAAAAGAGACGAAAAAAATGACCACGCCAGATGGTAAAAAGAAAAAACAAAGCCCGGAACGACAGCTCTTAACATTCTAGCTTTCATAATTTAAAGTGTAAGAATTAACCGCGTTGTTCACAGTTTTTCAG
>CAZKWY010000009.1:0-28561 GCA_964556655.1 uncultured Candidatus Saccharibacteria bacterium
CCCATATCCGTCACGTTGCTCACATCCCATGAGTTAATATTCTGGTTGAAAGCTTTCGCGACAGCGAACATCCAGCCCATATCCGTCACGCTGCTCATATCCCATGAATCCATTCCCGGCACGTTCACAATAGACTCGCAGCCATAAAAAAACCTGTTCATGTTCTTCCATACACCGGACGAAGCAGGAACATCAGTCGCTGTTATGACAAGATTCTTGCAACCATAGAAGTTATATCCCCTATCAGCAAATCTTAAACCGCCCCATTGTTTTAGCTCAATAAGTTTTTCCCGATCTTGAATTGATGTACCAAAGCTCCACCCCTTAATAAGGCCCGTCATAGTAACCGTATACTGTCCCGGCGCGGAATATGTATGCTTTTTTTTAGGATCATCCCATGAAGTGATAGTGTCTGACGTCCCGTCTCCCCAATCTACATGGAAATTGTAACTGCCATCACTGATCAGTGGCAGCATAATCTCGTTGTTCGCGCTGCTTCCGGGATTATCTGTCTTCCAGACAGCAATGAACGGCTGGTATGGCTCTGGAGCAACTGGGCAAGTGCCATCATCCTGCCAAGACAAACAGGGATAGTAATAGCTTGCCGTACCATTAATCTCGTCTAGTTTCCATTCTGCGCCAGTGGCAGGCATAAAAGTCCAATTAGTAAATCCAGGTTCGTTGCTAGGAGAAGCATCGTTGATCATCTCCGCAGTAGTTTTAGGTTCGCCAAATCCATTATCGCCAGGATAAACATCTATGTCCCAGTAGGAAGAGGTGATGGTAGAGTTGCTTCCTTTGTCTCCGACTAAACCGCCTACTTGAGTGTTTCCACTAACACTTCCAACAGAATAAGAATTGGTTACGCCAGCACAGCAATCATCAGAAAAGATATATCCCAATAGGCCGCCTACATATTTGTCTCCATTAATATTGCCTGTGGCGTAAGAATCGTTAATTAACGGGCTTGCGTGAGAAGCCCTTCCGGCCAAGCCCCCAACAAAATCATCCCCATTAACATTGCCCTTAGAGTAAGAACTTAAAATGGAAGAACCATCGTTGAGCAAACCTACTGCTCCTCCAATGTTTCCTCCGGTTCCTGAGACATCGTTTAGAGAATAGCAATTAGAAACATCGGTATTGTCAGTCCAGCCTACAATACCACCGACAAAATTATTCCCATTAACATTCGCTTCGACATAAGAATCAGAAATAGAAGAATCACGAACATGGCCTGAAATTCCACCGATGTAATCACCCGCTGAAGAAAGAACGCCTTTTACATAACAACCATTAATATTTGAATAATTATTATGGTATCCTGAAATCCCTCCTGTGTAATATCCTCCCGTTATATCTAAATTAACAAGGCCTAAATTATTAACCTCCCCGCCCCATATTTTCCTAAACAATCCTACTGCCTCGCCAAAGGTGATTCCAGAAGGCCTATTAACATACAAATTCCATATTTCTTCGTTGTCACCTTCAAAAACACCTGTAAAAGACCAGCCAATCGGCTTAAACCCCACGCCTCCAGTGCCGTAGAGACTGCCGTCTTTGTCCCAAATAGAAGTGTCGTTTTCCGGATTGGCTGGATTGGTGGCGCGGCAGTCAATGTAATTGTTCCCGTAATTGAGAGCTGGGTCTGGGTCAACGATGTATTCTCCGTCTAGAGGGTAACCGACTTCGCTGCCAATCATCTGAAGCCTTTCGCAATCGGTAATGCGGATAGGAGCTCCGCAAATATCGCCGGCAATATAGATATTGCCGTCTCCCGTGTCAAAACGGGCTACGTTAACGCCCGCATCGTTTTTAACCACTAAATCATTGCCGTCTCCGCCAGCAATATTTGCCTGATTAGTAAAAATTTCACCGGTAATATAGCCGGCGCTTTGGTTGAAAACAAAAACATCCGTTCCTGAGGGGTCTTTGATAATAAAGCTGTCGGTAAAACTGCCGCTGGGCGGAGTGTTTTCGAAAGTGCCGCCCACTCCCGCGCCGACATGCATATCTCCGTCGTTATCGATGGTGACTACAATGCTCCCGCCAGCTGCTTTGCCCTGGAACATGGGATTATTAAAAGTTATCCCGCAATCAACATAGTCGGCTTTGGCGCTGTTAGCGAAAAGGGACAAGAAAGAAAAAGCGCTAAAAACCGCAAGAGATAATAAAAGTTTTTTATGGCCTATAACCATTTAAATATTGCTCGCTTAAGTGATGCTTATGGCCCTAGCCTGATAATGACATTGCCGTTGTTATCGCCGCGGATGACTCCCCGCACTCTCAAATTGCCGTTAACGTCCATGGCCTCTGTCGGAGTTTTGTTTACCCCCACATTGCCGGAAGCATCCACGAAAAGGCCTTCGTTGCCGCCGTCATTAGAAACCCAGTTGCCGTCCATTTTTAAATTGCCAGCCATGGCCCTTGACCCGTTAATCAGCAAGTATTGCGGATGATCATCGTCAGCGAGGCCTTGCAAAGCCCCGTGGTCCGTCACCCCGCCGCTAGCGCTGTAATTGACACAATCCCAATCCCCCGCGGCAGTTTTTTGGATAATTTGGCCGTTAAGACAGTTCGCCCCGTCCGGCTTCAGTTCGCCTTCAAAGGTAATATCTGTCATTCTTGAGCCAGCAGAAGGATCTAAATAGTAGCCAGTATTGTCGCGGTCATAATAGATAGGCGATCTCATATCAGCCGTAGCGTAAACACGGTTAAAGATAGAGTTGGCTGTGGGGTCTATAAAATAGCTAGAATTATCTTTATCGTAGAAAAGAGGCGCGCCAAAAAAATCATCGGACCATAAACCGCCTGCTTTTGTCTGCGGGTTCGAAGAAACATTAACTGGCGCGGCGACATTGCCCGCGGGAGGAACCTGGGTGGGCGGAGTCCACGCCAAGACTAAACCGTTAACCAGAAGCAGGCCGCCTAAAGCGATGGAAAAAATGGAGAAATAGGTAATTTTTTTGTTGGTCATATTTTTAATTTTATGAGTATTAAAATATTTTTACTCTTCTAAAGGCGGCGCCTCTGTGGGCTTGGGCACCGAGATGTCGCTTTCCTCTAGAGGAGAAGCGCCGGTCGGTTCCGGCAAAGCAGATCCCTGCTCTTCCAAGGCTTGCGCGCCTGTCGGCTCCGGCATCTCTACCCCTTCTTCCTCTAGGGTCGGCGCGCCGGTGGGCTCCGGCATCGTCCACTTTATGAAAGAAGATTCTTCTTTTTTTGGCCCAGTTGTTTCTTCTTCTTTTTCTTCAGACCAAAAATATTTATTGGCAAAAACAACTATGCCTACTAACGCAGCCAGTAGGGCTAGGGAAATAAGCGTTTTCTTTTTTTCCGAATCCATTAGTTCTATTATACCAGAAAGATGGACAAAGCAGGAATAAGGCTTATCCACAACAGTTACCGAATGGGAAAAATGCTAAGCCAGGGGTCGATACAAGAGCCGAAAAAAAGAAACAATAAAAGAGAGCTAACTAGAAAAGGGCCAAAAGGCATTTCCGACTTAAGTTTTTTTCTGCCCAGAATAATCAGTCCTATCCCAAAAAGAGCGCCTGAAGCAAAAGACAAAAACAAAGCAGCGGCGATATGCGGCCAACCCAAGACCAGCCCCATAAGAAACGCCAGCTTAACATCTCCCAAACCCATCCACTTTCCGCCGGAAGCGAGGACTAGAAAGAGAAAGAATCCTGAGGCCGCCAAAGCCGAAACTAGACCATAGTTTACAGAAGAAAATCCGTAATTAGCTGCCAGAGCCGCGATAATGGCCGGATAAATAATTTTATCAGGAATAAGGCAATGCTTGAGATCGTAGACAAAAATAATTATTAGAAAAGAAACTAATAAAAAATAGTAGGCTAGGCCTAATAAATGATAAAAAGAAAAATTCTCAAAGAATAATTCTTGAGAATTTTGGGCGTTAAAAACAAAAACAAAAAGAAGTCCAGTAGAAAGCTCTACAAGAGGATACTGCCAAGAAATTCTTTTGCTGCAAGAACGGCATTTGCCTTTTTGGATTAAAAAACTAACGAGAGGAATTAATTCGTACCACTTTAAAACAGTTTTACAATAAGGGCATTTTGACCGGCCGCTAATTATTGACTTTCTGCTTCTTAGACGCAAGATAACTACATTTAGAAGGCTGCCTACGCAAAGCCCTAGCAAAAAAACGAAAAAAACAACCATACACAAATCATAAAAACAGCTCGACGACCTTAAGCCCAGCAGAAACCTGCCAAGCTTTTTTGGTTGCCGAGCTGTTTTAAAAAAGATTACGGCTCAATACAATATTGAGGATTAGCGCAACCGTTCGCTCCATCACCGTCAGGATCAATACCGCAAGTCGGAGTATCTACATCATCATCAAGAGCGCTGTTATTGGAATCTTCCAAAACACATCCTATAGAATACTGCTGATCGCTGTTGCAAGCAGCGTAAACATAGTTATTGCCGCCTGGGTCTGTCGGAACGTTAGTGATATAGGTTGTCTCCAAGTCCGCATCCAAATTCAGGTCATCTTCAAAATCTGCGTCACTACCCGTGGGATAAGCGGAATTATCAGCATAATACATTTCCAAAGCTAGAGCGATTTGTCTCATATCACTTACTCGACGAGTATCGCGCGCCTTTTGGCGGGCAGTGTTGAGAGAGACTAAAACGATAGTCGCTAAAACGCCAATAATAGCAATTACCACCAAAAGCTCAATTAAGGTAAAGCCCTTTTCGCCGCGGCGACGATTTAAAATTTGCAACATTTTTCTCACCCCCTTCCTTTTTAATCAATTCTTTTTTAGTTTTCCTATTTTAATTTCTTCCTTTAATGAAAGCCATTTTGGAAAGCCCATCTATAAGGCTTTTATTATAGCATACTCTTCTTTTTTTCAAAAACAACCAATAGAGTTTTCCACAATAGCCGTTAGCCATTAGATCGCGCCAGCCAGATTATAAATCGGCATGAAGACAGCAAAGATTAAAACAGCTACGCCTAAGCCCAAACCGACCAAAAGAATCGGCTCGATAAGACGACTAAGGCTGTTTACGGTATTGTCTATTTCTTTATTATAAAATTCGCTTAATTTCTCCATCACCGAACCCAATCTGCCTGTTTTTTCTCCGGTTCTAATCATTTGACAAAACAACGGGGTAAAAACTTCTGATCTGCCCAAAGTAGAGCTAATGTTTTTCCCTTTTTTAAGATCTTCGCGCGCTGTAAAAAGAACATCATGATAAACGCGATTGCCAATAACATTAGCGGAAATACTAATACCTTGAAGAATCGGCACGCCACTTTTAATAAGAGCGCTTAAATTATCCGCTAAGCGGGCTAAATACGATTTTTGAAGAATTTTTCCCAAAATAGGTATTTTTAATTTAAAAGCGTCCCATTGCCTTCTGCCGTCGTCTGTCTGAATATACTTGAAAAATCCTGCGTAGGCGGCACAAAAACCTATAAGAAGGATCCACCCCCATTGCCTGACAAAATCGCTGACACCAATAACTATCTTAGTAGAAAGAGGCAGGGCTTGTCCGCTTTCCAATAAAATGGAAGTTAAATTAGGAATAACCATAACCATTACCAAGACACCAACAACCAAAAAAGCCCCTAGAATAAAAATAGGATAGACCATGGCTCCCCTTACTTTAGAAATTAAATAATGTTCTTTCTCTAAATACTCCGCCAAATAGAGAAGCGTTGCCTGAAGCTTGCCTGAAACTTCGCCTGTTTTGACTAAATTAACGGCAAAGCTAGAAAAAACTTTTGGATGCTTAGCCAAAGAAGAAGAAAAAGATTTGCCTCCGTCAACATCATTAAGAACTTCAAAAAGGATTTCTTTAAAATATTCGTTTTCGGTCTGCTTGCTTAAAGCGCTTAAGGCCTGGATCAAAGAGACGTCTGCTTCGATTAGGATAGACAACTGGCGGAAAAAAACAAAAATTTCTTTTCTTTTGACGCGATTAAAAAAGCCAATTTTTCTAGAAAGAACAGAGCGTTCTGAAATAGGGATAAGACGAATAACAATATAGCCCTTTCCCTGAAGAGTTTCTAAAGCAATAGAGCGATCAGGCGCTTCAATAGTGCCTGACAGCGTTTCGCCCTCCTCATCTCTAACAAGATAGTCAAATTTCATAAAAGCCGCGAATTAGTGTTTTAAGATCATTCTTAAATCAGAAACATTAGTAGAAAAAGATTCTGCCATTTCCAAAGTGATCATCTTCTTTTCCACTAAGTCAGCCAAGGACTGGTTAAGAGAAATCATTCCTTCTGAAGAACTTGTTTCAATAACCATATCTATCTGATGGGCTTTTCCTTCTCTGACAAGGTTTCTAATAGCTGAATTAGCAATCATAATCTCAACCGCATTAATCACCCCCCCCTTAATGCAAGGGACCAAACGACGCGAAACAATCCCTAAGATGGTAGAAGCCAATTGCATTCTAATTTGGTTTTGTTGGTGAGGAGGGAAGCTGTCAATAATGCGATCTATAGTTTGCGCCGCAGTGTTAGTATGGAGAGTCGCCAGCGACAAATGGCCGGTTTCAGCCACAGTCACAGCGCTGCTAATAGTTTCGGGGTCTCTCATTTCGCCAATCATAATAACATCAGGGTCCTGTCGGAAGGCTTCTCTTAACCCTCTTTGGAAATTCTTTACATCATTGCCCACTTCTCTCTGGTCAATAATGCATTGGTCTTGGGTAAAAAGATACTCAATAGGATCTTCAATAGTAATGATATGATCTCTTCTGGTATGATTAATTTCGTCTGCAATAGCAGCCAAAGCAGTAGATTTCCCCTGGCCCGCCGGTCCAACCACCAAGAGAAACCCCTGCGAAGCTTTAGCAAAATAATGGCATATCTCAGGCAAATGCAATTCTTCAATAGTTTTGATTTTTTTAGGAATTAATCTTAGAGCAACACTGATTTTATCCAGTTGCTGATAAACATTAACTCTGAAACGAGCCTCTTCTCTATAGCCAAGAGAAAGATCAATGTCTTTTTGTCTTAAAAACTTTTCTTTCTTTTCCGGCGAAAGCATAGTGAAAGCAAGCTCTTTCGTGTCTTTGGCCGTTAACACTGACTGTCCCTTGATGGGTTGAAGGTGGCTGTCAATTCTTAAAATAGGCGGCCGCCCGGCAGATAAGTGAATATCTGTCGCGTTATTTTTTATCGCTATTTCAAAAATTTCGTCCAGTTTCTTTTTATATTGATCTCCAATCATATTTGTTTATTTTTTATCCTGCCAAAAGCACGAAAAATGCTCTTAAACAAGCTTTTATTCTGAAAGAATCTCTTCTACTTTTTTCACTACTGCCGTAGGAGTGAAATGAGCTTTGATAATGTATTCGTCGGCTCCCAGAGAAAGACCTTCTTCTACTTCGTTTTTTTGGCCCAGATTAGTCAGAAGCACGACAGAAATTCTTTTAAGCTCAGGGTCCGCTTTAATTTTCTTAAGCACCTCAAAACCATCCATTTTAGGCAAAACAATGTCTAAAAGAACCAGGTCCGGCTTAAAAGATTTTATTTTACTCAAAGCCGCCTTGCCATCGTCGATTATTTCAGTCTCAAAACCACTTTGCTCAAATTTAGCCGAATACATCTCGCTTAAAAAAGGATCGTCTTCAACAATAAGTATTTTTTTCATAAAACAAGCGCCAAGCTAATGATTTAATGTCGCGCATTGCTGCGATACGCGAATAAATCAATCAGCCGGCTGCAACCCTCCTCCTAACAAATTAATGCTCGCTAACTGCTTTAAGCATTTCCTCAAAAGAAATAAGCCCTTTGAGCGCTTTCATTACTCCATCCTGCTTCATGGTAATCATTCCCTGCCTTTTGCCTTCTTCTTTTATTTTCGATTCGCTCATCCCTTCGTTAACTACCTCTTCTAATTGAGAACTCATTTTAATCATCTCATAAAGAGCTATTCTGCCTTTTGTTCCTTTACCGCCGCATAACTCGCATCCTTCGCCCCTATAAATGTAGTAAGGTTTTTCAAAAAGAGATTTTTCTCTATCTCTAGAGACCATCCTTTCTAATTCCTCGTCGATGAGCCTTTCTATCTTAGACGGAGCTTTGATCTTTTTCTTGCATTTAGGACAAAGCCGCCGAACCAAGCGCTGGGCTACTGCCAAATTCAAGGAGGGAGGCAGCAAGAACGGCCCTATCCCCATATCTACCAATCTTGGGATAACACCCATAGCATTGTTAGTATGAAGGGTAGAAAGAAGGATATGCCCTGTTAAAGCGGCGTGGATGGCCAAATCCGCGGTTTCTTCGTCTCTAATCTCGCCTACCATAATGATGTCAGGGTCCTGCCTTAAAATATGCCTCAATCCTGTAGCAAAAGTGTAATTAATTTCCGGCCTGATTTGAGACTGATTAACGCCTTCTACATAATACTCTACCGGATCTTCTAAGCTGACGATGTTGCTTCCTTCGCAGTTAAGCTTGTTTAAAATAGAATAAAGGGTGGTTGTTTTTCCAGAGCCTGTCGGTCCGGTAATTAAAATCATCCCATAGGGCTTCTTGATCCCTTCCTCTAAAGTTTCCAGATTATAACCGTCAAGACCCAAATCAGTAAAGGTCTTTAAGCCCAGGGAAGGGTCTAAAACCCTTAACACAGCCTTTTCTCCGCCTACTGTAGGAAAAGTAGAAACTCTAAAATCTATCTTTTTCCCGCCGATTTTAGCATGAAAGCGGCCGTCTTGAGGGACTCTAGTTTCGTCAATTTTTAATGTAGCTAAAATCTTAATCCTTGAAATAACCGATGATTGAATATCAGGAGGCAGAATTAAGCTTGTATAAAGAACACCATCTACGCGGAAACGAACTTTAGTATTTTCTTCTGTTGGTTCAATATGAACATCGGAAGCTCGGCCTTCGGTAGCATGACGCAGAATAACAGCTACGATTTTAGTGATAGGCGCTTCGGCAACAATACGCTCGGCTATCTCTGAAACATCTTCTTTTTTCTTGGCGGATTTTTTTTCCTCTTCCTTTTCTTCCAGTTCTTTTTCTAATTCTTTGAGAGCTTTTTGCACTTCCCCGCGCAAGGTTCGGTACTGATTAAGAACGTTTTTCAGGCTTTCTTTGGTAATAAGATAAGCCTCAAGCCTAAGACCGTTTCTTTGGGCAATAAAACGCAGCGCTTCTTTGGCTCTTAAGTCTCCAGGATCAACCATTCCTACTTCTAAAACATCTCCTTTCTTGTCAATAGGAACAAAACCATAAAAAGAAGCCGCCTCTTCCGGAATCTCTTTTAAAACATCTATCGGAATCTTACGCTCAGTTAAGTCGATAAAAGGGACTTGCGAACTATCGCCGGTTTTTTTGCCGACATCCATTGTCTTTTCATTTTTCTTTTGCTCTTTTTTATTGTCCATGAGATCTTAATCATAATAAAAGTGCCAATTAACTTTCTTTCTATTAATCAACCCCCGTAAGGGACAAAAGGGTTGGCACGTCCTTTCTCGCCTATCTCCAAAGGCCATTCTCCATAGCTTCTCAGCGATTTAAAAAGCGAGTTCTTCAAAAAAATTTGGTCAAAATCAATTCTTTGAGAAGCGGATTTCACTTCATTAATCTGGCTCTTGTTAGACTCTAAAAAAATGCCTTCTGGATTAACATAACTAGCTTCAAAAGGATCAAAATAATAATAGACCACTCCTAGAATAACTAAAACCAGAAAAAACAAAACAAAGGTCATGATGCGATTACGACGGTTCTTCGGAGAGGGAATATCATCTTTTTTTGGCAAAATACTAAACCCCATAATAATTAACTATTTTAAATAATAAGCTTCGAGCTTTAGGGAAAAATTAAGGAATTCAACGGATGTTTCTTCCTCCGCAGAAGTAGCAGCTGGCTTCCCCGCAAAGGTTATAGAAGATGGATTCATTGGTTGAATATTCTTTTCTATGCTGGCAAGAAACGCCTTAAAAGAGCTATAAGCTCCGCTCAATGATAAATTCGCCGAGACAGTAGACATGTTAACTTCCTGCCCAGAAGAGCTCTCTTCTAAAGAAGCTATTTGACTGGAACTTTTTTCAGCGAAAGAAGGATTTCCGCTAGAGCTAGGCCTAGAGCTAGATATAGATTTTTCTTCTGAATCAGCCGCGCTAAAGTTCATTGAGCTAAGCAAAAGACCATTATTGCTTGCTAAGGCGTCAAATTGAACTATTAGATAAGGGACGTCTTGTTCTTGAGGCAGAGCGTTAACCGCCCTTTCCGCTTCTTCTCTGACTTGCTGATATTTCTGTTTTAATTGGTTTGTTTTGCTGATTAGTTCCTGAACCTCTGATTTTTCATCTTTATATTTACCTATTTCATTCCTCAAAAAACCAACATACGACCAAAGCGGCTTAGCGACAAAAAAGATTAAGCCAAGGCTGATAAGAAAACTAATGATGCTAATATAACTTCTTTTTTCCATGTTAAAAAGATGGGCGCTCTTTTAAAAAGCTGCTGTCTATTCTTAATTCCATAGACGAAGCGGCTTGCCCGAAAGTATCCAACGATATTTCTCCAAGACTAACTTTTTTAATTCTCTCATCGTTTCTAAAGGCCACCGCTTGTCTCGCCATCGTCTTATAATTAGAGACCATTACATTAACTTTAATTTCACTCTTGTTTAAATCAGCGCTAAAATTAGTAAATTGAACGTTAGGAAGAGTAAGCTCTTCCAACAAATCAAAAATATTAGAAGCATAAACTCGATCATCTATACTCCCCTTGAGCGCCTCTATGGTGCGAGACAGTTTAATAAAATTATCCTCTGCCTCTTTGTCTCTTTGCTGGTGCAAAGAATTAACTTCCTTAAAAAGATCTTCTTTTTCGCTCTTGAGGCTGGAACGATAAAGCCATAAACCAAGACAGGCCATCACTGTCAAGACTAAAAGCAAAATTGAAAGATAGAACCAAAGACCGCCCTTTTGAAAAAAGACATCATTTAAATAATGCCCAAAACGACTAATCCCTCTTTTGGAAGAAGGCATCCCCCGGCGAGACACCTGTTCCTTGTATTCTTTTGGCATCAACTTGATATCCATAAACCTATTCTCTCATTGCCAGCCCCATTGCCACAGCCAAAGAAGGCCCAATTTCTTTAAGCGCGTTTTTTAGGGCCGGCTGATGGGCTACTCTGGCAAAAGGATCACCCATAGAAATATCCACTGATAATCGGCTGGCTACCCGTTCGCTAAAACCGGGCAATAAAACAAATTTACCAGCCATCAAGCATTTTTCTATTTTCCTCTTATATTTTTCTTGATAAGAAATAGCCACTTTTTCTATTCCGCTAATAATATTTTCTAAAACGCTTCCGGTCGCCTCTCTGATACGCGCCTTTTTTTCAGGCGAAAGATCTGCTTCAGGGGCCATTTTCGCGTTTTGTTCTACTTCTTTAAAAGAAACATCCGCTTTTTCGGCAATCGCTTTGATTGCCCGCAACCCTCCCGTCTCTAAATTATGCGTTATCCTAATAAAGCCGTTATCAATAATGCTAACATTAATAGAACGCGCTCCCGCATCAATTAAAAGGATAGAACTTTTATCGTTCCCTACCAAGGAACGAGCTAGGCTGAAAGTTTCTTCTTCTACGCCTTTTAACTTTATATCTGCCATCTTAGCAATTTCCTTGTAGTCCTCTATGTTTTTTTTAGGCACTGCCAAAAGAAGAATTTGCTTGCTTGATTGTTTTTCCGAGCCGGGAATAACAGTCCAGTCTAAAACTACTTCTGAAACCGGCACCGGAACATATTTTTTTGCTTCAAAAGGAACAGCTGAAGAAATTTCTTTTTCTGACATAACCTCTGGAAAATCTATCAGCGTAGAAAAGCTTGAATAGACAGGTATAGAAAAATATGCCTCTTTAGAGTTCATCCGCGCTTTTTTAATCACTCGTTTTATTATTTCAGCAGCCTGCTGATTGGGAACGCCCAGCGAACTCGCTTTTGTCTGATAGCTGTTTTCTTGAAGATACTTTCCTAGAGAATAAAGACCGTAGTTTTTCAGTTTATACCTTTCGTTTTCCTTTTCTAATTCAACTATTTTAAACGCCGAAGCACCGATATCAATCCCTAAAGAACTCGCAGGCGTACCTCTGAACAAAGAAATCATTTCTATTTCCTCTATTTGTTGTTATTATATCATAGCCTCTAAAATCATGACAAAAAAGATATCCACAATGCCTAAAAGAATTGGGGAAATTATTTCCGACTCGCAAAAATTTTTCTTAGATTTACTTTTTCCCATTAAATGTCTTTCCTGCGGCAGAGAGAAAGAGTTTGTCTGTCAAAAATGCTTAGAGAGCGTTGCCGTCAGTAAAGAAACGCCCTTTGAAGCGATCAGCCAGGCCAGCTCTCTAGACGGCTTACTCATAGCAGGATACTACGAAAATCCTTTGTTAAGAAAAATGATCCACTCTTTTAAATATGACTTCATTAAAGACCTGGCAGGACCGATAAGCTTTCTGATGGTAAAAAGAATAGAAGAATATCCTTTTTTGATCGCCGAAAAGGAGAGTGTTTTTCTTGTTCCTGTCCCCCTTCATAAAAAGAGATTACGATGGCGCGGATTTAACCAAGCCGCCCTTTTGGCTCAAGAAATCAGCCTTAAAACCAACATCAAAACAGCTGATAATATTTTACTTCGCCATAAATATGATGTTCCGCAAGCCAAAACAGGAAATTCCCAGCAAAGGAAAGAAAATATTAAAAATTCTTTTTCGCTAATGAAAAGGCAGCCAAATTTTTCTTTCGCTGACAAAACCTTTATTCTCGTAGACGATGTTGCCGCCACATGCGGAACTTTGGAAGAATGCGCTCTCCCCCTAAAAGAGCTTCGGCCTCGTAAAATTATCGGCCTCGTTGCCGCCAAAGGATAATTGACTAAGCTATCTGGCTAGTGGTAAAATATTTTAAAAGACATTACGGAGAGGTGACTGAGTGGCCTAAAGTGGCACCCTGCTAAGGTGTTGTACCTTCGGGTACCGTGGGTTCGAATCCCACCCTCTCCGCAAAATGTAACTTCCGCTTCCGAGAGGAAGCCGGATGACCGCGCCGAAGGCGCGGGAGGAGGCAAAAAACAGCGTCGCTTCGCGACAAAATCTTTTGGCGAAAACAACATCATCTTAGATAAAAAAATTGACGCCATTGATAGATTTTAAATTTTCTTTAAAGAATTAAAATGGCTAAAAAACCAACCCCGTCCCCAGAAGTAATTTCATGGACGGCAATTGAGAATAGTAATTACCCCAAAAGCGCCTATTGGTATTTATCCCTTTCTTTGATAGCAATTCTCTTAGCTGGCTGGGCTGTCTTTACAAAAAACTTCCTTTTTGCTTTCATTGTCGGAACAAGCTATTTCTCTCTCATTATCTATTCCATTAGAAAGCCAGAATCTATTAAAGTTTCTATCTCTTCTAAGGGCATTAAAGTCGGCTCTTTTCTTTATCGATTTAGCGACTTGAAATCATTTTGGATCTTTTACGAACCGCCTGTAAGAGAAATCAGCCTCCGCGGAAAAAGGCGCACAACACCATATATCAAAGTCCCGCTCAGTGAAAACATTAATCCCTCTTTTATAAGAAAAGCTCTCTTAAGTTATTTGCCGGAAAAAAAGCATCGAGAATCAGTTATGGAAAATTTAGCCCGACAACTAGGATTTTAATATGTCCCTATAGCTCAAGGGATAGAGCGCGGCTTTGCGGAGGCCGAGATCGAGGTTCGAGTCCTCGTAGGGACACACTCGCCCCAAGGACTGTCCTTCAAGGACAGTCCTTTTTTGACAGTCCTTAGGGCAGCCTTTGAACGAAATCATTTTTTTATGCTGACTTTAAATTCTAAAATTGAAGAGATAAATAAAGTGGGGCCTGCTTACTTAAAAAAACTCCATCGGCTTAAAATAGCGACGATAAGAGACCTTCTTTTTCATTTTCCTCACCGCTACGAAGACTTTAGCCAAATTATGCCTATCAGCGAAGTTAAAAGAAATGAAAAAATCACTGTCCGCGGAAAAATCAAAGAAATAGAAAATAGACAAGCTTTTAGAAAAAGAATGTCTTTGACTGAAGCAGTGATCGAAGACGATACTGGCGCTATAAAAAGCGTTTGGTTTAACCAGCCTTATTTAACTAAAACCTTAAAAAGAGGAAGGATAGTCAATCTTTCTGGCAAAACTTCTTTTAAAAAAGAACTTTTTTTATCCAATCCAATCTATGAGATAGCAGGCTCTTGTAAAAATACGACCCATACAGGAAGATTGGTGCCTGTTTACCATGAGACAGAAAAATTAAGCTCTCGCTACCTCCGCTATCTGATTAGACCTCTTTTATCTTTAGCCTACCAAATTAACGACTTTCTCCCTTGGCAGATAAAAAAAGAATATCAGTTAATGGATGCCGCTCAAGCTATCAAGCAAATCCATTTTCCCGGCAGCTTGGAAGCCAGCCAAAAGGCGCGCCAGAGACTGGCTTTTGACGAGCTTTTTCTAATCCAGATGACTACTCTTTTGCAAAAACAAAAGCTAACTGAAAAAAGAGCTATTAAAATTCCTTTTGAGCAAGAAACAGTCAAGTTATTTGTCAAAAATCTCCCTTTTAAGCTTACTAACGACCAAAGAATAGCCGCTTGGGAAGTATTTCAAGATATTCAAAAAGACAAGCCCATGAACCGCCTCCTTAATGGAGATGTTGGCTCGGGGAAAACTATGGTTGCGATAATGGCAAGCCTGTCAGCCAGCAAAGCCAAATGCCAGACTGCCTTAATGGCCCCCACAGAAGTGCTTGCCAAGCAGCATTTTCAAACCTTTAATAATTTTTTAAAGAAAAAGGGATCTAAAATCGTTCTTTTGACAGGCGCCGACGCGCGCATCAACACAAACAAAAAAAACAATAAAGAATCCCTCAAAAAAGCGATTAAAGAAGGCCAAGCTAATATTATTATCGGCACTCATGCCCTCATCCAAGAAGACATTTCTTTTAAAAAGCTAGCTTTGGCCATTGTTGACGAACAGCATCGCTTTGGCGTCGCTCAGAGAGCTGCCTTGCAAAAAAGCATTTACCATCTCAAGGACGGAATGCCGGCTATTCCCCATCTTCTTTCTATGACTGCTACGCCCATTCCGCGCACCCTCGCCCTCACCCTATACGGCGACTTAGACATCTCTTTAATCAAACAAATGCCCAAGGGAAGGCAAAAAATTATCACCCGACTTATTTCTCCCCGCGAAAGAGAAAGCGCCTATCAATTCATTGCCCAACAGATTAAAAACAAAAGACAGGCTTTTATCATCTGTCCCCTAGTTGAAGAGTCAAAAAAATTAGAAGCTAAATCAGCTACTCAAGAATACGAAAGACTAGCCAAAGAAGTTTTTCCTAATTTTAAGCTTGCCCTTCTTCATGGCAGGCTTAGGGTTAAAGAGAAAGAAGAGATTATGGAAAAATTTAAGAAAGGCCGGATTGATATTTTGGTTTCTACTTCTGTAGTAGAGGTAGGCGTAGATATCCCTAATGCTGCCATTATGGTTATTGAAAATGCCGACCGCTTTGGCTTAGCCCAGCTCCATCAATTCAGAGGAAGAGTGGGCCGAGGAAAGCACCAATCGTACTGCTTGCTTTTCGCTAATTCAGACCCGCAAGGCAACACCCAAAGACTAAGAGCGCTAGTTAAATCGCAAGATGGTTTTAAACTAGCAGAAAAAGATTTAAAGATAAGAGGGCCGGGAGAATTTACAGGCATCAGACAATGGGGCGCGCCTAATTTAATTATGGCTTCGCTCAATGATTTAGAGCTAATTAAAAAAAGCCGCCAAGCGGCGTCCCAGATTATAGAAAGAGATCTTATCAACTCATCTCTTCGCCAAAAAATCAGCCAGTTTCAGCAAAACATCCACCTTGAATAGCCAAGGACTGTCATTCTAGGACAGTCCTTTTTTGACAGTCCTTTAAAGGACTGTCTTTTTAGGACTGTCCTTTTTTGACAGTCCTTTGGGAGTAACCCAAAAACCCATATATTTACCAAGCATAAGACGAGTTTGAGCTTCCAGGCCAGGAATAGCGCCAAAAATGACAATAGTCAAAGGCACCAAAATCCATTGCAAAACAATGCCCAGACATTTTAGCCAGCTATATCCTGAAGGCCTTTTAGGCAAAAGAAGAGTGCTGTAGATAGCTGAACCAACTAATCCGATCATTGCTATAGTCATAAGAGTACGCGTAATCCTAGGAAGATTATAAGAGAGAATTGTCACATTAAAATCTGCTCCGCCCAAAAAAAGAGGGAGCCAGCCAAGCATGAAGATAAGCAGAGCATTAGTCGCCCAAGACCAAAATCCTTCCAGCTGCACCCATGTCCAATGCCATTTCTTGCGCCAAGAGATCTTCTTGTTTTTGTAAAAACCGAATAAAAGATAGGGGATATTCTCTACTCCCCACCCCCAACGCCTCTGCTGTTTGTAAATATTGGCCGCTGTCTTTAAAAAACTGGAAGAAATATTAGCGTCCATAGAAACAGGATAATAAAGAGGCACTACTTGATAACGACCGTTATAATACAAAAAATTCTGCCAAAAAATCCGCGAATCTTCAGAGACAACATTAGTAGGCCAAAAATCAACTTCAGCTAATGACTGGAAACTTAAAGATTGGGAAGAAAAAGTGGACAACCGTTCCGGACGCTCCTGCTGCATCATCTGCCAAAAAGTGCCAGAAGTAGCCACCACTCGAGAAATTGCTGGCGCCTCCCAAATATTATTATTATAAATCGGCACAGGCTGATAACTAGTCCTAACCGGATCTTTTGAAGTTAGATAATAATAAGTCAGGCAAGAAAAATATTTAGGATAGACTTTAGTGTCAATATCAAAACAAGAAACGATAACATTTTGGTAGGGTATTTTCAGCGGATCAATAATTTCCTTTTTTGCCCGCCGAGCTGCCCAAGTTGCGTTAGATCCTTTAGCAGCCAGCTCACCGACAATGTCTTTAGGGTGAATTGCCAGCAAAAATTTAAAAAATTTATCCTCGTATTCTTTTTTGATTTTTTCCCCTCTGCGCCGAGCATCTTCGCCGCCGCGCTCTTCTACAGCCAACGCAATAATCATCTTTTTGCTCGGGTATGAAGAAGCGACAACCGCTTCCAGGCAACTCCTAATAACTTCTTCTGATTCATTGTAAGTAGGCAGGACAATAAGATGATAAATACTTTTCCATCGCTTCAAAGATTTAACCTTCGCCAACCAATTAATAGTCATTTGCTGTTTCATCCTTTTATAGCTTGCTCTTAAGTAGAAAGACAAATAAATAGTTTTCAATAGCCAATAAACATCAAAAGAAATTATGAAAAAAGCAACATAGAAAGGAGAAAACCAAGAAAGAAAAACCACCCCCAAAAGAGTGGACCAAGCTAAAAAAGCAGGCAAAATTTCAAAAACCCGATAGATAAATCTTTCTTTCGGGCTTTTTAAATCAGATGCCTTGCCTACTTTGAGATAATATTTTTCTGAAAAAATCATCAATTTTGATTGTAGCTTACTTGTCTTTTTGCCGCAAGAGTTTTTCTTATTGACATATTTTCTATAATCAGGTAAAATAATATTGAAGAAGTCCTTTTGCAACTAATAAAACTAGCTCCAAAAAAAAGGAGGTTTATTATGAGGCTGGGGTTTTTGTTGCTATTAACGATGCTAACGGCGGGAGTAATTTACAACAACCATTTGCCGATTGAAAATGGAATTGAAGCTGGAGAGGAGATATATCTTGCCCCCAAAAATTTTTTGTCGTGGGAGATCATAGGAAAGGAAGCTGTCATCACTTCTATACCGACGCAAGGATATATCAGAATATACCAAAACCCAGAGAAGGCGGGAGCAAAGTTCGTTGTTGCCTTGTGGCTCAAGGAAGGGGAAGGAGAAGTATTGTCTTCCTATGCTTATTTCAACCGTCAGGGCGAAAAAGTCCTAATGAAATATAATAAAAAGGAAGCAGGATATTGTAAAGTTCCTGCCCTAAAAGAACGCCCTCCCCTCCCTCATCCTTCGCCATTGCCATGGGGAGAGAAAAGATTCTTCTTCATATAACACAAAGGCAGACCCAAAAAAGGTCTGCCTTTATTATTTAGTAGCCCCACGGGGAGTCGAACCCCGGTTACCGGCTTGAAAAGCCGGCGTCCTAACCACTAGACGATGGGGCCCTATTCGTCTAATAAACAGGTTTTATTTTATGCTAAAAATTGAAAAATATCAAGGATTGAGATATTATCTCATCAATGAATATTTTAGGGATTGAAACATCATGCGACGACACGGGGGTGGCTCTCTTGGAATGCCGCAAACAAAAATGCTGTATTCTTTCCAATGTTATCTCATCGCAGATAAAGATTCACGCCCCCTATGGAGGCGTAGTGCCTAACCTCGCCTCTAGAGCTCATCTGGAAAATATTAAACCATGTCTGGAGAAAGCTCTTAAAGAAGCCCGTTATCCAAAAATTGATTTAATTGCCGTTACTAAGAAGCCGGGTCTTAGCCCTTGCCTTTTGGTCGGAATTAATTTTGCTAAAGCCTTGGCTTATGCCTGGCAAAAACCTTTAGCTGAAATCAACCACATCAAAGGCCATCTTTTCGCCAATTGGCTTTCTTTAAAAGAAAAATATCCTCTGCCAAAACTGCCGGCTCTCTGCCTAGTAGCCTCTGGAGGACATACTCAATTGATCTTAATGAAAAGTTATCAAAAATATCAAATTCTGGGAGAAACTAGAGACGACGCGGCTGGCGAAGCTTTTGATAAAGCCGCTAAAATGCTTGGCCTTGGCTATCCGGGCGGTCCCCTTATTTCTGCCCGCGCGCGCCAAGGCGATGCTAGAAAAATTGACCTGCCTAGGCCGATGATTAAAGAGAATAATTTTGATTTTTCTTTTTCCGGGCTCAAAACAGCCGTCTTTTACAAGGTTAGAGAGAAAAAGAACCTATCTCAAAAATATATCAATGATATGAGCGCCGCTTTCCAGCAGGCAATTATTGATGTTTTAATAAGCAAAACTATCAAAGCGGGGAAAAAACATCTCCCTAAATCAATTATGCTTTCCGGAGGAGTTTCCGCCAATCAAGAGTTGCGCCAGCAAATGAGAAAAGCCGTTAAAGACAGCCTGCCTCAAGCCCGATTCTATCTTCCCCAAAAAGAGCTATGCACTGACAATGGAGCTATGATCGCTGCCGCGGCCTATTACCAAAAGAAAAAAGGAGCGCGCCTTTAGCGGCTCCTTTTGTTGGGCGAAAAGCTATTCTATACTGTTAGCCCCCACTCCCAAATCTTCCTTTATTTCATCTTTCTCGTCGCCATGGATCTTTCTCATGGCTTCCAATAATACTTCCGGGTCCTCTCTCGCTAGATCGAAGAGGACCGCCTCCTCGCTCTTCACGCTCAGTTGAATCACGCTTTCTCCGCCAGTTAGAAGAAAACAGTCTCCCCATGGCGCTTCCAGCGCCAAACATTCTTTGATTTCTTTGATCTCATCAAGAGCTCCTTTAATAAAGAGCTCAGCGACTCTTTTCTCGTAAAAATAACTTTTAGCTGTTGCTTCCTTCGATTGACCCAGGCCTTGCGACCTTTCATCAACCCAATAGAGCTTAACTGTCCTAAAGCCATCAAGGCTTCGACCTTCCCAATCCTCTCTTGACCACATTTCTTTCTCCTTTCTAATCTAGCATTGAAAAAAATTCTGGGATTGATATAATGAACTAAACTAAATCTTTTCTTATTAAATCACTTAAAAAATATTATGTCAATAGAGATAGGAAAATCTTACCAGCCGGAAAAAAACGAAAAAAAGATCTACCAGCTTTGGGAAAAATCGGGATTTTTTAATCCAGACAAACTGCCTGTCAAGAAAACAGCTAAAAAATATGCTATCACCATCCCCCCTCCTAATATTACTGGCCGTCTCCATATGGGGCATGCCCTCAATGCCTTTATCCAAGACATCCTTATCCGCTGGAAAAGAATGCAGGGATACCACGTTCTTTGGGTGCCAGGCACTGATCACGCCGGCATAGCTACCCAGAATATAGTGGAAAAAGAACTTAAAAAAGAGGGGCTGACCCGGTATGATCTAGGCCGAGAACAATTCATTAAAAGGGTTTGGCAATGGAAAAAAGAATATGGCTATTTTATTCTTGACCAGCTTAAACAACTCGGCTGTTCTTGCGATTGGTCGCGCGCCGCTTTTACGATGGACCCCTCCTATCAAAAAGCAGTAGAAGAAACTTTCCTTTATTACCACAAAAAAGGATGGATCTATCAAGGAGAACGAGTAATCAATTGGTGTCCGCGATGCCAAACCAGCCTATCAGATCTAGAGCTTGAATATAAAGAGAAAAAGGGATTCCTTTGGCACATTAAATACCCCATTAAAAACTCTAGGAAATATCTCGTTGTAGCCACTACTCGCCCCGAAACCATGCTAGGCGACACTGCCGTAGCAGTTAATCCTAAAGACAAAAGATACAGGTCTTTTGTCGGCAAAAAAATAATCCTCCCTCTGGCAGAACGAGAAATTCCCATTGTCGCCGATCAAGCAGTAGAAATCAATTTTGGCAGCGGCGCTGTTAAGGTTACGCCCGCCCATTCTATGGTTGATGCGGAAATAGCGCAAAGACATAATCTGCCTTTCATCCAAGTCATCAGCGACAAAGCCAGCATGACTAAACAAGCCGGCCGTTTCGCCAGCCTCAATATTAAAGAGGCAAGAGAAAAAATCATTGAAGAGCTTAAAAAAGAAAACCTTCTAGAAAAGACTGAACCCTATAACTACCCCGTCCCTTACTGCGATCGCTGTGACAACCTGATAGAGCATCTTTTAAGCAAGCAATGGTTTTTAAAAATGGATCAGCTGGCGCAAAAAGCGATTAAAGCAGTTAAAAGCGGCCGTGTAAAATTCCACCCTAAACGCTGGGAAAAGGTTTATCTGGATTGGCTGGAGAATATCAAAGATTGGTGTATTTCTAGACAAATTTGGTGGGGACATAAAATCCCCATAGAAGGCGAAGAAGACGTTTTAGACACGTGGTTTTCCTCTGCCCTTTGGCCTTTTGCCACCCTGGGCTGGCCCGAAAAAAGCAAAGACTTTGAAAAATTTTATCCCACGGATGTTTTAAGCACTGCTCGCGATATTATCAACCTGTGGGTAGCGCGCATGGTTTTTTCCGGTCTGGAGCTAACCGAAAAACCGCCTTTTAAAGATGTTATTATTCACGCTACCATTTTAACCAAAGACGGGAAAAGAATGAGCAAATCTCTCGGCACTGGCATTGATCCATTAGAATTAATTGATCGTTATGGATCAGACGCCGTTCGCTTCGGCATGATCTACCAAGCCCTTAGCAATCAAGACATCCATTTTGTCGAAGACCATATCCAAATGGGCAAAAAGTTCGCCAATAAGGTATGGAACGCCTCCCGTTTCGCTCTGCAAAAAATAGACAAGAAAACCGACCTTCCTTCTCTCAGGCAAGTCCAGGAAGCCACCTTTTCTAGAAAGATAACGGCAGCTGATAAAAAAATTATTAAGCAACTATCAGCAGCGATCAAAAAAGTTGACCAGGATCTTTCCCGCTATCGCTTTGGCCAAGCAGCGCACACTGCCCATAACTTTTTCTGGCGACACTTCTGCGACCAATACATTGAAGCCTCTAAAAAGCAAGAAGGAGAAGAAAGTAAGCAGGTGCTTGCCTGTGTTCTAACTAATTCGCTCAAAATGCTTCATCCTTTTATGCCTTTTGTCACTGAAGCCATTTACCAAAAACTGCCTTTTAAAAAGGAAATGTTTTTGATGGTTGAAAAATGGCCTAACTAAAACTCTACCTTCAAGCTGATGCACTGATGCAATACTTTTTTTACATTATGCTCGGTCTTTTGCCCAGCCTTATCTGGCTAGTTTTTTATTTAAGAAAAGACAAACATCCCGAGCCAAACAAAGCCATCATAAGAATTTTTCTTTGGGGTATGCTTTTAGCCCCTTTAGCCGTTTTTCTTGAAGTAATCTTTACTTGGTTGCTTGAGCCCCAAAGGGAAATATTGGATGTTTTGCTAAGCCCCGGGGAAAACGGCATCATTAGAACCATTATTGCCGCTACTCTCATTCCCGCCACAGTGGAAGAATATCTTAAATACGCTATTGTAAAAATAAAAATCCTCAAAAATTCAGTGTTTGACGAACCTACCGACGCTATGATATACTGCCTTATTGCCGGACTCGGATTTGCTGCGGTGGAAAACCTGCTTATTCTTTCTAAAATTTCTTTCCCAGACTTCAGCCAAGCATTAAGCACAATGATTCTTCGTTTTTTAGGAGCGACTCTGGTTCATGCTCTAGCTTCGGCAATTGTCGGTTACTGGCTAGCCCGAAGCATCCTTTACCCTCAAAAAAGAAAAGTCTTTGTCGCTTTGGGACTCGCTCTTGCCATTCTTTTCCATAGTTGCTATAATTACTTTGTCATTAATCTAGCCAGCCAGGCCGAAAATAGCTTCCTTTATTTCTCAATGACAGTTTTATTGATGGTAAGCGTTGCATTGCTCGTGTCAAAATACTTCAAAAAACTTAAAAAACAACAAGCAGTTTGCCTTGACTCTTCATAATCCTCTATTTATGACTGCCTGTTTGCAAAATAAATCCAAGCAAAAGACAGCCATTATATAGAAAATTATCGTGAAAAAGAAATTATCTTTTTTTGAAAAATTAACCGGCTCTACTTGGTCCGACGAAAACGGAGACAAAAAAGAACTCCCTTCAGAAAAGAAAGGAGCTTCAACCAAGAAAATGAAAGTATCACAAAAAAAATCCCCCAAGACGAAAAGCCAAAATAAAAAAGTTTCTCATATTAAGACGATAGAAGAAGAGCCAGATAATTCAGAGAACATGGTTTCCGAATCAGAAGGACAATTGACGATTGATGTTTATCAAACGTCCAATGAAATTGTTGTCAAATCAACCATTGCCGGCGTTAAGCCCAAGGACATCGATATCAGCATGACCAATGACATGATTACTATTAAAGGGACGAGGGAAAAAGACGAGGAAGTAAAGGAAGAAGATTACTATTATCAAGAATGTTATTGGGGCGCCTTTTCTCGCTCTGTTATTCTTCCTATTGATGTAGAAGTGGAAAAGGCAGAGGCCTCTATGAAAAACGGTATTTTAACTATCAGACTACCCAAAGCAGAAAAAGTAAAGACCAAGCGCATCGAAATTAAATCAGAATAACTTTTAATAAAAGCAAAAAAAGAGCACCCATCCATTAGCGGGTGTTCTTTTTTTGCTTTTATGTTAAGATAGAGAAAAATATGGAAAAAATGAGAGCCCCTCTGGCAATCGGCGGACTATTTTTTATAAATAGCGCCATCTTTTTTAATCTTGTTCTAGAAACTGCCAGCTGGAAAAAAATTGCCTATGGCGTAAAAATCAGCGGAGAACCACTCAAAGAAAGAACTTGCCAAAAAGCCCAAGAAGAGCTTGCCGAACGCTGGGATAAATTAATCAGCCAAAAGATAATCTTTATCTATCGAGACAGACAATGGACAGCCAGTCTGAATGAATTCGGCTTTGACTTTGACCAATTATCAACCTTTGCCCAAGCTTATGAGATAGGAAGGAACGATAATTATCTAAAAAGCTTTTGGGGCAAGCTGATGGCATTGCTTGGAAATCACAACATTGCCCCAAAATATATCCTGGACAAAGAAAAATTCCAAAATTTCTCCAGCCAAATTTTTAGCGAAGTAGAACATCCTTCCCAAAACGCTGATTTGGAATTTGACGAAGAAAAAGAAGAGTTTATCCCCGTTCCTTCTGCTTCCGGCACTGCCATAGACAAAGACCGCCTTCTCCATGAATTAAAAAATAGAATGAATCATTTCTCAACGCAGAAAATAGTTTTAGCCATCAGCACAAAACATCCCAGTATTGAAGATGACGAAGTCTCCTCCGCCCTCCAAAATGCCCAAACTATTCTTTCTCAAAACCCCTATCAGCTTGTTTTTGAGACAGGAACCTGGAAAATCTCAAGGAATCGCCTACTTGAATGGATAGACTTTAAGCCGGTCAAAGAAAAAGATTCTGACAATGAAATTTTAGGCTTTAATTTAAACACGGAAAAAGTAACTGCTTATCTTAATGAGATTGCCTCGGGCATAGACCAGCCCTCTACTGATGCCACGCTTGTTATTGAAGGCAAAAAAGCTGTCGCTTTCAATCCCGGCCAACCAGGCTTTGAAGTCAAAAGAGAAGCAACTATTGAAAAGTTTTTAGCCAATCTTTTGTCTGCTCCGCCTGTTAAAAAAACCTTTATCATTGCTGACAAGGCCTATCCAGAAACAGAGCTAAGCCAGACCAATAATTTAGGCATTGACGCTTTCTTAGCCCAAGGAACTTCCAATTTTTACGGCTCGCCCAAAAACAGAATTCACAACATCAAAACCGGCGCGGAGAAATTCAACGGCCTCATCTTGGAGCCAGGAGAAGAGTTTTCTTTTAACAGTCTTTTAGGCGGCAGCGACGCCGAACAAGGATTTTTGCCGGAATTAGTAATCAAAAACAAAAAAACCGTTCTTGAGTACGGAGGCGGCCTCTGCCAAGTTTCAACTACTGCCTTTAGAGCAGCTGTCAAGGCAGGGCTAGATATTACTGAAAGACAGGCTCACGCTTTCCCTGTCCAATACTATAATCCCCAAGGCTTTGACGCCACTATTTACGAGCCTAAGCCAGATCTTCGTTTTGTCAATGACACGCCCGGACATCTTCTCATCCAAACTATTGTCAACAGCTATCAGCTAATTTTTAATTTCTACGGCACCGATGACAACAGAAAAGTCAATGTGAAAGGCCCCTATATCTTAGAAAGCAATGAAGACGGCTCTATGAAAACAATCTTGACCGAAGAAGTCTGGCTTAATAGCAAGCTAATCAACAAAGAAACTTTCTATTCCAACTACAAATCGCCCGATCTTTACCCTATAGCGGGAAGCGAAGAGGAATAATCATCAAAGATAAGCCAAAATTCTTTCCTCTGCATTACGATAAAAAACTTTTTCTATCTCTTTTTCTCTAAACCCTTTTTTAGCCAAAGCCGAAGCAAGATTTTTGACCCGAGAAACATCTTCTAATCCCTCTACTAGTTTCTTGGAAATAATACCGTCAAAATCGCTGCCAATAGCCAAGCAGCCTACTCCGCCTATTTTCTTCAAGTGAGTATATATTTTAACAATAACGTCCATTTTGTTATCCGATAAAAGATTAGGCGCGAAACAAACCCCAATTAATCCGCCTTTTTGGCTGATTTTTTTTATCTGTTCGTCAGATAAATTTCTAAAATGATCGAAGTCATTTTTTATTCCGCCATGCGAGAACATAAACGGAGGGCTAATAACTTTTAACGCTTGGGCGAAAGACTCTCCGTTCAAATGAGCCAAATCTACAATTATCCCTAGCTCTTGAGCTTTTTTTAATGTCTGTCTGCCAAGTTTTGACAAACTGCCCTTTTTCTCTCCTGCTCCAGCCGCCAAAAGATTTTTTTCATTATGAGTTAGGCCAATAGATCTCACCCCTAAATGATAAGCTGTTTTTAGATTGATGAAATCTTTATCGATAAAATCCATGCCTTCAATATGCAAGAGAAAACCGATCTTTCTATTTTTTTTCAGAGCTAAATAATCTGACCTATTCCTAACCAGCATCAATTCATCGCTTTTGTTAACTAGATCCAGATAGAAATTAATTTGTTTAAAGGTGGCCAAAGCGGCTTCTTGGGCAATAGCAGCTTTTTTGTTTTTAATTTCAAAAGGGCAAGACGCCGCAAAGATCAAACACGCGCCACTTTTTTTAAGCCGTGGCAAATCTGCCTGGTTGTTTACTGGCAGGTTAATCGCATTTCTTCCGTCATGATTATTATTTTGACTAAAAAAATCCTTCCCAGAAAGAATTAGACAGTTACTAGAAATATCCTGGTGTAAATCAATAAATGGTCTTTTCTTCATAAAAATAGTCTAATTAATATTGTTTTAAAAATAAAGGGGAAGCAAGAAAATTTTCGCTTCCCCTATAAATTAGATTATCAAGCTAAGGCGAGCTTCCTTATCTCCCTTAGCCTTTCTTCGTCAACTGCCCATTCCGCCCAATGCTGACGCAGGGCCTTAGGCACCATCAGCACAGGGAGAAGATTTTCTCCGCATTGATAAAGTTCGCCACTCCTCCAATATTCGGCGTGAACCTCAAAACCGATGTAAACGCTTTCCGGAAATTGGCTAGTCATTATCAAGTAAAGAACTGCCTCTGCCGCTAGCTTTTCCTTAATTTCCTTTTTGCTAAGAAATTGGAAAATAGGAGGCGGATTCTTTTTGATAGAACTAGCCATCGCCCCCGCGCGAGATCTCCCTACCCGGATAGCTTCTTTGGCCAAGCTGGAATCGGCAAAGAGATCCCTTATCGGCCTTATAACCACCTTGGGGCAAAGCCGAGCAAAATCAACGCTCAAATCCCACTGTTTTTGGAACAGATCTTGTCTGCCCCAAAAACCCTTTAAGACAGTGTCTTGAAGGCCATACTCTCTTAATGTTTCCATGTCATCAGGATGAAAGGTGAAGATCTCCATTCCCTTAATGGGGAGATCGTTAATCAGGGATGCCGCCGAAATTTTAACTTCTTCGTTAAGATTATCCACCATGCCTGTCCGAGGGCCATTAGCGTGAAAACAGAAAGCCGAAATTACTCTAAGATGTCCGTTTGACTTGCTGATTTTTTCAACAGCCCCCTTAAGGCACTTCTGGTTAAGAGGCTCAAGAAAACGAAAAAAATCAACGGTAGCTTCATCCATCCCGAGAGACAATGTCCTTTTTCGCCAGTTGTCAAAAGTTTCCGATCTATCTCCTGTTGGCGCGCATCCCCACGGACATTCGCATTTAGAAATTCCCGCAAACCATTCCACATACATACGATGGATGGTTTTAGCTGTTTCTTTAATGGTAACATGAGTTTTTTCGTTAGGATGCTGCCGAAAACATACGGGATAAAGGCTCATAGAAGCCCATGGAGGAATTATTCCTGCCTCTTCGAGGCGAGGAACAGATAAACGCGCATGGCGTCCCGGGAAATGCAGCTCATTGTTCTTCCCGTTCAAAGAAAAAATGGCCACATCATTGGGTCCAGCAAAACCGCCTTCCCCTAAAACGAATGTTTCTGCCGCGCATTCTTTCTCAAGCAAACGCAAAACATCAACCCCTAGCCTGTCACTTTCATGAGTTACAAACATGCCTTCCTCCTTTTATGGAATAAAGATTAAAAGAACTTATATCCTCCCTGCCTTAAAAATAAAAGCCGATCTGTCTTAACAGATCGGCTTTGGCTTGATGAAAATTTTGTTTTTTCTATATTATTTTAATTTTCCTTAAACCAAAACCGACCTGGGGCGCCCAGATAATAAACAAGACGAATAGCAAGCAATAGGTTTTGATCTGGTCTAATTTCATAATCTTAAAAACAAGCTTATTAAAAAATATCTAATCTGTCAACAGTTTTTTCCACAAGAAATCCACAGTTGATTTTACTGCTCTGCCTCTCCCGCTATATCTTCTGCGGTATGTCGTTTATCAACGGTAGAAGCGCAAGGACAATATGGATTATAGTTGCCGAAAGCTTGAATTATGGAATAATCTTTTACCGGAAACTGAAAATGATCAACTCGTGCTGATAAATTTGAGCAAGCAAACACAATTAGAAATAATCCTGCTACTGCAAAAAGCAGCCTATGCATCTCGTCATCCTCCTGCCACGACGGTTGATTTTAGTTCTCTAACAATTTCGTTGAAAAAACTATTTTATCAAACAACCCGTCTTTTTGATGATCATCATTTACATCAGTAATTCTGATAACTTTTTCCCCAGCATTTATAGAAACGATAGTATTCGGGACTTTTGCTAAAACACTCTTGAATTCTACGGCTTGAATCCTTTTTTTATATAGAAACAGAAAATTATAAATCTATTTGGAACATTCTATAGATTTAGCGATTTGGATTAGCTCGGTTCTATTTGTTGCATTTACTGAATTTATTGCGACAATCGCATCGGAACAGTCGACAAGAGCCAAATCATGCATCACATTGCCTGGTAGATCGTATCCAAAAACAACCTTTCTACCGTTATTAGTTTCAACAGTTGTCATATTTTCTTCCAATAGGGGTATCTCCTTTATGTATTGATCAAAGGAGTCGAATGGCTTTTTCTCTCTGTATGATAGTTCTATATCACCTCTATATTCATATCCTCTTTCTTTCCCCACGGGATAGAATCCTATTGCTAATAGGGTGTGCGTGGCGAATTCATCAGTGTAAGCCTCCCAATACCACCCCTCCGGATACTTCACCTCAAACCCATACTCCTCATTCCTGTAGGTCTTCCAACCCGGAGTATCAATGTCCTTGTCTCCGGCATCGCTATTCGAAAGAATCTCTTGGTCGGGGAGGTGGGAGGTGTCCTCACTGACAGAATCAACGATCAGGGAGGAAATTCCTTGGCTAGCTCTATC
>CAZKWY010000010.1:0-28466 GCA_964556655.1 uncultured Candidatus Saccharibacteria bacterium
GAACGCAATAGAGCCAAGAACCGGGCTTTCTCACGCCCAGATTCGCGCCTGGTGCCGGAGGTGGGAGTCGAACCCACAAGGACCGAAATCCATGCGATTTTGAGTCGCACGCGTCTGCCAATTCCGCCACTCCGGCTTTTTCCAATTCTCTTATAAAATCCACTTGTTGTCAATTTGAAAATATAATATAATAAAAGCGCATGGCCAGAATTATTAGCTTTGTCAATCAAAAAGGGGGAGTTTCTAAAACGACTAGCGCAGTCAACACCGCCGCTTATTTGGCCGCTTTAGGAAAGTATGTTCTTCTAGTTGATATTGATCCTCAGGCTAATGCTACTTCTGGAATAGGCGTGAATGCCAAAAAGGCCTCTCTTAGCCTTTATCATTCTCTTGTTGGCGGTATTTTACCCGAAGAAATTATTCATTCCACTGGCATTTTTGGTTATGATATAATGCCGGCTTCTTCTGATTTGGCTGGCGCGACGGTGGAATTAGTTAATTTGTCCAATCGCGAATTCCGTCTTTATGAACTAATGCGGCGGATTAGGACTAATTATGACTATATTTTTATTGATTGTCCGCCTAGCTTAGGTCTTTTAACCATTAATGGCTTAGTGGCTGCTGATGAGGTCATTATTCCTGTCCAGTGTGAATACTATGCCTTGGAAGGATTAGGCCATCTTTTAAACACTATCTATCTTTTACGGGAAAATCTAGATAAGAATCTTTTCGTGAAAGGCGCGTTGCTAACTATGTACGACCGACGCAATCGTCTTTCTCGGCAAGTAAAGAAGGAAATAGAAAGAAATTTTGATGGTTACGTTTTTGACGCAGTTATTCCTCGGTGCGTAAAACTGGCAGAAGCTCCTAGTTTTGGCAAGTCGATTATCCAATACGGACCTCATTCCAAAGGAGCTCGCGCATATCGCAATTTGGCCGAGGAAATTATTGAAATGGACAAATAGAGAAACGGCAATTTGCTGTTCGCCGCCATTATTGTGTCTGTGCGCGGCAGATTGTCTCAAAAAAATATGGCACAAGCATTAGGCAAAGGGCTTCAATCCCTGATCCCCCAAAAAAAACCTGTTGGCAAGACAGGTTCTTTCGGTTTGAATAAATGGAAAAAAATCCAGAAGGAAAGCGTTTTTAACGTTGAAGTAGATAAGATCAGACCTAATCCTAGCCAGCCGCGTAAAGATCTTTCTGAAGGCAGCCTCAAAGACTTGGCTGGCTCTATCAGAGAGCATGGAGTGCTTCAGCCTTTAATCGTCACTAAGTTGGAAAAGGCCACCGAAAGGGGCAGAGATATGGAATATGAGCTGGTAGCCGGAGAAAGAAGGTGGCGAGCGGCGCGTCTGGCCGGCCTCCCGCACGTCCCGGTCATTATTAGAGATAGCTCGGCGCATGAAAAGCTGGAAATTGCTCTGGTGGAGAACGTGCAGAGGGAAAACCTTAATCCTGTTGAATCGGCTTTGGCCTTTAAGCAATTAAAAGATGATTTTGGCTTAACTCAAGAACAAGTAGCTAAAAAAGTAGGGAAGGACAGGCCGACCATAACTAATGCTCTGAGGTTGCTTAATTTGCCTCAACAAGTCCAAGAGGCGATTGCTGCGGGAAAAATCAGTGCTGGTCATGGAAGGGCTGTTTTGTCGGTCAGCCCTGAACACCGAATGGTTCTTTTCAGGGCGATAATCAATGGCAATTTGTCTCGTCAGCAGGCAGAAGAAAAAGCTCGTTCTTTCTCTCGGGCATCAAATTCAACAGGCAGAGGGCCGAAAAATAAATTTTTTAAAGAAATGGAAAAAAGATTAAAAAATGTTATTGGCCGAAGAGTTAGCATTACTAAAAGAGGCGAGGTGGGCCATATTAATATTGAGTTTGTTGACCAAAAAGAAATGGAAAAAATTGCCGACCACTTGCTCAAGCTTTAAACGGATTTTTTATGCCAAGCTCTAATTCGGTTTTTTGCTTGGTTGGTCCTGGCGAATTTAAGCCAATCTTGATTTGGCTTTTTTTCTTTTTTGGTGATAATTTCTACTACTTGGCCGTTTTCTAAAGGATTAGAAAGGGGATTTAATTTTCCGTCAATTTTTGCTCCGCTGCACTGATGGCCGATGTCGGTATGAATTTGGTAGGCAAAGTCGATCGGAGTAGCCCCTTCGGGAAGGTCAATAACATCTCCTTTGGGGGTAAAGACAAAAATACGATCTTTTAAAAAGTCAATTTTTAGAGAATCAATAAATTCTTGAGGCGAAGAAAATTTTTCTTTTTGCCATTCTCGAAGCTGTTTTACCCAAGACAATTCTTTAGCTAGTTCTTTTTTTTCCTTTTCTGGATTTTTGCCGAAGATTTTTTTCTTAAGATAAGATCTAAGGCCTTTTTCTTCGTCATAGTGCCAATGGGCGGCAATGCCGTATTCTGATTCCTGATGCATTTTGGGCGTGCGGATTTGGAACTCGGTGATCTTTCCGTCTAAGCAAAAAACAGTAGTGTGAAGAGAACGATAACCGTTTGGCTTGGGTAGGGCGATATAGTCTTTGATGCGTCCAATGAGCGGTCGCCATTCTTTGTGGATGCATCCTAGGGCAGCGTAACAGCTTTCAACATCAGGGACAATAATTCTTAAAGCGACCAGATCATATATTTTATGCCAGTCCATATCGCGTTTTTGAAGTTTTTTGTAAAGACTATAATAGTGCTTGGTGCGGGCGTGAATTTCGATAACTTTAATGTGCTTTTTAACCAAGACTGCTTTGACTAGCGGGGTGATTTTTTGGAGATATTCTTTGCCTTCGCTGTATTTATTTTTTACTTGCTTGATAATTTTTTCGTATTCTTGAGGATAGATATAGGCAAAGGCCAGATCTTCCAGCTGGCCTTTAATTTCGCTGATGCCCAGGCGATCCGCTAAGGGAGCGTAAATATCCAGCGTTTCTAGGGCAATCCTTTGTTGTTTTTCTGGTGGAAGAGCTTCCAGGGTGCGCATATTATGAAGACGGTCGGCGAATTTTATTAAGATAACCCTGATGTCTTCGGCCATGGCCAAGAAAAGCTTTCTTAAGTTTTCCACCATTCTTTCCTGGCCGCGGTATTTAATTTTTCCTACTTTGCATACTCCTTTGACTAGTTTAAAAATATTTGTCCCGAATTCTTTTTTGAGCTGTTTTCCGGTGGCCTTGGTGTCGTCTACTACGTCGTGAAGAAGGCCTGCGGCAATGGTCTCGGCATCAAGCTTGAGAAGAGCCAGCGTTTCTGCCGTGCCAAGACAGTGATAGATATAGTCTTCGCCGGATTTTCTTTTTTGGCCCTGATGCGCTTTTTGGGCAAAGCAAAAAGCCTTTTCTATGACTTTTGCGTCGCCAGCTGGATGAGCTTGGCGAAAGACTCTTATAATCTCTTTAATATCACTCATGAATAAATAATATTATAGAACGATTTTTTGTATCTTACAAGAGATAAAAACAGGCTTTTTATCCGCCACAGTCTTTTGGGGGCTCTTTGGGCTCTGGCTCATAGCGGCATTCAGAGTTACTGCATTTTATTTTTCCTTTTTTATCTTCCGCCATCAAAGAGCCGCATCGAGGGCATTTTTCTCCTTCATTATTCGGGCCGGGCAAGGGCTTGTCCCAAAGAGCGTATTTGCATTTAGGGTAACGAGAACAAGAATAAAATGTTTTGCCCTTTTTAGTCTTTCTTTCCACAATTTTTCCTTTTTGGCATTGGGGACATTTAACTCCTGTGGGTTTAGCAATAGGTTCAGCATGCTTGCATTTTGGAAAATTGGAGCAAGAATAAAATCTGCCGAAACGTCCTAGCTTTATAACCATAGGCGCTCCGCACAAGGGACATTTTTTATCAGTCGGCTCTTCTGTTTTCGTTTTAGAAACATCCTTGTATTTTTGGGCCAGTTTTTTATTAAAGGGGTTGTAAAAACCGCGCAGCACTTCGGTCCATTCTTTTTTCCCTTGAGCGATTTTGTCTAGATCTTTTTCCATTCGGGCAGTGAACTCAATATCTACTATTTCAGGAAAGTTTTCTTTTAACAAATCAATGACAATAAAGGCGGTTTCTGAAGGAACAAATCTCTTCTGTTCGTTCTTTTGGACGTATCCGCGGGCCTGGACAGTGCTGATAATAGGGGCGTATGTAGAAGGCCTTCCGACGCCGTATTCTTCTAGAACCTTAACTAAGCTTGCTTCATTATAGCGAGCTGGAGGCTGGGTAAAGTGCTGTTCCGGTAAAAGTTTAATGAGTTCTAGCATTTCTTTCTCTTTGATAGGCGGCAAAAGAGCTTCCTTGAGTTTAAGGGGATAAACTTTTAAAAAGCCGTCAAATTTTAAAATAGAGCCATTGGCCCTGAAAAGACAAAGGACTTCTTTTTTGTTTTTTTGCGCGGCAATATCTATGCTGGTGGAGGAAAGAACAGCCGGGTTCATTTGGCAGGCAATAAACCTTTGCCAGATAAGACGGTAGAGTTTTTCCTGTCTAGGATCTAGATAAGAGCCGATTTGGCCGGGGCCGTGGCGAGGCTGGCTAGGCCTGATAGCTTCGTGCGCTTCTTGAGCGCCTTTTGATTTATTCTTGTAGAAATTGGGTTTATGAGGGAGATAAGAAGCGCCGAATTGACTTTGAATTATTTTTCTGGCTTCTGTTAAAGAAGCTTGGGAGAGGTTGAGGGAATCGGTGCGGTGATAGGTGATTAGGCCGACAGACCCCTTGCCGCCCAAATTAACTCCTTCGTAAAGTTGTTGGGCTAAGATCATCGTCTGCTTAGCGGAAAAACCGAGCTTGCGGGCCGCTTCTTGCTGAAGAGTGCTGGTGGTAAAAGGCGGCAAGGGCTTTTTGTTGATTTCCTTCTTTTGTATTTCTTTTACTTGGTATTGCGCCTCTGCTAGTTCTTCGACGATTTTGTTTGTTTCTTGTTCGTTTTTAAGCCCGTCTTTGGAGATATTTTTTCCTTTTCTTTGGACAAGTCTAGCGCTTATTTCTTGCTCATGGCCTGTTTTTTTGAGCAGAGCGTGAAGAGTCCAGTATTCTTCCGGTCTAAAAGCTTTGATTTCTCTTTCTCGGTCAACAATTAGTCTTACGACTGCTGACTGGACCCTGCCTGCTGATAGCCCCTTGACTACCTTGTCCCATAAAAAAGGAGAGAGCTTGTAGCCGACTAAGCGGTCTAGGATTCGGCGCGTTTGTTGGGCGTAAACAAGATCCATATTGATCGCGCGAGGATTCTTTAGGGCTTTTTTTACGGCTGGCTCTGTAATCTCATGAAAGGCTATGCGCTGATAAGAATTTTCTTCTTTTTCGGCCTTGGCTTTTTTTGTTTTTTGTTCTAGCGCTTGGGTGATGTGCCAGGCAATAGCTTCTCCTTCTCGATCTTCATCAGTAGCCAAGATGATGAGTTCGCTTTGGCGGGCGGCTTTTTTTAGTTGGCTGACAACTTTTTTCGCTTTGGTGGGAACAATGTAGCGGGGGCTAAATTGATGTTTAACGTCGATTCCCAGCTCTTGCTTAGGCAGGTCGCGAATATGGCCATAAGAAGAAAGGACTTGATATTCGCGTCCGACAAACTTAGAAATTGTTTTTGACTTAGTGGGGCTTTCTACGATAATTAAAGGCATTTTGTTAAGTTTAATTAGTTAAAATATATTGGCCTGCTCCGATGTTTTTAACTTTGCCTTTTATTTCCATCAAAGCAAGGGTTGAATTGACGATAGTCGTTGATAGTCTAGTTTGCTTAATAATTTTGTCAATGTGCAGAGGCTGATAAGAAAGATTTTTAAGAATGATTTTTTCTTCTTCATTGTCGGGTCGTGGGAGGGCTTGGCGTACAAAGGAAGAAGTGAGATTTAACTCTTCGATAATGTCGCTGGCCTGGCTGACTAGTTTAGCGCCTAGCTTGATAAGGCCGTGGGGGCCGGCAGTATTGGGGGATAGGATATGTCCGGGAACGGCAAAAACTTCGCGGTTTTGCTCTAGAGCATCGCGGGCGGTGATAAGGGCGCCGCTTTTATTTGGTGCTTCAATGACTACCGTTCCAAGGCTTAATCCTGCGATAACGCGGTTGCGCCGTGGGAAATTGCCGGCTACTGGTTTTGTTGCTGGCGGATATTCGCTAATTAGCGCTCCTTGCTTGGCAACAGAGCTTGCCAGTTCTTTGTTGACGGGAGGATAAATACTTTGTTGGTCTATCCCTGAACCGAGAACAGCAATGGTGCGGCCGTTGTTTTGGAGAGCTGTCTGATGGGCGAGAGTGTCGATGCCTTTAGCTAGTCCGCTGACGATAGTTAATCCAGATTGGCTCAGGGCAGCGCTTAAGAGAGGAGTTATTTGTCTGCCGTAAGAAGAAATTTTTCTGGTTCCGACAATAGCTATGGCAACGCTGTCCTCTTTTTTAAGCGATCCGCGCACGTAAAGAAGAGCTGGCGGCGCATAAATTTCTTTAAGTAGTCGGGGATAGGCGACGTCTTTTATAGTAATAATTTCTATTTGGGCTTGGTTGACTTTTTCTATCTCTCGGCTAGGGTCAATAGTTGGTCTTTTGGCGTTAATTTTATTGATTAGCGCTGATTCTAGGCCTGCTTGCGATAATTCTTTAGCGTTGGCAAGCCACGCTTTTTTAAGAGAATCAAATCTGGCTAAGATTTTTTTAAAGCTAATCGGTCCAAATTTTTCAATTAAATTAAAAGCGTGGAAATACTTTTCTTCTTCTTTTATTGACATTTTATTTTTCTTGGGTATAATGCAAAAGAGTAGGCCGAATGGCTTTTTTTTAATCCCTATCCACCTGCCGAAGTGATGATCTTAGCTGAATGATCCCTCCTAAACTTCAGCGAAATCATTTTTTAGGGCTTTATAGCTTTGAACTTTGGCAGGTTGATAGGGATTAAACCTTAATTTAGATGAATTCTCTGTTAATGGCTTCCTGGATTAAGCGGGAAGCTTTTTCGATGGTTTTTTTGATAAGCTCTTTTTCTTCGGGAAGAAATTTTTGGACCACAAATTTTTCAGTTTGCTCTGGTTTTTCCTGCGGTTTGATGCCAAGGCGAAGGCGAATAAAGTTTTGGCTTTGGATTTGGTCTATAATTGATTGGACTCCTTTGTGGCCAGCCGCGCTTCTATTCTGCTGGATCCTTATTTCACCTAAAGGAATATCTATATCGTCGTGGATAACAACCATTTCTTCGGGATTGGTTTTATAATATTGGGACATCTTTTTAACGCTTTCTCCAGAGCGGTTCATAAAAGTTTGCGGTTTGGCTAGAATAATTTTTTCTCCAGAATAATTTTTTGTTGCTAGATCGGCCTCCATTTTTTTACTAGTCTGCCATGGTCCAGCTTCTATGTCTTTAGCTAATTGGTTCAGAGTTAAAAAGCCGACATTATGGCGGGTGGATTGATATTTTTCGCCTGGGTTGCCCAAGCCAATGATAATTTTCATAAGTGTTATTTAGTGATAAAGCTTTGAATATGTTCTTTAATAGAGCTGTAATCTTCGTAGCCTGCTTTAGGGTAGACTACCGAAGCCATGTCTTGGCCTAAAGGAAACAAACCGCTGGATAAAAGGCGGGTATTTTTTTTGTCTAATACTAAATGTCTGATTTTTTTTGCTTTGATTTCTTTGCTGATTTGCCAGAGAGATCTTGTTTTATTGAGAGAGAGGTCAGTAGTAATATTTTCTTCTAATCTCTGAAACAGTTTAACATAAGTAGGGAAATCCCAGAGGGGATTTAGCTCTAGGATTTTTTGTTTTAATAAGTGAATGATCTGTTGTTGGCGCGCCATGCGATCAAAATCTCCTTGCGGAGAAGTATAGCGTGTACGGAGATATTTTAAAACTGCGGCGCCGTCTAAATAGCGCCAACCAGAGCGAAGGATGAAAGTTTGATAAGCATAGTTGTCTCCTGGAAAGCGAGGATCATAAATGTCTTGCGGGACATAGACGTTAAGCCCGTCAACGAGGCCAATGACTTCTTGGGCGGCTTTTATGTTTATAAGACAGTAATAGTCAGCCTGCAGGCCGGTGATTTGCTCCACCTTTTTTTCTAGTTCTTCTACGCCGGCTAACTGGTAGAGAGAATTAATTTTGGTAAAACCTTGGCCTTGAGGCAGTCTAACTAAAAAGTCGCGAGGCAAAGAAACAAGGAAGACTTTCTTTTCTTGGGGCATAATCCTTGCCATAATAATGGTATCAGTCAAATCACCGCCAGCATGTCCTTCTCCTGCTCTTCCCAAAACAAGAATATTAACGGGTTCAGTAATAGAAGGCAAAAAAATATCATAAGGGCGGCTTTCTTCTTGCTCATTTCTTCCAACAGAGGAAGAGTCTCTGGCGGAAGAAATAACAACAGTTTTATTTTCAGGGCTGGTTATTATTTGATAGATCAAAAAAGAAGCGCAGACAGTAAAAAGAAACAAAAAAAAGAAACAAGCTAATTTTATTTTTTTCTCTTGTCGCGCCATTAAAAAAAGTATATCAGATTTATCTTCTGGGGCAAAGTTGACAGTTAAGCTGTTGATTCATTTGATTTTTTAAGGCCGATTGGTTAAAATATTTCATATATGAAAAAGGCTATAAATTGCTTTTTAGAAGTAGCTAAAATAGTAGTCATTTCGTTGGCTATTATTATTCCCATTAGGTATTTTTTGATCCAGCCGTTTTTTGTGCGCGGAGCTTCCATGTCTCCTAATTTCGCCAGCGGTCAGTATTTGTTTATAGATGAATTGAGCTATCGTTTTGAGGAGCCCCAAAGGGGTGATGTGATAGTTTTTCGCTATCCTTTAGATGCTTCCCAGTTTTACATTAAGCGGATTGTCGGTTTGCCTGGCGAAACAATAGAAATTGAAGACGGGCAAATATGGATTTATAATGATGATTTTCCTCAAGGAAAAGCCTTGGACGAATCAGGCTATCTTTCGTCTCAAAAAATGACTGTGGGCCAGCTAAAGACAAAACTTGGGGTAGAAGAGTATTTTGTCTTGGGGGATAATCGTCAGGCCAGCTCTGATTCCAGGCGGTGGGGTTCTCTGCCCGAAGATAATATCATAGGTCGAGTATGGATTCGCGCCTGGCCCTTCAATATGGCCAAGATATATTAATTTCTGGAATATTGCGCAGGATTTCAGTATTTTTTATGGCTAGCCCAAAAAAGGCCAAAATTAAATTTCAAGCGTCGAAGGGGATGCGCGATCTTTTGCCTAAAGACCAAGTTTATTGGAGCAAGGTCAAAGAAGCCATAGAAAGAATTGCTTCTGATTACGGTTTTCGCCGCCTTGACACCCCTCTTCTTGAGGCGGAAGAACTCTTTATTAAAGGAACTGGATCTTCTACTGATATTGTAGAAAAAGAGATGTATTCTCTTAAGACTAAAGGGGGAGAAAGACTAGTTTTGAGGCCGGAATTTACCCCTTCGGTTATCCGCGCCTATCTAGAAAACGGCCTTTCCAGCCAAACGCATCCAGTGAAGCTTTACGGAATAGGCCCTATTTTTCGTTATGAGCGCTCGCAAAAAGGGCGCTATCGCCAGGCGCATCAGGCTAACTTGGAGGCTATTGGAGAAAAGGACCCCATTTTAGATGCCCAGCTTATCCAGCTATTTTTTGCCATTAGTAAGTCTCTTGGCTTAAAAAAGCTTATCACGCAAATTAATAGCATTGGCTGTCCTAAGTGCCGGCCTAATTACCGCCGGGCGTTAGTCAATTTTTATCGCTATAAGCAAAAAGATATCTGTCCAGATTGTTATCGGCGCCTCAAGCAAAATCCTATGCGGCTTTTAGATTGCAAAGAGGAAAATTGCATGGAGATAGCTCAAAAAGCTCCGCAGGTAATTGAATATTTATGCGATGAGTGCTGCAGTCATTTTAAGAGCCTTTTAGAATATCTTGACGAATTAGAAATTCCTTATCTTCTTAATCATGCTCTGGTCAGGGGGCTTGATTATTATACCAAGACGGTTTTTGAAATCTGGCCGGAAGAAGAAGAAAAAACGCGCCAATTCGCTTTAGCCGGCGGAGGGCGCTATGACGGCTTGGTAGAATTATTAGGAGGTAAAGAAACGCCGGCTGTAGGGTTTGCTATTGGCCTGGATCGTTTTATTAACCTCTTAAAAGAAAAAGAAATTAAGCTTTCGGCAAGAGAAAAGCCATTGGTTTATGTAGTTCAGCTGGGAGAACTGGCTAAAAAGAAATCCCTTAATTTGTTTGAAGAAATCAGAAAGTCGGGCTTGCGGATAGAAGGCTCTTTTGGCAAGAACAGTCTGAAGGCTCAGCTAAGGACGGCGGATAAGAAAAACGCGCGCCTGGCTCTTATTCTAGGCCAAAAAGAGGCTCTTGACGATACGGTTATTTTGAGAGATATGGTTTCGGGCAGCCAAAAAGTGATTAGCTTTAAAAAAGTGGTGGGAGAGATCAAGAAAAAACTTAAGAATAAATAAATATTCAAAAGGGCTGAAAAGGGCTTTTGTTCTTGCCTTTTTGGTAAAGCATTATGGAATGTCTTTTTTGTAAAATCGCTCAAAATCAGCAAAAAGCTGATTTTGTTTATCAGGACGATAAATTGGCTGCCTTTAAAGACATCAATCCCAAGGCGCCGGTCCATCTTTTGATTGTTCCTAAAAAACATATTAAGTCAATTAACCATTTACAAGAAGAAGACAGAGAAATAATCAGTGAAATGATTTTTAGGGCCAAAAAACTGGCGCAAGAGCAGAACATTGCGGAAAGCGGCTATCGCCTCATTTTCAACGTAGGTCGTGGCGGGGGCCAGATTATCGATCATCTTCATCTCCATCTTTTAGGAGGAGGAAAAATCAATGAATAATCATAATAATCAATCATTTCAACCTTCTTCAAACCAGCTCAAAGAAAAGCAGGATAATCCTAAAAATTCTTTAGCTAAAAAAATGCTTTACGGCGGGCTGTTTATCACTTTTTGGAGTCCGTTGGCGGGCCTTGTTTTAGGCGGCCTTTTGTGGAGCGAGCCAGGGTTAAAAAAACAGGGAAAAGTTATTTTGTTTTTTGCCTTGCTATGGTCCATTGTTTTTCTTTTGGCTGCTGAAAAAGGATATCTCCCCTTTTTAAAGGCTTCTTAAATGTTTATGGGGGTAATGAAATTTGTCCAGGCATTATCTATCCTTTTAGGAACTATCATTGGGGTAGGCCTTTTTAGTTTGCCTTTCATTGCCTCAAAAGTTGGCCTTTGGACAATGCTCTTTTACTTTATTATTCTGGGCGCTGTGGTAATTTGGATAAGCCTTCTTTATGGCGAAGTGGTTTTGCGGACAGCTGGCTTGCATCGCCTTCCAGGTTATGCTGAAAAATATCTTGGCCCATGGGGCAAGAAAGCCGCTTTATTTTCTTCTATCTTGGGACTGACAGGTGCTCTGCTTGCCTATTTAGTCGTAGGCGGAAAATTTTTTTATTCTTTAGTCGGGCCCTTTTTGGGCGGCTCCTATTTTCTTTATGCTATTGTTTTTTTTGCTGCTGGAGCATTGCTGACTTTTTTCGGGGCTAAAAGTATTGCTCGGATTGAATTTCTGCTCTTGCTTTTGTTTTTTGCTGTTTTGGCGTTGGTTTTTTGGGGAGGTCATTCATACATTAATCCTGATCATCTTTTCAATTTCGATTCCTCCTATTTATTTCTTCCTTATGGAGTAGTCCTTTTCTCTTTGGCAGGTTTCGTTTTAGTGCCTGAAATTAAGGAAATTCTTTACCATCGTTCTCAGTGGCTTAAAGGAGTCATTATCTCCGCTATTTCCTTAGCGGTTTTTACCTATCTTTTTTTTATTGTTTTAGTACTGGGCATTACGGGGCAAAAAACATCTCCCGAAGCCATTATCGGTTTGCAGGAGTTCTTAGATCCTTTTATTATGAAACTGGCTTTGTCCTTTGGCATAATGACTACGTTCACTTCTTTTATTACTCTTGGGCTTACTTTTAAAAAAATCCTTTGGTATGATTTTAAAATTTCTAAGCATTTATCTTGGCTAATTTCTTCTTTTCTGCCCCTCGCTTTATTTTTACTCGGTTTAGAAAGTTTTATCATTGTAATTAGTTTGACTGGCGGAGTTATGCTGGGAATTGACGTAGTTATTATTGTTCTAACTTATCTCAAGGCAAAAAAACGGGGTTCTTTAGAGCCTGCTTATTCAATAAAAAGCTCTTCCAGATGGGCTTATTTGATTATTTTCTTCTTTGTCCTAGGCATTATCTACGAAATTTTCTATTTCCTCCATTAAGGACTGTCATTCTAGGACAGTCCTTAATGGACTGTAATTTTAGGACTGTCCTAGAATGACAGTCCTTAGTGTGGGAAAGAAGTATGGTGAGTAAAAAAACAAAAAAGAAGTTGTCGCGGGGAGCGCGAAAACATATTCGTCGGCAGAAGGCGCGTATTAGGCGCGATTTTCATGATGCGTCTGAAAGAGAAAAGCAGATCCAAGAGCTTTATCGTCGCTTTGGAAAATCGTCGGAGACGGAGCTTGATAAAAAATAGCAGAGCTGGTATAGTTAGGTATTATGAAAAAAAGTATTTTTCGCAGTCCCACCAAAGGGCCGCTTGATTTAGAAAAAGTAGGCAGAGAAATTGCTGGTTTTATCGCCCAAGACATGGGGTGTCGTTATTGTTTGGTAGTAGGCACTGACTCAAGCGGAGAGAGAAAAGCTGATTTTGTCACTGCTATCATTGTTCATCGAATTGGCCGCGGGGGCCGTTATTTTTGGAAAAGAACTAACGGCCGAAAAATTTATCACACTTTAAGAGATCGTATTTATCGCGAAGTAACGTTGTCTTTAAAAACTTCCCAGGATATTTTAAAAGAACTAGAAAAATCTGAAAAAGCTGTTTTGCCTAAATACGATTTTCAGATCCACATTGATGTAGGCCAAAATGGTCCTACCAGAGAAATGATTAAAGAAGTTGTAGGTATTGTCAGGGGCAATGGCTTTGAAGCCAAGATTAAACCTGATTCTTTTGGCGCTTCTCATATTGCTGATAAATATGTTTAGCAATAAATTTAAAAGACGCTGCGTAAAGGCGCCTTTTGTCTTTTTGTTTAGTCAGAAAATTATTTACTTTAGACCTTCTTCATAATTTTTTGGCTGATTAAAAAAGTTTGGCTTGCGTACATCAATAGTTAGCTAAGATGGCTTTTTATATAGACGAGTGGGTCTCGAAATTGTTTTTCTCCTAAGAAGCCGCCTTCTGGAACGACGTTAAAGTAGGGCATGGCAGGTAAATTATTTTAATCATTTTTAATCCTCTTTTTGTTTTAGGGCGCCAAAAAAGCCATTACGGCTTTTTCTATTAAGCCATTTTCTATTTGAAAAAAACCAATAAGAAGATATTGCCCTATAACTTGAAACAGCTTTAATTGGTTAGTCTTTTCTTTTTGACTAAATATGTTAGTATGGCTAAGGAAATAAGTAATTATTTAAAAAATGAAACTGCGTTTTTACGGAGGGGCTAGGACTGTCACCGGAGCTAATTATTTATTAGAGACTAAAGGTAAAAAAATCCTCATAGATTGTGGTCTTTTTCAGGGTTCGGCAGAATTGAGAAAAAAAAATGACGAACCTTTTCCCTACTCTCCTAAGGAAGTAGATTTTGTTCTTATTACTCATGCCCACTTAGATCATATTGGCCGTTTGCCTTATTTAATAAAAGGCGGTTTTAAAGGAAAAATATTTGCCACAGAGCCAACCATAGGATTTGCCGAGCTAATGCTAGAAGACAGTCAAAAGATCCTTAAGCGAAAAGCGGCCAAGGAAGACGTTATTCCTCTGGGGAACGGAGAGCAGGCTGCAAAGATGATGAAGATGTTTACGCCTATAGAATACGAAAAACCTCTAAAAATAGACGGGATTGAGATTGTTTATCGAGACGCTGGCCATGTTTTAGGATCAGCTATTATTGAGATAAAAAGCGAAGGCAAAAAGATAGTTTTTTCAGGAGACTTAGGCCCCTTGCGTCTTTTTAAGGAAAAAACCAGCAAAAAAGAAGAGCTTTCTATTTTAAAGAAGCCGGCTCTTATCAAGGAGGCTGATTATGTAGTTATGGAATCGGCTTATGGCGATCGCTTGCATGAAACAGTTCAGAGCGCCAAGGATAAAATAGAAGATATTATTGAAAGAGTGGTTAAGCAAAAAAGCGTGCTGATGATACCCAGCTTTGCCCTAGAAAGAACTCAGCGTCTGCTTTATCATCTCAATGATTTAGTGGAGAATAAGCGCGTTCCTGCCATTCCTATCTTTGTTGACAGCCCTTTGGCCATTAAGCTGACAAAAGTTTATGCCCGTTATCCTAGTTTCTATAATAAGAATGCTGCGAAATTAATTAAGCTAGGCGATGATATTTTTGATTTTCCCGGCCTTAAGCTTACTTCTTCAGTAAAAGAATCAAAAAGAATTAATGATGTTGAGCCGCCGAAAATTATTATTGCTGGCTCGGGAATGTCGCAGGGAGGGAGGATTTTGCACCATGAGCTTCGCTATCTTTCTGATAAGAAAAACGTTCTTTTAATTGTCACCTATCAGGCAGAAGGAACTTTAGGAAGGGAAATTTTAGAAGGCGTTAAAGAAGTGGAGGTTTTAGATCGCAAGGTTTCGATAAAAGCGTCGGTAGAGCATATCAATAGCTATTCTGCCCATGCCGATAGGAAGGATTTAATGGATTGGCTTTCCTGCATGGTCGTGCCTGTCTGGCCTCGAAAGCCGAGCCAAGTTTTTGTCTGCCAAGGAGAAGAAGCTCCGGCAACCGCTTTGGCCCAGCTAATCAGAGACCATTTAGGCGTTTCGGCAAAAGCGCCTCGCCTAGGTCAAACCTTTGATCTATAGTTTAGTAAAACCGCTTTACAAAATTTTGTAAAACTAGTAAGATAGGTAGCGAAATGAAGGAAAAGAGTTATCTTAAGTATAAAATATGTGTCTCCGGGGCTGCGGAAACTGGCCATTGCGCGCCAGATGCCTTGGAAAAAGCCAAGGAATTAGGCCGTCAAATCGTTAGGCATAGCGGAGTTTTGGTCACGGGAGCTACTACAGGAACCCCTTATTGGGCGGCTATTGGCGCAAAAGAAGAAAAAGGAATTGTTATCGGTCTTTCTCCAGCTGTCTCGGAAAAAGATCATATCAAGAAATACTGTCTGCCTACTAATTTTCATGATTTGATTATTTATACTGGTTTTGAGTTTTCCGGGCGCAATCTTCTTTTGACCAGGTCTTCGGATGCGGTGATTGTTGTCTGCGGACGCATGGGGACGATGAATGAGTTTACGATTGCCTTTGAGGATAACAAGCCTATTGGCGTTTTGACAGGGACAGGAGGAACAGCTGATATGGTCAGAGAAATCGTAGAGCGATCTCATCGGGGACCGGGCAAAATTATTTACGAATCTGATCCTCAAAAAATAGTGGAGAAATTGCTTCCTCTAATAGACAAAGAAAAAGAAGTAAAAATTCGTTCTTAGGAATTAAAACCTGCTTATCTAAATATATATACTTTTTTAGATGGCAGATTTTAACTTCTTAATAGAGAAGGAGGTGATTGTGTGGCCATTGAAGTCAAGAAAAAACAAGGAGAAACAACGCGTAGTCTTTTGCGACGCTTTTCTAGGAGAATCCAGCAAAGCGGTCTTTTGATACGCGCGCGCAAGTCAAGATTTAAAGAAAGAGAAAAAAGCAAGAGAGAACGTCGAACTGGCGCTCTAAGAAGAGAACATATGGGTAAAAAAATGGAAAAAATGAGAAAAATGGGTCTTCTCGAAGAAGAACCTCGATATAAGGGGCGTCGGTAAAAAATATGTCGTTAGGAGAAAAAATCCAATTAGATCTCAAGCAGGCAATGTCGTCTAAAGACGAACTAAGGCTGTTAGTTTTGCGTATGGTTAAGTCAGAAATAGCTAATAGGGAAAAAGAAAAGAGGTCAAAATTAGCTAAAGAAGGGCAGGAAGAAGGCCTCGAGCAAAAAAGCAAACTTTCTGACGAAGAAATAGCAGCAGTGCTTTCTAGCGAAGCAAAAAAAAGGAAAGACTCTATTAAGCAATATGAAGAAGGCCGCCGTTCGGAGCTGGCGGAGCAAGAAAAAAAGGAGCTAGCTGTTCTGGAAGAATACTTGCCCGAACAAATGAGCGAGGAGGAAATAAGGCAGTTGGCGCAAAAGAAAATTTCTGAAACAGGAGCAGAAGGACCTCAAGACACTGGCCGGGTAATGGGGTCTTTAATGCCGGAAGTAAAAGGGAAAGCTGATGGAGGGTTGGTAAATAAAATTGTTCAGGAGGAGTTGAAGAAATAACTTCTGTTCGCCTGCCGCAAAAAAGAAGAAGTGCTTTTAGAAATTCGTAATTTTACTCAAAATAAAATTGATGAATCTTTTTTAAGAAGGGCGGCTCAAGCCGCTTTAAAGACGGTTTTTTATAATTTTAAAAAAGGCAAAGAGAAGGATGAAAAGATGGAAATCAGTTTGGCCGTTGTTGGCGATGGCCGCATGAGGAAATTAAATAAGATGTATCGAGGCAAAAATCGGGTTACAGATGTGCTCTCCTTCGCTGATAAGTCGGTTTTGCTTTATCTAGAAAAAGCTTTTCATGCTTCTGTAAGAAAGGAAGAAACTACAAAACCAGAGGATTTTATTAAAGCGCCGGACGGCGCCTTGAGATTAGGAGAAATCATTATTTGTTATCCTCAAGCCAAAAAACAAGCTAAATTAGCTGGTCATAGTTTAAAAAAAGAAATGACTGTCTTGTTAGTCCATGGTATAATACATCTATTGGGCTATGATCATGAAAAAGGAGATTTAGAGGCTGAAGAAATGGAAAATTTAGAAAAAAAGACGCTTAAAAAAGTGGGGATATAATAAAAGGGATTGGCAGAAAAGTATTTTAAATAATGACTAAAGATACTATTATTGTCGGGCTTGATGTTGGGACATGCTTTGTGCGTACAGTGGTCGCCAGGGCAAGACCTGACCAAGAAAAACCGCAAATCATCGGGATGGGGCAGGCTTTTTCTTTTGGCTTGCGTCGAGGGGTGGTAGTTGATATAGAAGAGACAGTTAAAAGTATCACTCAATCTGTGCAGGAGGCAGAGAGGAACAGCGGACTTTCTATTGAAAGAGTTTTTGTTAGTTTGAGCGGCAATCATGTTGCTTCAAAAGCCAGCAAAGGAGTGGTGGCTGTTTCTCGGGCAGACAGCGAAGTGTCAAAAGAAGATGTCGAGCGGGCCATTAACGCCGCTTCAGCTATTTCTGTTTCGCAAAACAGGGAGATCCTCCATGTTGTCCCTCGTTCATTCGCCGTTGATGATCAGGGAGGGATTAAGGATCCTGTAGGGATGACAGGAGTAAGGCTAGAAATAGATGCTTTAATCGTAGAAGCGTCAGCGCCCTTTGTTAGAAATTTGACCAAATGCATTTCAGAGGCTGGTCTAGAAATAGAAGAATTGGTTCTTTCTCCTTTAGCTGCTAGTCGTTCGGCCCTAAACAAAAGACAAAAAGAATTAGGCGTGTTGGCTTTAGATCTGGGCGGTGGAACGGCTGGCTTGACCGTCTTTGAGGAGGGAGATGTTGTTCATAGCTGTATTCTGCCAGTGGGTTCTTCTCATATTACTAACGATATTGCTATTGGCTTGCGTGGAAGCATTGATTTGGCTGAAAAAGTAAAATTGGAATACGGGTCTGCTCTTACTTCTGAAATCAGCAGTAAAGAGACGATCGATCTGTCTAAGCTTGGTTTAGATGAAAAAGGGGTTGTTTCAAGAATGCATGTAGCAGAAATTATTGAGGCGCGCTTAAGAGAGACATTAGAGCTAGCTAATAAAGAATTGAAAAAAGTTGACCGGCAGGGACTTTTGCCCGCCGGCGCTGTGCTTTTGGGCGGAGGAGCTAAAATGCCTGGCTTAGTTGATTTGGCCAAAGAAGAATTAAAGCTTCCTGTCCAAATAGGTTTTCCTTTGGAGATCGAAACAGTAATAGAAGAGATAGAAGATCCTTCTTTCGCTACTGCCGTCGGTTTGGTTTTTTGGGCGATGGATAATCGCCTAGGGAAAGGCAGTCGTTACTTCTCTTTGCCTGAATTTTCCGTCGGTTCCACAGTAGGGCGCATTAAAAATTGGATGAAAGGTTTTTTGCCCTAGAGACTTGCATTAAATTTTCTTCTGTGGTAGAGTGGCTAGTCATAAGAATGGATCTTCTTTTTGTTTAACAAATTTATAAGCGCAAAGATATGGCACAAATCAAACCAGACGTTGAAACATTTGCCAAAATAAAAGTTATTGGCGTGGGGGGAAGTGGCAATAACGCTATTGCCAGAATGATGGCCTGTAAGATCCAAGGAGTAGATTTTGTGGCGATTAATACTGACGCCCAAGATCTTCATCATGTAAACGCCCAAGAAAAAGTTCATATCGGGAAGAATTTAACTAAAGGACTTGGTTCTGGCATGAATCCTGAAATTGGCCGTCAAGCGGCTGAAGAAAACCGCGATGAAATTCACGAAGTGGTCAAGGGAGCAGATATGGTTTTTGTTACTTGTGGAGTAGGCGGTGGCACCGGAACAGGTGCTACGCCAATTGTCGCGGAGGCAGCTAAAGATTCAGGCGCCTTAACGGTTGCAGTAATAACCAAGCCTTTTTCTTTTGAAGGAAGACAAAGAATGGAAATTGCCGAAGAAGGCTTGGCGCAAATTAAAGACAGAGTAGACACCTTGATCACCATTCCTAATGATAAGCTTTTGTCTATTATTGACCGCAAGACGTCTCTTCTCAATGCTTTTTCAGCGGTAGATGATATTCTAAGGCAGGCGGTTCAGGGCATTTCTGATTTAGTAGTTACGCCTGGAATTGTTAACGTTGACTTTGCCGATGTCAAAGCGGTAATGCAAGATGCTGGTTCTGCCTTAATGGGCATTGGTCGAGCTACAGGCGAAGATCGCGCTGTGGAAGCGGCTAAAGCCTCCATTAACTCGCCTCTTTTAGAAATCTCTATTGACGGCGCTAAAGGAGTGCTCTTTAATGTCAGCGGCGGTCCGGATCTGGCTATGGCAGAGATCAACGAAGCGGCTAAGATTATTACCGAGTCAATTGATGCTGACGCTAAAGTTATTTTCGGCGCAGTCATGGACGATAAGCTTAAGAAGGGCGAAATGAAGGTTACTGTTATTGCGACTGGCTTCGACGAATCTTTAGAGCAAAAATCATCCACTAGTTCTATGGGCGGAGGCGAACATCGCGTCCAAGATATTTCTCCTGTTAATCGACCGGAGAAAAAAGAACAGCAGGAGAAGCAACAACCTTCGCCGTCTAAACAAAAGGTTGAAGTGGGTAGTGAAGAAGGTAGCGAAGAAGATGAATGGGATGTGCCTGCTTTTATCAGGAGAAAAATAAGGTAATTTAAAATCAGCTGAGAAAAAAGGTCGGGAAAAATCTTCTCGGTCTTTTAAGTTTTCTCTGTTTGACCCGAAGAAGCAGGTGGAGTAAAATAGAAATGTCTAACTTATCTTTTGTCAGTTATCCGGCGCTGTCTGGGGGGATCAGCTGGCGCTGATGGCGGGCAAGTAATTTTTTTTATGGCTAAAAAAACAAATAGGTTTGATAAAATCAAAAAAAGAGACGGTCGGATTGTTGATTTCGACCAGTCAAAAATTACTAACGCCATCTTTAAAGCTTTGACCGTCAACAAAAAAGGAGGGAAAAAAATTGCCCAAAAAATGTCCGATCAAGTAGTGGCTTTTTTAAGCAGGAGGTTTAGAAACGGCGATGCCCCCCAAATAGAAGATATCCAAGACATTGTAGAGGAAGTTCTTATTCTTAACGACTATACGGAAACAGCTAAATCATATATTCTTTACCGCGAACAGCATCGTCGGATAAGAGAGGCTATTACTTCTATTGACGAAGCAGTTGATATGGTAGACAAATATGTCCAAGAAGCTGACTGGCAGATTAAAGAAAACGCCAATATGGCATATTCTTTGCAAGGGTTAAATAACTATGTCACAGAGGCTGTGGCTAAAAAATACTGGCTTAACAGGATTTATCCAAAAGAGATTAGGGAGGCGGTTAATTCAGGAGACTTTCATATCCATGATCTTGGCAGTCTTAGCTGTTATTGCCAGGGGTGGGATCTCTACGATCTTTTATTGAGGGGCTTTGGCGGAGTTCATGGGAAAGTGGAATCCAAGCCGGCTAAACACCTGCGGGTAGCCTTGGGCCAGCTGGTTAATTTTTTCTACACCCTTCAAGGAGAAGCGGCTGGCGCGGAAGCAGTAAGTAATTTTGATACTCTGCTTGCTCCTTTTATCCGTTACGATGGTTTAAATTATGAGCAGGTCAAACAGATTATGCAGGAATTCTTGTTTAACTGTGCTGTTCCGACGCGGGTTGGGTTTCAGACGCCTTTTATCAATGTGACGTTAGATATTAATCCTTCTACTGCTTTTGCCAAACAACCGGTGATTATTGGGGGCCAGCCACAAAAAGAAAACTATGCTGATTTTCAAGAAGAGATGAATGCTTTTAATAAAGCTTTTTATGAATGTTTGATGGAAGGCGATCGAAGCGGTCGTCCTTTTACTTTTCCCATCCCTACAGTTTCTATTACTAATGATTTTGACTGGCAGGCGCCGGCCCTAGATTCAATGTGGAAGGCTACCGCCAAGTACGGAGTAAACTATTTTTCTAATTTTCTTCAGTCTGAAATGGATCCGGACGATGTTCGCTCCATGTGTTGCCGTTTAAGACTGGACAAAAAAGAGCTTTATCGTCGAGCAGGAGGGCTTTTTGGAGCGGGCGCTTTAACCGGTTCTATCGGGGTGGTTACTATCAACTTGCCCCGTATTGGCTATCTATCCAGGACTAGAAAAGACTATTTTGACAGATTGGCCGGCGTGATGGACCTAGCCAAAGAATCACTAGAGATTAAAAGAAAGATATTGGAATCTTTTATGGACAGTGGTCTCTATCCCTACTCAAGATATTATTTAGAAGGAACAAAGAAAATGAGGGGAGAATGTTTTGGCAACCATTTTTCAACTATTGGCTTGGTGGGCATGAATGAATCGCTGATGAATTTTATGGGCTTGAATATTGGCTCTAATCGAGGCAAAAAGTTTACCTTGGAAGTTTTAGACTATATGCGAAATCGCTTGGTTGGCTATCAAGAAAGCACAGGCAATCTTTACAACCTAGAAGCCACCCCTGCGGAAGGAACTTCCTATCGACTGGCCCTCAAGGACAAGGAAAAATATCAGAATGATATTATCTCGGCTGGCTCCAAAGAAATTCCTTATTATACTAATTCTACTATGTTGCCTGTCAGCTATACCAATGATCTTTTCGAAGCGCTTGAAGCGCAAGATGAAATTCAGACGAAATACACTGGCGGAGTAGTTTTTCACGCCTTTCTAGGCGAAATAGCTTCTGATCTTGGAGCAGTTAAAGAATTAGTTAAAAAGGTTTTCAATAATTTTCATTTACCTTACTTTACTTTGACGCCGACTTTTTCTATTTGTCCCAACCATGGCTATCTCCCCGGCGAGCATTTTACCTGTCCCAAGTGTTTGATTAAGCAGCCTTGCGAAGTTTATTCTAGGGTAGTAGGATATATTAGGCCGATTCAGCAATGGCATACTGGCAAACAGGAGGAGTTCAAAGAGAGGAGGGTTTTCAAGATATCTTCGTAATGTTAATCGCTGGCTTAGAAAAATTAACGCTTCTTGATTACCCCGGAAAAGTTTCAGCGACTGTTTTTACTGTTGGCTGTAATTTTAGATGCGGCTTTTGCCATAATCCGGAGTTAGTAGATGCTAGGCAAATAAAAAATCTTTCTTTAATTAAAGAAAAGAATATTTTTGATTTTCTCAAAAAAAGAAAAGGTTTTTTAGACGGTGTCTGCGTTACAGGAGGGGAGCCGACCCTCCAAAAAGATTTGCCCGAGTTCATTAAAAAGATTAAGAAAATGGGGTATCTAGTTAAGCTTGATACTAACGGTTATCAGCCAAAGATTCTAACCAATCTTTTAGAGGACAATCTTTTGGATTTTGTGGCTATGGACATCAAAACTTCGCCCCAAAAGTACCAGCAGGCAGTGGGTAAAAAAATAGATGTCCAAAAAATTTTTAAAAGCGTTGAATTGATTAAAAACAGCGAGATAAATTACGAGTTTAGGATGACAGTAGTGCCTAAATTAGCAAAATTGGAAGACATTAAAAAAATCAGCCAATGGCTGGATTCGGTTAAGTCCTTTGTCTTTCAGCAATTTAGGAATGACAAGGTCCTGTCTCCGGCCTATAAAAAGGTCAAGCCCTATTCCGAAGATCAACTCGAAGAGTTTGTCGCTGTTGCCAAAGAGCATTTTGAGAAAGTAGAGCTAAGGGGAGTATGAACAAGTCAAAAATCTTTCTCTATCTCTGCCTGATTTTTATCGCAGGGATTTTTATTTATTCTTTTTTCGCTCATCAACCCAAAGAAGCGCGAGAGCTAAGCTGTTATTACGGACAGGAGACCTGTCTGAAAGGAACTATCGTCGCCGAACCGCAACAAAGAATCGATCAGCAAAAATTTGAATTTAGTGCGGAGAAGGCTTCGGGAAAAATGCTGGTTACCGCCGATCTCTATCCGGAATATCGTTATGGCGATAAGCTGGAAATCTGCGGCAAGATAAAAGAGCCAGCCCAGTTTAAAGATTTTGACTACCGCGCTTATCTGGCCAAAGATGGCATTTATGCTGTTGTTTACTACCCTTTTATTAATAAGGAAGAAGAAAATAAGGGAAATTGGCTTTTTTTAAAAATCTTTTCCTTTAAAGAGAGATTAAGGGAAATTATTGATTATCATTTTCTCCCTCCTCAGTCTTCTCTTTTGAAAGCAGTTCTTTTAGGCGATCGTTACGCGCTTTCCGATCATTTCAAGGAGCAGCTCAATATAAGCGGGACACGTCATTTAGCGGCTATTTCTGGCATGCATTTGGTTATTTTCTCGCAAATTCTTGTCTTCCTGGGTCTTGCTTTAGGCCTCTGGCGTGGGCAAGTTTTTTACTTTGTTCTTATTCTTTTGGTCGGCTATGTTTTAATGATCGGCGCTCCCCCTAGCGCGATAAGGGCCGCGCTTTTTTCCGCTATGCTTCTTTTGGCTCAGAAAACAGGTCGTCTGCGCAGTGCGGAAAGGGCCGTTATTGTTGCTGCCGCCTTAATGCTTTTGTTTAATCCCCTTCTCTTAAGGTTTGATGTTGGCTTTCAGCTTTCTTTTATCGCTGTTTTAGCTATTATTTATTTAAAAGGCCCTTTGGATGAGAAATTAAAACGCCTGCCCAATCCCTTCCGCTTAAAAGATGTTTTAACAATAACTTTGGCCGCTCAATTAGGCGTTTTGCCTATCTTGGTTTTCCATTTTGGAAGAATTTCTTTTGTCTCTCCTTTGGCCAATCTCCTGATCGTGCCTTTTCTGCCGTTAATGGTAATCGGAGGAATAGCGACGATCTTTTTAGGTTTAATTTATCTTCCTTTATCGAAAATAATAGCTTTTCCCTTATGGTTTTTGCTGGTTTATTTTACTGAGCTGATAAGTCTTTTTTCTCGCCTGCCTGGAGCTTCTTATGATTTAAGCTCATGTCCGTCCTTGTTTCTATTCTTGCCTCTGTCTTTGATTTACTATCTTTTTCTTTTCGCTTGGAGCAAAAAGGCAATTCCATCTTTTTTCGCTAGTTGGAAGTTTTTAAAAACCAGATAATCTATGGTTAAAAAAAGAAAGTTTTTTTATTCGCTTGTTTTCTTTCTACTGATAGGGGTTGTTTTCTCCTGGTCTTTTCTTTTGTCTCAGCCTGGCAATAGCTGCCTAGAAGTGAATTTTTTTGACGTTGGCCAAGGAGACAGTGTTTTCATTAAAACAGCAGAAGGATGGCAGATACTGATAGACGGGGGACCGGATAAGACTATTTTAGAAAAGCTTAACCAAGAGATGGCTTTTTACGACAGAGCTATTGATTTAGTCGTTCTAACTCATCCGGACAGCGATCATCTTACTGGGTTGATCAGCGTGCTTGAAAATTATCAGATAGGCCATATTATTACTGGCGGTTTTGAAAAAAAGACAGCGGCTTACGAAAAATGGCGTGCTTTGATAAGCGAAAAAAAGATACCTTTTACTCTCGCTCAGGCAGGACAAAAGATTATCTTTCAAGATAATCTTTATTTGGAAATCCTCTGGCCCGATCAGAAAAAAATCGGTTCTTTGGCTAGAAAGGCCAACAATGCTTCTGTGGTGGGAAGGTTAATTTACGGCCAAACAGAGTTTCTTCTAACGGGCGATATCGAAAGAAAAATAGAAAACTATTTAGTCAAAGAGAACCATTCTCTAGCAAGCGATGTTTTGAAAGTGCCTCATCATGGAAGCAAAACTTCCAGCGGGATAAGTTTTATCCAGGCAGCTGATCCTTCCTTGGTTATTATTTCCGCGGGCAAAGATAATCGTTATGGGCATCCCGACGAAGAAGTGCTTAAAAGGTACCAAGGAAGAATTATTTTGCGGACTGATAGGTTGGGCGATATCGAAATTTTAAGCAATGGCAGAGAGATAGCGCCAAATTTTTAGTTTTAAGAGACAAAAAGGCAAATGTCTTGATTTATTTTGAATTTTGTCTTATCTTAGTTAAAAGATGAAAAATGGCAAGAAAACCCAAGAAAGAAGTCTTGTTTTGATAAAGCCAGACGGCGTTCAGCGTTCGCTGATTGGTGAAATTATCAAACGCTATGAACAAACAGGCCTGAAGCTGGTCGCTTTAAAGTTTTTAATTCCTAACAAAGAAACAGTTAAAAAGCACTATTTGATTGATCCTGAATGGCTGGAAAAAGTAGGCCGCAAAGCAATAGATGCCTATGCTAAAAGAGGCCAAAAACCTCCTTTTAGCAACCCTAAGAAAATAGGGGAAAGCGTCTTAAAAAGAGTTCAAGAATTTTTAGGAGCTGGTCCAATAGTGGCTATGGTATGGCAAGGCAACGAAGCGGTGGGGGTTATTAGAAAAGTCACCGGTGGAACCGAGCCTCTTTCTTCTGATGTGGGAACTATTAGAGGAGACTATACTATTGATTCGTACAGTTTGTCTGACGGCGATGATAGGGCAATAAGAAACTTAGTCCATGCTTCGGGAACGACTGAAGAAGCAGAAAAAGAGATTAAAACCTGGTTTGGACCAAAAGAGATTGTTAAATACCGTCTTTTCCAAGAAGCGGCGCTCTACGATGTTAATTTAGATGGCATTAAGGAGTAGCAGGTTTTATTGCTTCTAAAGGAAGGTTGAGCCAATCTTTCTTTAGAAGTAAGAAAGCGGCGTTGCCTTGCGTCGTTTTGCTTTTGTTCTTTTTAAAAGAGAGGAGGAGGGATGAATTTTGTTATGCTGACACGGGAAAGAGAGATTAGTTCAGGCGAGCTCTTTCCCGTTCCGGGACCGACGGAATTTTTGGCTCAAAGAGAGAGTTTTTTTAGACCCCCTTCTCATGTGGGGGTTAAAAATGGGAAAATGGCTTTTTTCTACCAGATTGGCGGCGCGAAGCGTTTTCATAGGTCAAAAACATCTCATAGGAAGTTTTTCCGCATCGATACCGCGGCCAAAAATGGAGTCGTCTATATGGGCGATGACGGCCGCATTCATTTCGAGTGGTTACATTCTCTAAAAGAAGGGGGGAAAGGATGATGAAGAGGAAGGGCAAAAAATGCCCATCATGCGGAGAACAGAACAACAAAAGAAAGGCCGAGACTTGCAAGAGTTGCGGGCATCGGCTAAGAAAAGGATCTTCTAATTCCGAGTACCGCAATAGGTACAGAAGATAAAAGAAAAAGAGCGCTTCGAAACAGCGCTCTTTATTTATGAGTGTTTTGGTCGGGCTGGCGGGATTTGAACCCGCGATCTCACCCACCCCATGGGCGCGCCCTAAGCCGCTAGGCCACAGCCCGTTCTTTGTTTGTTTTAGAAATAGTCTTGATGCATTTAGCGCAAGCTTTTACTCTTTTGCCATTATCAAGACGAACCCATTGAAGATTAGGGTATTTTCTTTTTTTACCAGTTGGGTTATACTTACCACGAAGCTTTTTTCTGATCACCGCGATCATTGATTTTTTGCCGCAGAGAGAGCATCTTCTAGACATATTAATTCTTTTAATGATTATTCCAGTTTATAGATTACACGATTTAATCAAATTTATCAAGCCTGGAGGACTTAACGTTCATAAAAGCGCCTTTATTTTTGTATGATTACTAATTTACTTTTTAATAATCCCTTAATTTTTGTCGTTTGGGCATGCGCTATTTTGGCTGCTATCGCTATCCATGAATTTTTTCATGCTTGGACTGCCTATTATTTGGGCGATCCTACGGCTAAAAGCGAAGGCAGATTGACTCTTAATCCCTTTGCCCATCTTGATTTAATGGGGACTATTTTCTTGCTTTTTGTTGGTTTTGGCTGGGGTAAGTCAGTTCCTTTTAACCCCTATAATCTAAGAAACCAAAAATACGGCCCAGCCCTAGTGGCTATTTCTGGTCCTTTGTCTAATTTAGGGCTAGCTATAGTCTCTGGCCTTTTTTTAAGAACGGCCGTTGCTTTTACTGACTTGCCTTTGAATAATTTAGGCCTTCAATTTTTATCCGCGGTAATCTATATCAGTCTTATCCTGATGGTTTTTAATCTTATTCCCATTCCTCCCTTAGATGGCTCTAAACTTCTTTTCGTTCTTATGCCCTATTCATGGCAGAGGGCGCGGATTTTTCTAGAAAGGTATGGCAGCTTGCTTTTGATCGCTTTGCTTTTTTTGATCGTGTTTGGCGCAATTCCTCTTTTCTCTATCGTAATCTTTTTTTATGGCCTTATTGCTGGCCAAGGAGGCGTTGAGGTGCTGGCTTTATTTTTTAACATGTTTTAGCGCTGATTGTTGTTTATTTGCTAGGAAGCTAAAAAGACCCTTGAAAGGGTCTTTTTTGTCCTCAGGCAGGGCCTTTGTTAACCCATTGTTTATTTTCTTTCTTCAAGCCTTAATTTGGTAGTTCCGATTTTATCTCCTCTCAAAAGCTTTATTTCTGCTTCGTCGCCGGGCTTGCATTTATGAATAAGGGCTTGAAGGGGATTGTCATCGTTCACTTTAGTTTTATTGAATTCTAAGATGATATCTCCTTCGGTCAGTCCTGCTTTGGCTGCTGGGCTGTCAGGAACAACTGCTGAATCGCCGGCGCCTGGTTCTCTGATAATAAGAGCGCCGTGATCTACTGGAATACGCGCTTTAAATCGGGCCATAAAGTCTTCTTGGATATTTTTGTTGACCATAATGTAACGGACACCTAAGAAGGGCTGGATAATGCGGCCGTGTTTTTTTAAGTCATCTAAATCTTTTTTGGCGTTGTTGATAGGGATGGCAAAGCTGATATTTTGCGCTCCCATGACAATAGCGACGTTAATGGCGATAACTCTGCCGTTTTGATCAACCAGAGGCCCTCCCGAATTGCCGGGATTAATAGCGGCATCAGTCTGAATAAGGCCTCTTAGTTCCGCAGTCTGGCCGGAAATTCCGTCGCGAGCAGTAATTAGTCGGCTTAGGCCGGAAACGACTCCCGTAGAAACAGTGTTTTTAAAAGCGCCTAAAGCGTTGCCAATAGCAATAACATCTTCGCCTAACTCTACGCCGGAAGAATCGCCTAATCCTAAAATAGGAAATTTTTTGTTCTTAATGTCCTTAATCTTTAAAATAGCTACATCGTTAACAGCGTCACGCGCTAGTACTTCAGCAGGATATTCTTTTTCATCGGCAGTGACTACTGTATAGTCTACTTGAGGAGAGGCGACAACATGGCGGTTGGTGATGACGATGCCCTTGTCGTCAACAAAAAATCCGCTTCCCCCGCCTAATTTAACTTTTTGTTTCCCCTCTTGCCGGTATTGAGTGATAGGCGGGCCGTAAGGGCCAAAAAATTCGTCAAAAGGCTGAACCTGATATTTTTTAATTTTGGGCAGATCTTTGCTGATAATGATACTAACTACTGCCGGGCTTATTTTTTTAATAACTTCAACAACAGGTGATTTTTTCATAATAACTAGCCAATATGATCGCTAACCTTATCGCTAATTTCCCCTAATAAGCATTAGTGATAATTAGTGACAGATCATATTAAGAAATAATAATCATTTTAGTCTATTATATTCCATTGACGTTAGCTAGTCAAATATTATATTATAGAAATAACGAACTTAGTCCCACGGCTGATTGGGGCAAGGTCTTTGCGCCCCTATAGCTCAATGGATAGAGCAGTGGCGTCCTAAGCCATTGATCTGGGTTCGACTCCTAGTGGGGGCACAAAATGTTCTAAGCTTAAATATGGGCCCATAGCGCAGTTGGTTAGCGCGTCTGTATGGCATACAGGAGGTCGTGGGTTCGAATCCCACTGGGTCCACCATATTGAATTAGTCGCCTCGCTCAGGGCTTCGCCCCTCGCTTCGGCGGGC
>CAZKWY010000011.1:0-25722 GCA_964556655.1 uncultured Candidatus Saccharibacteria bacterium
AAGAGCTAAACCTAATAAAGATATTGCTGACCAGGCTTATTAAAATGCCTGTAGCGGCTATCATCATTGGCAAAAAAATTCCTTTGCTGCCGACAACCACCAATGAGCCGATGACCATAGCCGCAGTAATGTTCTCCACATAAGTTTCAAAAAGGTCCGAACCCATGCCCGCGACATCGCCAACATTATCTCCAACATTATCAGCAATAGTAGCAGGATTCCTCGGATCATCTTCCGGAATATTCTTTTCTACTTTGCCCACTAAATCAGCTCCTACATCAGCTGCTTTAGTATAGATTCCTCCGCCCACTCGAGTAAAAAGAGCCACCATAGAAGCGCCGAAGCCAAAACCGTAAATAATCTCCGGATCCCTAAAAAGAAGGTAGAGCAAGGCCACGCCCAAAAGGCCAAAACCAACTACGCTTAAAGCCATCACACTGCCACTATTAAAAGCAATATTAAGACCTGATCTGAGATCGTTTCTAAGCGCTTCCGCTGTCCTAACATTAGCCGCAGTAGCTATTCTCATGCCAATTTGTCCAGACAAAGCGCTTAAAAAAGCCCCACAGATAAAAGCGAAAGCAGTTTCCCCTTCTAAGAAGAAGAATATAAGACCAGCCACGATGAGTACAAAGGAAAAAAGAATAGTATATTCCCTATTAAGAAAAGCCAACGCTCCTTCGTGAATCATACGGCTAATTTCTTTTGCTTTCCCCTCCGGCACAATCTGCTTTTTAATCCGCCAAGCCAAATATCCCGCGAAAAGCAAAGCAACAACTGGTATAGCAAGAATAAAAGCAACCTGGAAATTAATAAACATATGCTTATTTGTCCGCTTTTTCTATAAAAGCCAGCCGATAAAGCAAATTAACAGCTGTCTTTTATAGGTAGCGGCTCATTATTTTCCTAATTTTTTCATTTTACATAATTATTTGTATTTGTCCACTCTTGAAGCGTTTTCAATGGCTTATTCTTTTCTTAAAGCATTAATGGGGCTCAAACGCGACGCTTTTCTTGCCGGATAAACACCGAAGATAAGTCCGATGGCTGTCGCGATTAAAAAAGCGACAATGATAGCCAGCCAAGAAATAGTCAGCGGCCAATTTATCCCTTGGCTTCTAATGACAAACGTTGACAGAACAGAAGATCCTACTCCGAGTAAAGCGCCAATAAAGCCACCTAAGCTAGTTACCAAAAGACTCTCTATTAAAAACTGCCAAAGAACATCTCTTCTTCTGGCTCCTACCGCTTTGCGCAGACCAATTTCTTTAGTTCTTTCGCTAACAGAAACAAGCATAATATTCATGATGCCAATACCGCCGACCAAAAGAGAGATAGCTGCCAAAAAACCCAATAATAAGTTCAAGATAAAGCTTATCTCATTTATCCGGTTAAGAATTTCCTCCATTGTAGTAATTTGAAAATCATCTTTTGAGGGATCGCTGATATTATGATTGCGCCTTAGCATGCGAGAAATTTCTTCAATGGCTCTGGGGAAATGCTCTGGGCCCTTTACGGTCAGAGCGATTTCGGAAAGATAGTCGATGCCCAAGACTTGCTTCAGCGTCGTTTCTAGGGGGAGATAGACAAAGTCATTAATGTCCACGCCGCCAAAGCTTATTCCTCCGTAAGGCTCCAGAACGCCAATAACCTCAAAACTTTTTCCTTCCAGCCTAATTTTTTTGCCTATCGGATTTACTCGCCGAAAGAGCTCTTCCGCCAAGTTATTTCCCAAAACCGCTGTCTGAGCCAGACTTTTATTCTCGTTTTCATTAAAAAAACGGCCTTGAGCCACGCCAACAGTCCTAAAAATCTCTAAAAAATCCGGACTGCACCCATAAACCAAAACTTGTTTTTCCTGGTTTTTGTAAACAGCCCACCCCTGAGCGAACGCTTGACCGGTCACCGCTTCTATATATGGGAATCTTTCTTTGTCCTTGAGGTCTTCAATGTCTCTTGTCTTCAGGGTAGTTATTTTTATTCCTCGGGCCATAGCGGTGATACTGCCTATCTCATCGGCGCCAGGAACTCTAACGGCGATATCCAATACATCTTGGCCAAAAGCTTCTACCTCTTTAGTCACTAGCCCTTTCAGTCCTTGGCCCAAAGAAAGAATAATGACTACTGCCGCCACGCCAATAATAATGCCCAAAAGAGATAAAGCGCTTCTTGTCTTATTGGCCATTAAAGCAGTAATTGATTGTTTAGCAATAAAGTTAAAATTCATAAGAAACGCTATTCATAGCGCAAAGCCTCAATCGGATTCAATTTAGATGCTCGCGAAGCCGGCCAAAGACCGAAAACTATTCCTACGGTTACTGCCATAAAGACAGAAATAAAAATAGAAAAGGGCGTAATAATAAACTGCCAATTATAGCCGTAATAGTTAACTCCAAAACTGATCGCCAAGGCGATAAGAATGCCTAAAATAATGCCAAAAATTCCGCCAATTAAAGTCATGAGAGAGCTTTCTACTAAAAATTGGATTAAGATATCTTTTCTCCGAGCGCCTAACGCTTTGCGCAAGCCGATTTCTTTAGTCCTTTCATTAACTACCACAAACATAATATTCATAATCCCAATACCACCGACAATTAAAGAGATAGCTGCCACAGCAGCCAGAAAATATTTCACCGCCTGGGTAATGGTTCCTAAGATATCCAAAGCTTGAGCAGTGCTTCTAACAGAAAAGTCGTCTTTGGCTGGATCTTTAATACGATGGCGATAGCGCAAAACTTCTTCTATGCGATTAATAGTTGGCTTAATGTTTTCTTCCCGATCAATCTTTGCTCTCATTAAAGAAAGATGATCAATGCCTAAAAGAATTTTTTGGGCGGTTTTAACAGGGATAAAAACCTGATCGTCCTGATTCTGAAAAGCGGCAGTCCCTCTTTCCTTCATTACGCCAATAACTTTAAAACTTGTTTGACCAATTTTTATTCTTTTATCAATGGGATGGCCCTCGCCAAAAAGATCCTCTTTAACCTGACTGCCCAGCACTGCCACTCGCGCTAAGCTGTCCACTTCCTCTTGCCTGATAAAACGCCCCTTGGCCACTGAGGTTTCTTCTGCCTCTAAATAGCCGGGCGCAACTCCGACATAATTAAAGTCCTTGGACTCGTTGAAATAAGCCATTGTTTGCCGCCCATTAGCGTAAGGACAAACTGCCTGGACATGAGGCAAACTTTCAATAGCCAGACTGTCCTTATAGGTAAGGGTCGTAACCTCTATGCCAAAAACTGAAGCCGGCGGCCCCGCTTCATCAGAGGCCCCCGGCAAAACACTAACAACATTGCTTCCCATGGCTCTAATCTGGCCCAACAGCAAATCTTGGGCGCTTGCTCCGACAGCAATGATAGAAATAACCGCCGCTACGCCAATAATAATGCCCAACATGGTCAGAAAAGAACGGCTCTTGCGCAAAGCTAAATTCTGAAGAGTAAGCTTTAAAACATTGACTAAATACATATGCCGCGTCTCAAGTTAATCCACTGCTATTTAAAAAGTCCGTCTCTAGCTAAATGCTGTTTAGCTACTTTGCTATCGCTAATCACTTGCCCGTCTTTTAGCTCAATAATGCGTCGAGCGCACTCTGCCACATATCTTTCATGGGTGACCATAACAATAGTATGCCCTTCCTCATTGAGATCCTGCAAAATTTCCACCACCTCCTGCCCGGAATTACTGTCTAGATTGCCAGTTGGCTCATCGGCTAAAACCAAGCTTGGCTCATTGATTAAAGCCCTCACAATGGCTACTCTTTGCTGCTCTCCGCCGGAAAGCTGATTGGGGCGATAATTCATCCTGTGAGAAAGACCTACTTTTTTCAAAAGGCTCTTGGCTCTTTTTTCGGCCTTCTTCTTGTCTAAATGAGGCGTGTAAAGAGTAGGCAAAAGAATATTGTCCAGCACGGAAGTACGCGCTAAAAGATTGTACGACTGAAAGACAAAACCGACTTTCTGGTTCCTAGCGCGCGCCAGTTCCTCATCGTCAAAAGTGTTAACATTTTTGTCCTCAAAAAAATACTCTCCGCTTGTCGGCTTATCTAAAAAACCAATAATATGCATCAGGGTAGATTTCCCTGAGCCGGAAGACCCCATTACCGCGGCAAATTGACCTTCTTCTATAGCAAAAGAAACCCCGCGCAAAGCCGGAGTTTTTAATCCATCATTGAGATAATCTTTGGCAATTCCTTCTAGTTTAAGAAGCATAGGCAAAACTATTCATCAACTATTACCTTCTCTCCTTCTTCTAGCCCGCTGATAATCTCCACCCTTGTTTCTCCCTCTAGGCCGGTTTCTATGGTTCTTTTTTCTTTTTGACCATCCTCTAGCAACCGCACATACTGATCGCCATTTTCCTCCTGAATAAGGTAATATGGGAGATAAAGAACATTATTTTTGCTGTCTGTCCCAATATCTAAATTGACGGTCATGCCCGGCTTAATCCTTTTATCTTCCTGTTCAAAAACAGCAGTTATTTGATAATAAATAACGCCAGAGATTACTGTTTCAGCTGGATTAATTTTTACAACACGGCCGTAAAAAATTTCGTCAGGGCCTAAAGCGTCTAAAGTCATTTCCGCTCGATTGTTTAAACTCACTTTGGCGATATCTGTTTCTGAAATATTGGCTTTTATTTGAAAGCGTCCAGAATTTATCATAGAAATAATCGCCTCGCCTGCTGAAACTCTTTCCCCTGCCTCTTTCTCTACCTTAGTCACAACTCCGCTAAAAGGCGCTTCAAGAATGAGCTTGTTGATTTTTGTTCTAGTTTGAGAAACTTTGGCCTGAGCCTGCCTGACTTCCGCTTCGGAAAAATCAATATCTACCCGCCTAGGTCCGGCCTCTTTTAGCGTTAGTTCGTCTTGCGCTTTTTCTAAAGAAGCTTGGGCAATTTCCAAGTCATCTTGAGCTGAATTAAGATTAGTCTGATTAGTTATCTTTACCGATTCAATAGCCTGTCCGGCCGTGGTTAAGTTGGTTAATTCATCATCGATATATCTTCTTTGGGTATCAACAGTTGCTTCGTCAGTAGAAGACACGCTGCCAGAAACACTGCTGTCCTCAAAAGCAGACCTCAAAAAAGCCAAAGCGCCGCGAATACTGTTAAGAACTGTCTTCATTTCATTCATGGCCGAATCGATATTAGCGTAAGAAGAATCTTCTTCGGCTAAAGCAAGGGCTTCGTCCGCCTCTGAAAGGTATCTTTTGGCGTTATTTTCTCTATCTCTGACCTGATAGCTAAGCTGTTTGTTATTGTTAAAATACTCATTTCTCATTGAAACATAGGCAATATCGAGAGCTTCGTCAGCAGAGGTAGCCGCTTCTCTTGCCGCGTCTAGAGCATCTTCGTAGGCTTCTTTTAGGCCATTAATAGCATCAGCTTGAGCGTCCACTAAAGCTTTTTCCTTGCTCGCTAGCTCTGCCTGGGCTTTTTCTACTGCTCTTTTTAAGATCTGAATCTCTTCTGGCCTGTTTCCAGCTATAGTTTTAGCCAGTTTAGCCTGCGCCATTTCAAGAGCCGCTAAATCAGATCTCAATTGAGCGTTTAGCTCGGAAATGTCCAGACTGACAAGTGTTTGTCCGTTTTTCGCCTCTTCTCCTTCTTCAATCAAAATTGATCTGATCTGGCCAGAAGTTTCAAATTCTAGATCAATTTCTTTAGTTGAAATAACAGTTCCTGTTACCGAAACAACTTGTTCAATATCGCCTTTGGCGGCTTCTACAAAACTAAAATCGCCCTCTTGATTAGAAAGGGCCTGATAACCAAAATAGCCTCCTGCGGAAATAACGATAAAGCTAACAATAAGGATAATCTTTTTCATTGCTCCACTATCGCTCTTTTATTGTCCAATTTCATAGACAATATTCACTGACACTTCAATCTTGTTCTGGCCTGTCTCAATCTGTGGTTCTGAAGCGCCAGCGCCGCCAATGCCCAGACCTTCCATGCTGGAGCGGTAATAACTAGGAATGACGCTGTTCTCATTATAGCTGACAACCTTGACCAAATCAACGCCTAAAGAGCCGGCTATCGCTTCCGCCTTTCCTTTGGCTTCTTTCACCGCTTCTTTTCTTGCTTGGCTTTTTAGCAAATCTTGATCGTCAATAGTAAAGCTTAGTTCTCCTACTTGATTCGCTCCTTTTTCTGTGGCCTGGCCGATAATAGCGCCAATCTGATCAAGCTCTCTTATTTTCACCTCAAGAGACTGCCTTGCTTCATAGCCCGCTAAAATTCTTTGTCCGGAAGAATAAACTCCGCTAGAACGATATTCATAACGAGGATAAAGGTTAAAACCCGCTGTCTTGATGTCTTTTTCTTCAACGCCTGATTCTTTTAGCGCCGCGCTAACCGCATTCATTTTTTTACTGTTTTCAGAAATAGCGTCTCCTACTGTTTTTCCTTCAGTAATAACAGAAAAATTAATCAAAGCTAAATCTGGCTTAGCGTAAATTCGTCCCGTACCTTCAGCAGATAAAGTGTTTCTACTTCCTTCGTCTGGACCGATATAGCTGCTTTTTTTTACTTCATTATAGGCGCTGACAGCGATAAAAAATATCAATACTACTAAAAATCCAGCCAAAAGCCAGCCCATTAAATTTCTTAACCTTAAATTAATAATTTGATTCTCTGTTTTTATTTCGCCTCCCTTCTAGCGATACGCCAGTGATAAAGATAAAGAGGAAAGCCGATTAAAATCAAAGAAAGATTAGTAGAGGCATCGCGATGCCTGCGCGCTGTAACGGGGTCTATTTCATCTCTTTGTTCCTGCCACTGCTGATAATCCGCAAGCCATTGTCTAACCAGAGACAGCTCTTCCTCTGTCAATTCTGTTTCTCCTTCTTCTGTTTCTGCTAATTCTTTAGCGCGTTCTAACTGGACTGGCGCAGATGGCTTATCATAATAAAGCCTTCTTTCCTGTTCCGCTTTGGTAAAAATAAAAGCCTTAAGCCCCATATCCACAAAACGAACCATGCCGATGACTAAAAGCACCAGGCCAACAAGAGAAAAAAGATAAAGATAAATCATCCTGACTAAAGGGCGACGAGTTTTATTGTTATTATTTTCATTATCCATTTTTTTATCTAATAGCTTTTAAGAAAGGCCCGACTACCCCTTTAACAAATTCCAGGCAACTTTCCCTGTCTAAATAGAACCAAACAATAAAGCCAACAATCAAGGCTAGAATCAACATTCCAAGAAAAGATCTACTGATGAAAAGACGGAAAGTCTTGCTTATCCAAAGTTTTTTCTCGGAGCGCTCTTTTTGCTTCAGTTTTTTTTCTAATGAAAAATCGTAATATTTATAAAATTCAATCTGGCTGATTAAAAACCTTTTGAGCTTGTTTTGGTAAAAAACACTGTCCGGCTTTTGCTCCAGTAAAAGTATCAATCCGCCGAATTTAACCGCCTCTGTTTTATTGAGGTTTTTTAAAATACCTTTCATTTCCGAAACCCAGAAAAACCAGTCTGTTTTATCTTTCTTCAAAGAGTTAAGCAGCTTTTTTCTTTCCTTTCCTTCAACAAAGCGCCACGCTTGCTTGGATAGTCCATTGGCCAGCTTTTTTTTAGATACCATATATTATTATGTTTTAGCCGATAAATAAACTAGTGTTATTTTATCATATAAATCCTCCCTAGACAACAACACTGCCCGGTGCTAAGATGAAATATCTGTCCTGCTGTTAAATACCTAAATAAAGATTTTTGTTATGGACCACTTAGACAAAGTTACTCTCAAGTCTCCTTCTTTTAAAAAATTTGAAAAAATCGCTCCCAAGGACTTTGATAAAATTGCCCGCTTGTCTCATCCTCTTAAAAATAAAAAAGTTATTCATATTAATTCTACCCAGCTTGGAGGAGGAGTTTCAGTCCTTCTGCGCAGCCAAGTGCCCTTGGAGCAATCACTGGGCATTAATTCGCAATGGTATATTATCAAAGCGCCTCTTTTTTTCTTTGAAATTACCAAAAAAATTCATAACCTTTTACAGGGAGAAAAAGGACAATTAACTAAGGGAGAAAAAAGTTTCTATCTAGATTGGCTTTACGGCCAAATAGCAATTTCCTTCAAAGAACTGATCGCCAAAGAAAAGCCGGATGTTATTATCATTCACGATCCCCAGCCCCTGCCCTTAATAGAGTATATTCCTGATTCCGCAGCTTCGGCGCTCCGCCTTCATATTGACCTTTCCCATCCTAACCCTAATATCCTGTCTTTCCTCAGGCCCTTAATGAAAAAATACCGCCTTACTATAATCAGCCATCCTAGCTACCGCCCTAAATGGATGAATCTACAGAGCTCTCGCATCATTATGCCCGCTATTAATCCTTTTACCGCCAAAAACAAAACGATCGCCCTAAAGAAAGCAAAAGAAATTCTCGGTCTCTATCATATTGACGCTAGCCGACCACTTGTCTCTCAAGTCTCCCGCTTTGATCCATGGAAAGACCCGCTAGGAGTTTTTAAGGCCTATCAAAAAGCCAAAAAAGAGATTCCCCAGCTTCAACTAGTTCTAGCAGGCATCATGCAGGCCCAAGACGACCCCCAAGCAGAAAAAATATTCCAAGAGATAAAAAGAAGAGCCAAAAACGATAAAGATGTTTTTCTTTTCGCCTACCCCAAGCACCTTAAGGGAGTTTCTAACGATCTTTTTATCAATGCCGTCTATACTGCCAGCCAAGTTATTATGCAAAAATCTCTTCGGGAGGGGTTCGGCCTGACCGTCACTGAAGCAATGTGGAAAGGCAAGCCCGTCATCGGCGGCAACGCTAAAGGCATCTCCCTGCAAATAGAACACGGACGCACCGGCTATCTCGTCAATTCTTTCCAAGAAGCAGCCCAATGCTTGATTGATTTGCTTAAAAATCCAAGGCAAAGGAAAATTATCGGCGAAGCGGCAAAAAAGAGTGTTCGTGAAAACTTTCTTGTTTCGCGGCTTGTCGCCGACCATCTTTCTGTCTATCAAGAGCTTCTGTCTAAATGAAAACGGAAGCCATTACCAGCAAGGCGAAAACTAATACGAAATAGCCAAAATTAACCTTGCGCGCCACGCGCAGAAGGAGATCAATGGTCAGCCAGCCAAAGACAAAAGAAAAAAGCAACGCCCAAAAAGAGGCCTTTAAGAGTAAGATATCTCTAAAATTTAAAACAATATTGCCAAAAAAAACAATCGGCAGGCTCATTAAAAAACTTAACCTTAAAGCAGCTTCGTCGTCATACTTCTTTAAAAGCAAAAAAGAAACTGTCAGCCCAGAACGAGAGAGGCCGGGCAAAACAGCCAACGCCTGGCCCAGCCCCAAAAAAAACCCGTCTTTTTTATCCACCTGGCTCGTTTTTTTATGTCCGCCCGAACGATATCTTATTTGAAGAACAGCCGTGATGATTAGCAAAAAACCAATAACAACATTAACAATTTTAGCTGAAAAAGCCAAGCTAGAGCTTATCTCCATGGAAAGCCTGTAAAAGACGAAGCCCAAGATCCCGCTCAAAACAGTAACAATGGCTAAAAATTCAGCCAGCTTTTTATCTTCTGACTCGCTGGATCTATAATTTATGAAAGTTTTGATTATTTTCCAAACATCTTTACGAAAGTAAATAAGGGCCGCCAAAAAAGTCCCCAGATGCAAAAAAAGCGCCTGGCGGATGAGTTCTGAAGTTTCTGCCTGATTATGGAAAAAATTCTTGCTAATTAAAACAAGCATTCCTTCAGAGCTGACAGGCAGCCATTCTGCCACTCCTTGGACTAGACCAAGAATAATTTGTTCTACCATTGAATCTTGCTTTTAAATAAAAACACCCATATCATATCACAACAAAGGAAGCAAGACAATCAATATGCTCCTATCAATCAACAACCTAAAAGCTTCGGCCAGCCACGAAGAAATCCTAAAAGGCGTTAACTTAAAAATAGGCGCCGGAGAAGTCCAGGCTGTTTTAGGCCCTAATGCCTCTGGCAAAAGCACTCTTGCCCAAGTAATTTCCGGCAATCCCAAATACCGCGTCACAGAAGGAAAAATTATTTTCGAAGGGAAGAAAATTAACCGATCAAGCCCCGAGGAAAGAGCTCGCATGGGGATTGCCCTGGCTTGGCAAAATCCTCCCGCGGTCAAAGGCGTTACTCTTGAAAAAATGATGAGAAAAATCGCCGGATCCCAAAAGAAATTCTTCCCCTTGGCCGATAAACGACTTCTTGAAAGAGAAGTTAATTTAGAATTTTCCGGCGGGGAGAAAAAAATATCTGAACTGGCGCAAATTCTTTCCCTAGAGCCCAAGTTAGCCATTCTAGACGAAATTGATTCCGGTTTAGACTTGAAAAAATCAAAACAAGTAGCCCAATTCATCAAAGAAGAGTTTATTAAGAAAAAAATCGCCGTGATAGTTATCACCCATTCAGGAGCTATTCTTCGTTTTCTTAAGCCGTCTTTAACTTATGTTATGCTAAAAGGAAAAGTTATCTGCCAAGAAAAAAATTACCAAAAAGTCCTTAAAGTGATTGAAAAATACGGTTATGAAAAATGCAAAAAATGCCCATTACTGGCAAATTGACCATCAGATAAAAAATATTAGCGCCAGCCCAAATGTTGTTGCCTTGCCCATTCAAGAAGCATGGGAAAGATTTAATTGGCTTAAAAAATATTTCCTCCGCCAGCCAAAAGAGGGTTATTTTGTTTGGGTAAAAAAACAAACAGACTCTTCTCTTCGCACTTGCGTCACCATTTCCTCTTCTAAGACTACCCAAAATATGAACAATCTTCTTGTTTTAGAAGACGGCATCAAGGCAAAAATAATAGGAGTTTGCAGCGCTTTGGATAGAGAATGCGGCGGGACCCATCAAGCAAAAGGGAAAATAATTTTAAAACCATCCAGCAGCCTCATCTACGAGCATCATCACAGCTGGACAGAAAAAAATAAGGTAGCCACAGATTATTCTTTTTCTCTAGCTAAAAACGCTTCTCTCAAATACACTTTCAAGAGCCTTTCCCCGCCGAAAAAATTATCCATGAAAACCTTCGCGGAAGTTGGCCAAAATGCTAATCTTGAGATAAAAATGCTCATTAGCGGAGCTAAACAATCATCAATTAACTTAAGCGATGCTATTAGCCTAAAAGAAAAAGGCAGTAGCGGAATAACTAGATTAAGACTGGTCGGGAAAGAAAAAAGCATTCTTAGCGCTAAGAGCTCCATTGCTGCCCTCGCGCCAAGCAAAGGCCATTTAGATTGCCAAGGGCTAATAGCAGACAAACAATCAGAGATAGACCTTTCCCCGCGCCTGATGATTAAAAATAAGGAAGCGCTTGTTACCCACGAAGCTTCTATCGGTAAAATTTCCGAAGAACAGCTTAATTATCTAAGAACAAGAGGGTTTTCCGAAAAAGAAGCCGTTGACCTCATCATTGGCGGCTTTTTAGAGGACGGTTCTAAACAATAATCAAATTTTTCTGGCATCATAAGCCCAATGAAGCAAGGCTTGCTTTTGTTTTCGGCGGCATTGGTAATTTCCCCGGCGGCAGTTTTTTTCTACAGCCGCCCAATGCCTTTTAAAGGCTTTCCACCTTTTTATTTGTCGCTTGTCTTCTTTCTCTATTCTTCTTCCTAAATAATAACGGCAATACCACTGAAACCATCCGCGAGGATCTTCATGATAAATCCATCCTTTTTTACGCCAAACAGATAACGGCTGGAAAGCATTAATTTTAAAATAATTTAGCTGCGGATCATGCCTTTTGGAGCAAAGCTTAGCTTTTTTGAACCAGGAAACTGGAAACTCTTTTTGGCAATCAGTCATATATTTTCCGCCAAAAACACCCAAAGCCAGCATTTCTTTGGGCGTAAGATGCGGCTTAAAATCATCAGCCATTTTTCGGCCGATCGGCGCAACAAGCCGATATTGATATCCTTTTTGCATTTTATCGTTAACGACAATAATTTTCTTTTTCATAGCATTATCAAGCTCTAATATTTATTGCTTATCGTTATTATAAAATAAAAAAAATATTTTGCCAGATAAAAAATGCCTCGTTTAATTAAATTTATTGCCGTTCTTTTTTCCGCCAGCCTAGCTGTTTTTGTCGCAGCTTATTTTCTATTTTTTTCTACTCCCCAATACGCTAAAAGCTATCGTATTGACAATAGCGCCTGTTCTTACCAGCAAAATGAATACGCCCAGATAAGCTTTTCTTTTACTGCTTCGGAAAAATCCCTTTCTCCAGTCCCCCGCTACGAAATTAAAGAATTTCCTATCTCCGCCAAAACAAAAATTCTTTTCTATAATATTCAGGAAGCGGCTGTTAGCTTTACCTACGAAGAAATAACTGGAAATCCCCTCATTGAAAAAATAGAATACCACCAACAAGACAATTATTTTGTTCTTGCCATTTTTCGCCAAGGCCCGCTAGCCCCTGTCCAAATAAGCCAAAACGAAAACCAGCTAAACATTTCTCTGCCAAATTCCAGCAAAAACTATCCTTCTTTTTCTAAATACCAACCAGCAGATAATTCTTCTATTGATCCGACAATGCAAAAAATCAGCGTAAAAGCAGATTTAGAAGGATCTTTTAAAAAAGCTAATATGTTCGTCCAAGACGAACCAATCAGCTTTATCGTTAACAAAATATCAGAAGGCCGTTATTTGCTGGAAACGGAAAAAGCGCTAGCTAATGAAATGAGCTATAAGGTTAAAGCGATTATCATTGACGAAAAAGATAGAGCTAGCGCCACGCTCTGGCAATTTAACGCCCAGATTATTCCAGAAAGAAAAGGCCTAGACAACAACCGCTTTAAATATCTCGGCTGGTGGGGAAAAGTTAATAATAATGAAATCTCTGTTATGGAAGAGCCAAACAGTAACTCTAAGATCAGGGGCTATCTTTCTACCGCTAATAGAGTAAAAGTCCTTAAAGAAGTATATGGAGAATCTATTAACAGCAATAATCTATGGTATCAGATAGACGGCGGAGCTTATCGCGGCGCCTATGTCTTTTCCGCCCATATTACCGCTATTACCCAGCCCCAACCTCCAAATGATTTTACCATTCCTAAAGAAGTCAAAAAGGGAGAATATTGGATTGATTTCGATTTAACGGAAAAGATTCTTACCCTATTTAAATACAATCAGCCTGTTTTTTCTACTTATGCCTCTCCTGGCCGTTCTGTCTATCCCACGGTTACAGGCGTCTTCCGCGTCTGGTATAAAATGGAAAAAGACCGTATGAGAGGCGGCCCGCCGACAGTTTCTTACTACTATGATTTACCAAATGTCCCCTATGTTCTCTATTACTACAAATCATACGCCATTCACGGAACATATTGGCACGACAAATTCGGCCTTCCTCAAAGCGCTGGTTGCACTAACCTAACCCAAGGAGATGCCGAATATGTTTTTTCTAAAACAAGTCCTATTCTTTCTGAAAACACTAACCAGATAAAATCCACCAGCGACAACCAAGGTTCTGTTATCTACAACCACTATTAAAAACCTATGAGGAAAGGAATCCTCTTTCTATGGGCAGAGAAAAGCAGAAAGTTGTCCCTTCTCCCTTTCTGCTTTCAAACCAAATTTCTCCTCCGTGCGCCTCAATAATGTTTTTACAAATAAAAAGACCTAACCCTGTTCCTTCGGTTTCATGAAGGATAGCGTTATCAGCCCGAAAAAACTTTTTAAAGATACGGTCATGCCTCGCCCGAGGGATGCCAATGCCATCATCTTTAACTGTTATCTCTAACTCGTTTTTATTGTCTTTTTTTCGATCAACGCTAATTTCCGCTTTGCCTCCAGGATTGTTAAATCTGATCGCGTTATCCAGTAAATTTTGCATCACCAGTAATATTTTCTCTCTGTCCAATCTAATCTCTGGCAGAACTTTTTTCGATTCTTTAAAAATAAGCTTGATTTTTTTCTTTTTAGCCAATTCCTCCATTGAAGCGAACGCCTCTCTGGCAATATCTTCTAAAGAATAATAATCTGAACGATAGACTAGACGGCCCTCTTCAATGCGCGCCACATCAAGCAAATCATTAATAAGATTAATCATCCTCTCGTTGCTTTGATACCCTTTGTCTAGGAGCTCTTTTTCGTCAAAAGACAACTTTGAAGCGCTACTGTCCCTAAGCATTTGCAAAGTCCATTTGATAGCTGAAAGCGGCGTCCTTAATTGATGAGCAGCAATAGAAACAAATTCTGTTTTTAGCCGCTCAATTTCTTTCTCCCTAGTGATGTCATGGAGAGTTATCATCAAGCCGACTCGCCTCCTGCCAGCGGTAACAGTAGTAATGGAAACTTGAAAAAATTGCTTAAACGGCCTTTTAAAAACTAATTCGTACTCTCTCCCTATCGGTTCTTCTTCTTTTTCAAGAATCTTATAAAGCTTGTCTATATGAGAATATTCTCTAATCTGGTCCAACCTCTTATGGATAACTTCTTTTTGCTTAATGCCCAATATCTTTTCTGCTTCAGGATTCACTAAAACAATGCGATGGCTCGGATCAAGCATAACTAAGCCGTCTAAAAGGCTTTTTACAATCGCTTCTACTTTGTTTTTCTCTAGCTCCAAGTCAATTGTCTTTCTCTCAACCTGCTGGTACATTTGAGAGTTTTGAACAAAGCCAGCAATTTCATCAGAAATAATCTTAACAATCTTTAATTCAATTTCTGAAAGGGTTTCTTTGGGACGGTCAAAATAAAAATTTAAGGTTCCGATGGCTTCTCCTTTGGCAATAAGAGGAGAACACAAAAGAGAGAAAAAATCCATCTTAAGTCTTCTTATTTTTTTTACATATTCTGGCGGAGTATCTGGATGAGAGAAGATATCCTTCATTAAAATAGGCCTCTTTTTCTTCGTCGTTACGCCAATTAAGCCTTCGTTTTTCATAATAACACCCTTTTCAGTTCGACTGAAATGGATATACTCGTTTGGAATATTATAGGAAGCAGCGATATAGAATTGCCCTTCTTCGTCTAATAACCAAACAGCGATCATTTTTGCCTCAATGCGCACTCCAATGCTGTCTAAAACTTTTTCCAGAATTTCATTAATGTCTGAGCCAACAGCAAAAAGACTGGAAACCTTATGCAAGGCCCTTATCCAATTAAGCTCTTCCTTTTTTCCGGCTTCGCTTGGAAGACCCGGCTTTATTTCTAAAGACTTATCTTCTGCCATAACTGAAAAAGGCAAAGAAAGAATAATTTTCCCCCACAGACCTTCCTTTGCCTTTTGCTACAGATGCGCTAGGCTACTTTATCGCTTCTAAAGCAGCTTGGGCTATCTTTTCGTCTTCAGGCGCAAGACCGCCCGAAACGCCTATAGCGCCGATAGTTTTTTTACCTTCTTTCACTGGCAGGCCGCCAGCATAAACTACCATTCGTCCGCGATCACTGTTAGCTAAGCCATAAGCCAGTTCTCCTGGCTGAGCGATCTTCCCTAATTCACTGGTAGGAAAGGTGGTAGCTGCCGACGAATAGGCCTTGTCTATAGAAACATTAATTCCGGCGAGCATTGATCCCTTCATCCTTCTAAAAGTCTGCAGATGACCGCTTTTGTCAGCGATAGCGATACATACCGGGATCTTCATTTCTTCGGCCTTTTTAATGGCCGCTTCAACTAATTTGTCAGCTAATTCTAATTTCATATTTTTATTAAAGAAAATTATTTATCTTTTTTATTGACCGACCTTTAATAATTTAATCAACGCCTTATATTTTTTTATTATAGCAAAAAAATAAAAACCGCGCCAATTGCTTTTAACGCGGTTTTTTATTTTCTAATAAATCCTTTTATTTCTGCCAGCATTTGCCAAAACCATGGCGCCCTATTCCAAGCTCCTCTTTTAACTCTCTGGCTTTTTCATATTCCCCGTCTTCCATTAGCTCATGAATTTCTAAAAAGTCGCCAAACCTTTCCTGCGTAATGTTTTCTCTTATTTGCCTTGCTCGCTCCTCTAAAGCATCGGCTTTTTGATCCATGGATTCAGACCAGCTCTGATAATCTTCGCTTCCAGACAATTCTTTTAACCCCTGCCTCATTTCTTGGTGTTTAGGCCCAGAAGAAAAGCCCTCTCTTTGAACGCCGTTATTGCTTGAAGCCATAACATTAAAGCCAAATAATGAGGCGGAAATAAGCAGAATTCCTAGGCTAGATAATAAATAATACTTATTTTTAGCCATATTTATCTATTTATTATTATATTAGGAAGTCGACCAACTCTTCCTTCTCTGTTTATTAATACGCTTTTTAAGTTATTTTCTTTCAGCCTTGCGCTCGTAAAAAAAGGCTCTTTCGCCACGCCCTAGCCAAGGAGCAGATTCACGCGCTATAAATTTATTTCCGGACAACGATTCGCCAATAATTTTAAGGCGCGCCCCTTTTTTAATGAAAGGAGCTAACCGCCATCCATCTTTATCGACTAGCACTAACCAGTTCTTTCCATCAAAAGACTTTAGATTGAAGCCAAGCTGATGCTCGTCAACCATCACCCCAGCCAAACGCCCCTTTTGGGGAGCCAGCCAAAAACCAGCTTGGCAGTCGGATGTTTTTTTATAAAGAGGCAGATTGCGATAAAGCGTTTTTTCTAGATATTCGCCGCTTCCAAAAGCGTAAACAAAAGAACCGATTAAAATGCTTCCTAAAATGCTTGCCGTTGCAATATGATAAAAACCAAAATGATAGCCTTTTTGAGTGCAGCGGAAATTAAAACAAGCCAAAACTAAAAAAGAAGATAAAACCACTATCCAAAAAAAGGCACGCCTAAAAGAAACGCTTTAAAAAACCCTATTTGGGTAAAGAATCCGCGCCAATCGCTATTGGCGATAACAAAAAAGATAATGGAAAAAGATAATCCTCCAATTAAAACAAAAGACGCCAAGAACGCCCATAAGGAAAAATATTTCAGGCTAAAAATCCATTTAGGTCTGGGGGCTATTTTTTCTCTTTTTATCTTGTTCCAAGTTTTTTGGCTAAGATTTTTATTTTTCATAAATTTTTTTGAATTGTTTTTTTGCCCTTTTAATCATAACGCCTACTGTTCCCAAGGGCTTCTTAATAATGTCCGATATTTCTCGATAGCTTTTGTCTTCGAAAAACCTTAACATTAAAACTTCTCTGTATTTAATGTCCATTTGAGAGATAATTTTGGCAACTTTTTCTTTAAAATGCTCTGCCTCAGTCTCTTTGGCTAGGTCCAAATTTGAAGCAAGTGTTTTAACGAGCCCGTTTTCCAGATCAACAGCTACCAGCCGGGGCCGCGCCTGTGTTTTACGATAATGACTGATTGCTTGATTATGAACAATTCTATAAATCCAAGAAGAAAATTTTAAGCTCTTATCGAAATCGTTTAAATTATGATAAGCCTTAATAAAAGACTCTTGAAGAATGTCTTCTGCGTCCTCTTTGGCAAAACCGGAAATTCTTATAATATATCTCAAAAGTTTTTTTTCGTATCTTTCCATGAGAAATAAAAAAAATCTTGGTTTTTCAAAGTCAACTCCGCTAATTCTTCATCGCTTTTCCGGCTTCTTTCTTTATCATCAAACATAATAAAAATTGCCCTTAAAAACAACGCGAAAGCAATAATATATTAGTACGCTTTCTTGTCGCCTTTTATGACACACAAAAAGCCCTCCCGGGCTTTTTGGCAAAATATTAGCGCCGACTTTTTAAAGCCAAATAAATAAATTAAGCATTGAAGCAAAGCTCACCCATAAAAAATAAGGGGCGAGAAGACAGGCGGCGCGTCTGTCAATCGGCCAAAAATCAATCATTAAAACAATGATAAAAAACCAAATAATAATAATGTTTAAGAAAGCCAGCCCCGGCATTTTCAGGCCGAAGAAAACAGGCGACCATGTAGCGTTGAAGAAGAGATGAACCCAAAAGATAGTCAATGCCTGCCGAGACTTATCATTTTGTTCAAGCTTTTGCCAGATGAGATAAACGCTTATTCCCATCATTAAATAAAGCAAGATCCAAGCAGGGGCGAAAATCCATCCCGGCGGATTAAAAGAAGGTTTTTCTAAATTGTTATACCAGACCATGCTGGATGAACCGTTGAATAAAGAGCCGATTGCGCCGGCTAATTGCGGCAGAAACAGAGAAATGATAAGACGCTTTATATTGATGGCCATATTTTTTAAAAACGGCAATAAGCGCTAACACACTCTTTCGCCGCTTCCTTAATGTTTCTTATTTGATATCCGCTTTGTTCAAGCTTTTTTACCGAGAGTAAAATATTAGTCCTCACAGCACCCAATTGTTTTAAATCGATAACACTATAACTAAAATCAGGCTTATATTTCTTGTAGAGATCAAGCAAATAAGGATATCTCAATCCTCCTTTATTCACAATATTATAAATCCCTCCGGCATTAATTTTAATCAAGTGGCGGAGAGCTCCGATAAAGTCAGGCACATAAGTTACTGAATTAGGAATATCAATAACCGTTTGATATTTGATCAGCTTGTCAAGAATATTTTTATGATGAGAACGATTATCTAGAGGAATCCTTAATCTGGCAATGAGAATATTGTTTTCCTCCGCCATTCTTTCCAGAGCCCCTTCAGAATAAATTTTGCTCCGGCTGTAAAAAAGATTAAAAAAATCAGGCGCTCTTTTTTCTGTTAGCGGCCGATCCTTATAATAGTTAAAATGATAGATGCATCCGCTGCTAATATGGACCAACTTTATCTTATGGCGCAAAGCGGCTTCGGCAAACAAGATCGGGATAAAACTATTGCTCCATAAAGTTTTATCTATTTCTTTCTCGCAAGAATCAACATTTTCTTCCCCTGTGCTGCCAAGACAATTAATGATAATTTTGGGCCGATATTTTTTAATCTCTTCTTCAATGTGTAAGAAAGAAGAAATTCTTTTATTAGAAGCGGGACATTCCAACTCTTCTTGCAGCCTGCTTCCCATAAATCCCTTGCCAAAAATAAGTGTTTTCTTGTTCATATATTTTATTCATTCAATTCATTAAAAAAATAATTTCGCTAAATAGTCGCCGAAAATAGCCAAAACAAAAGCATAAGCCAAGTAGCCAAAAGCAACAGCAGAAACAAATTTTTTTCTACTAATAGCCGAGAGCCCGAAGGCGGCAGTAATAACGTCCAAAGGAAAAACAGGAAAAAAATAAAAGACCAGCAATAAATTTTCGTGTCGGGCAATTGCTTTTTCATATTTTTTTATCCTTTCTTCTCGGAAAAGACTAACCGCTATTGTTCTGCCTATCCTCCTGGCCAGAAAAAAAACCGCTAAACTGCCGATAATATTGCCGAGATAAACATATAGGCCACCCATCACGGGACCAAAAATAAAACCAGCTGTTACCGCAGGAACAAATCCTGGGATAGGAGCAATAATAACTTCTAAGGATATCAACAGGATTACTGCGGCCGGCGCCCAAATGCCAAAAGACATTACCAACTCTCTAAACTCTTCGCGCGAAGAAAGAAAGCTGAATCTGTCCTCAATAAAAAAAGCTGAGAGAGCAAACAAGGTAATTGTTCCTCCAATAACAATATCATAACGGTATTTTTTAATAAATTCCCTCATCACTTTGAGCATAAAGCTCTCTTTTAAGCTTTTTTCCACATTTGGGACATTCAATTTTAGAACAAGGGATTCCCCGTTGATGCGGTTCTCGATAGCCGCATTCTTCGCAAACGCAAAACCCTGAGGGGCCTTGTCCCTTCTCTTCTTCCTGTCTAAACCTGCCTTTTCTTTGCCAGCCGAAACCCCTGCCAATCCCCGGCTTGTAAAAGCCAGTGGTCACTTCGTGGCTAGTAATTTGAATGGACACATATTCTAATTTCTCTATTCCTTTGATAAGCTTTTCTCTTAAATTTTTTGATATCTTAGCCGCTTCTTCTACGCTTAAATTGTTAGGTAATTTAATCTCTAGATTAGCCGTAACAGCAGAGCCCTTTTTTTGGGTTTTTAACGAATTAATTTCAATGTCCTGTTTTCGGACAATGCTTTTTATTTTCTCTTCTATTTCCTCGTCAGCTGAAACGTCAAGCAGAGAGCCAATGGCATCTCTGCCTACCGAAAAAGCTTCTTTAATAATATAGACGCCCATCAAAAAGGCCAAAAGGGAATCTGCGTAAATCCAGTACTCCGTTAAAAACAAGCCAGCCAAGACAGCCACGGAAGTATAAACATCCAATCTTGAATGAACTCCGTCAGAAAGCAAACTAACAGAATTTTCCTTTTTGCCGTAATAGATTTTTAACCGAGACATGATTTCATTAACCACGACAGAAAAAACCATTACTCCAAACGCTAAATAGCCAAGCTTGACTGGCTCTGGATTAAAAAAATTCCTGACAGCATCGTAAATTATCCCCGCGCCAGTAGCCAAAACGAGAATCGTAATGATGACCCCGCTTAAAACTTCAAACTTATAATGCCCGTATGGATGTTTTTTGTCCGCAGGCCTGCCGGAAATCTTGATACCGACATAACTAATAGCTGAAGAAAAAATATCCACCAGAGAATCTACCCCGGCGGCCAAGATAGCTGACGAATTAGAAAAAAGGCCTACAGTGACCTTTCCTCCAGCTAAAAAAACATTAGCGAAAATAGAAAAGACAGCGATTTTTTCTTTCACTTATAATTACCTTTATTTAATATCTCGATAAATACAACATAACATATAAAAAAACGCCAATCAAAACCGCCTAAACAGGCGGTTTTTAAAGTATTAAAACTCAACGGTTACGAGGACCTCCTTCCCCAGGAAAAAACTTCCTACATTCATGGGAACTATCTGACCACAACAAACACAAAAATAGCATTTCTTGCCGTATCTCTCGGATTCAATCATTTCCGCATCGCAAACTGGACATCTGGTCATCGTAATCCTCCTCGCTGTCGGGAGCGCTAAACCTAAAAAAAAATACGCTAGCAAACGACACTTCCCATGGCTTTAGTTCCTCATCAAGAGCAAACCCTGATTCTTTCCATGCTCTCCTTCCTTCTTCGCCAAAACGCTTCCAAAATTTCTCTTCAATATAGCTAAAAATATCTAAGCCACATCTGGGAAAACCGCGCCACTTTTTAAGGTGGCTATGTTTTTTCTCGTTAATAAGCTTCCTTTGCAAAAGCACGAGAGCATGAGTCGCATCTCTCGCTCCGTCAAAAGCCCCATCCACAACTGCCTTGCTTTTTTTCTTTTTCTTCATTCTGGTCTTACCTCCTTCCCTCTTGGAAGATGTTTTCTCTCTTCGATAACCCTTGTTCTTCCGCACTTAGGACATCTCGTCATTTTTGCTCCATTTCGCCCTTGGCTGATAACCTTCATTGGCCCCTTGCATTCCTCGCAAAAATTCATTGTCGCTCCTCCTTTCTTGCTTTTTTATTAAAGAACATCGCATCTCTCCTAATATCTTATCGTATAACCTTCCAAAAAAATGTCAATAACTTAAAGTTATCCACATCCTGAGCTGATTAGTTTAAAGATACAATGGCATAAAAAATATTTTTCAAATAGAGAAGCAGGCCCTTCGGCCCGCTTGTTATCATTAAGAAGCGCAAGAATATTCTTGGCTTGCCACTTCATTTTCAACTGCCTTTTCCAAATTCTTTCCTTTCGCACGAACAAAACATAATGCCTTCTCCTTTTCTATGGCTTCGCCACATAATTCATCCTTTAAAAAAAGAACAAGCGCCCTAAGGTAAAAGCCCTTATCGCCTTCTACACCCTCTACCAAGGAATGAAACCGACTATGGCATTCTTGGCAAAGAAAACATTTTGGAGCGTTGTTTTGGTGCTTAAACCTTTTCCGAGGAAAAACATGATGGCGAGTAAGCGTTTTAAGCTCAAGACATTTAGCGCATATCCCCGATAAAGAAGACACTATTCACCTCCCTGGTTAAAAGAACTAGAATATTTACCTTCGCTTTTCCCTTGCCAAAAAAGAAACTAATTTGCCGTTCAAAAGTGAAAAAGCAATTATATAGAAAGATAGAACGGCGGTAAAACCAAAACCAAAATAGTAGACCATAGCAGGCAAAAAAGGAATTTTCACATTTCTATTATAAAGAAAAACCGCCAATAAAGAATTTTTCATTCCTTGTTTTTTAAGTTCGCCTAAAAAAGGATAAAGCACGTAAGGCGGTCCCGAAACAAGAATACCAGAAACAACAGCATAAAACCACCCTCTTTTACCAGAGCTAGCCCCTAGATATTTGCCTATTCTTTTTTTGTCAAAATAAAGATTGGTTAAAACCAGAACAACAAAAACTACGCCTAAAACAGAAACAATTCTTAAAAACATAGCGACAAAACCAGAAAAAGCCTCCCTTGCGCCAGCTTGATCAAATAAAGCGACAGCCAAATAAAGAAAAATGATTATTATTAAAAACTTATGCTGTCCTTTCATAAAAAAAGCTTAAGAGTAAAAGCAGTTAGAATAGAAACCAGAATAGCAAAAACAAAATTAATTCCATTGCGGATAAGAGCGAAGCGCCAGCCTAAAAATTTCGCCTCTAGAGGAAGCATCATTGTCCCTACTGTAGTCCAGCTTAAGATAAACGCCGTAATGGCCATCAAGCTGATGCCTTTTTCTAAGAGCTCTCCGCCAACAATATAGCTAGTGATAGGAATACCGAAAGAAAAACTGCCCGCCAAAGCGCCAACAAAAGGATCGATTAATAGATTGTCAGTGAAGATATCAGCGTAATAGTCTATGGCAAAAACATTTATCAAGTTAACTAGAAGCAAAATACCGATCATTACCGGCAAAGCGCTTTTAAAAATATAGAGGGATCTGATAACAGCTTGCTTGACCATATTTTTATTATAACAAAAACTGCTTTGCTTATTAAGACGAGTGCCTTGCCAATTTAAAAAGAGACGTCTTAGCGTCTCTTTATTGTCTAATAATTAATCTGCTGATCTTGGCCCTTTCATACGTGGAGCATTACAACTAAGCCAGACCACTTCAGCCGCTTCTACGCTAGGCCTAGAGAGCAAAATAGCGTATGTATCGCCGTCTTTAATCCTCCAGCCCGTTTTTGCTCTTATTAAAGCGCCAAGCAACTCTTCTAATTCTCCCCTTTCACAGGAAGTTATTGCCCCTTTCCCGTATTCAATAACGACCAAAATCCCTGAAGAAAAAGGGGAAGCCGCTTTAAGTCTACGATAAGGGACGGCGTCCATTCTCTTGGCCAAAGTTAGAACCTTAGCCCATCTTTTCTTATCTTCCTTTTCCGTCAAAAGGAAGATAAGGCTTCTTGTTGAATCAACATCCCAATACTGACGGCTTAGGTAATCAATCTTTCGCCCTGCCTCTATTAAATCTTTTAAAGGCCCTTCTTTTTGATGGCTCTCTAAATAAGCTAAAAGACAGTTAAAGAAATCGGCCACAAGAAAATCTTCTCTGGCCTCTGCTCTAGCTTTACTTCTTCCGTTGCTCATTCCAATCCTCCTTTTTTTTCTAAAAATAAATTAAAGAGCTAATAATTTTTACTGTATATTATTTAATTATTATCAGCTAGATTTGTCAACAATAAATAGGCCCCGCTGGGCCTATTTATTGATACAGAGAACTTAAAACCTCCGCTTGAAGCGGAGGTTTTATTTTCTTTACCAGCTTTGTTTTCTGTTGCCGTTAAAGTCGTTTCCCCCATTGGGGCGCGGCTCTTTGGGGCGTGCTTCGTTAACAGTAATAGTTCTTCCTTCAAATTCTGTCTTGTCGAACTTTTTTATCGCTTGTTGAGCTTCTTCTTCAGTTGACATTTCAACAAAACCAAAGCCCTTAGAGCGACCAGACATTTTATCAGTAATGATAATAGCTGATTCTACGTTGCCTGCTTGAGAAAACAATTCTTTTAAAGAATCTTCGGTGGTGTCATAAGACAATCCACCCACGTATAATTTTTTCGCCATACTTTCCTCACATAATTGGTTAAATAAGGAGTAAGTCGACCTGTCTTATTCATTATTTTAATCCTGACATCAAATTTAATTATGCAAGAAAAAAAAGAATAAGTTACTTACTAATGACCAGTATATTAGATTACACGAAAAAGTCAAACCAGAAAGAGCCGTTTTTCGCAAGCCATCATTAACCTCTTTATTTAACCAATTGCCGATAATAAGCAAAGGATAAAAAAGAGAGGATGATGACGGCAAGATAGATCAGATTTCCGACAAGATCATTTCTGATTGCTATATGCCTTATGAATGCTACCGTCCAACTAGAAAAAAATTCCTGACAGCGACGAAAATATCAATTTAATGCTTCTCTCCATTTTAAGACATTTATTGTCTAACCTTTACCGCTGTGCCATAAGCAAGCATCTCCGAAGCTCCGCTCATAATCATAGAAGTAGTGAACCTGACGCCAATCACAGCGTTCGCCCCTAGGTCAATCGCCTCGTTGACCATTCTGTTGTAAGCTTCGTCTCTGGCGCTTTTAGTCATCTCTGTATAGGTTTTTACCTCTCCACCGACTAGGCTTTTTAACCCCGCGCCAATATCCCTGCCTACGTTTCTCGCCCTAACCGTACTTCCTCTCACCACCCCAAGAATTTCTGCGATTTCTCTGGCCGGAACTTTATTCCCTGTGGTAACAATAATATTTTCCATGTGTTTAAATTATTTTATTAGTTTTTTGGCCTTTTAATTTTTTCTATTTCGTCCTCTTTTTTGTTAAAAAAAATGAAAATACCGATAATAAAGATGGGCGCGGCATAGAATAAAATAAAAAAACCCTTAAAAAAGCTAAGCCCTATTAAAAATATCCCTAAAATAATAGCCGTTATTCCTGTCATGGTTCTGCTTAATGCATTCATCTTAATTATAAAGCTCTAATCGCATCGCTTAATTGAGGTATGCCAGTCAGCTCGCCGGCAGAAAAATTTCCAATAAATTCAAAGCCGTTTGCTAACAGCTCTCTGAAGCGCCTATTCCTAACTAATACTTTGCTTGGCACTTTAAGAGATTTTTTGAGAAAATTGTTATCCTGCTTTCAGATATAGCTGCGCATAGAGCATTTAGAAACTACTTAATAAATCCACTCTTTATTTTATCCAGCCAGCGCTGGTCTTCTTTTAGATAAATAAAACCAAACCAAGAAACAATTGAAGCGCCTAAAACGTAAATAATCAAATCCCACATTGTGTCCACTAGGCCCGATTTCTGCATATTCAATCCGAATAAAGAATCCATAGAAAATTCAAAAATTTCCCAGACAACACCCAGCGATACTGAAAAACCAAGAGAAAAAACAGCTACAAAGGCAGGACTTAATTTTAGCTTAACGTCTTCTTCTTTATTCAAAGTATGAACCAATAAAAAACCAATCCCGCCAATAATAATGCTGGAAATAGCATGCAGAAAAATATCCCACCACCAAAAAACATAGTAGAAGGAATGGATCTCGCCTAAATACATAGAAAGAGCAATAAAAACCAAGAGGATAATTCCGAATTCGCTGGTATAGCTTACCTTATATTTTCTTTCAATAATAACCGGCAGAAAAGTCAGAAAAAGAGTAAACAAGGACAAGAAAAGATTCATCCAATCGTCAAGAAATACAGCAGTCACTGCCGCTATTATTAAAAGCATTCGGAGAATCAAAGAAACAACTAATTTTATTTTCTCTAACCGTTCCATATTCAACAGAAAGCGCCTTTTAGAATTCGGCTTTTGCTTTTTTTAAATAACTAAAATGTAAGAATAGCTCGCGTTGTTAACACTTTTAGGATAAAGTATTAACAAC
>CAZKWY010000012.1:0-23616 GCA_964556655.1 uncultured Candidatus Saccharibacteria bacterium
ATAATCTTTTTATACTTTGCCGAACCAGCGCCTAAATCTAAAACATTTCCTGAAACGTAATCCAGGCTGTGAAAAATTATTTCCTTGGTATTAACAAAATCTCTCATTATTAGAAACGCCATTTATTCAAATTAACGCCGAATTCTTTTTCCAGCTTCTTGTTATCATCTTGATAGATGTTAAGTAAAGTTCTTTTTTCCTCTAAGTGGATAATTACGCCACCTTTCAGCCGGTGAAAAGATGTTCTATCAATAAACCCTATTATTCTTGAAATTATCCGATAATACAAGCTTTTTCTTTTTTTAGGCAAAAGTTTGGTGATTTTATTCGCTTGCCTCATTATTTTTACCCCCCGGTCGCCCATTCCTTTTCTTGGTCTCTGGTTTAATCGGCTCTTTAAAAAAAGGTTAACTCCTAAAAAACGCGAAATCTTTTCTAAAAATTTTTTTTCATCTTCGCTTATTTCCTCGTAAAGAAGGACAAGAACATTCTCCTTGCCAAATAGATCCCGATAAACCTTTAAGATAGAATGGTAAAAACCCGCCCGATAAAATCCTTGGCCTACCTTGTCTTGAGACAAAAAATAATTGAAAGAATAGCTTTCTCCTTGGGTGGCAACATAAAACCTATAGGCAGATAAAAACCATTCGTCCTGTCTTCTCAAAACTGCTATTATTTTAGCCTTCGGGTTAGTCTGATAAATGCGCTCAGCCGTCAGCCAAGGGTCATAGCTTGAAACAAAAGGCTTAATCTGATCGTAATCCGCCTTAGCTATTTTATCAACGTTCCACCCAGTCTTTCTTATTTGCCTGCCTATTGAATAAGCTTCGTCGCTATCTAAGATAATCTGCTGGCCTTTTTTTGCCTCAAACAAAGAATGATAATAATCTCTTCCTTTGAGCCAGTTGTCTTCCCAATTAAAAAATTTTGGGCGAAAACGAAAACAAATTTCCGGGTGATTGCTAAAAACCCCCTGCAACCAAGTAGAAGCAGTTCTAGGAAAGCCAATGTGGATAAAATGCGGCAAAGAAAACATTTAACAATCAGTCTTTTTAAATTTATAAAATAGATTAAGCCAGCCAAAAGAGACATTAAATAAAAACTTATAAAAAAAGGGGAGCTTGCTCCGCCATTCGATGTCTTCTTTAATCTCTTGGCTTTTTTCCCACAGCCTTAGCTTTTTATTGCCTCCTGCCTGATGATGAGTCTTTTCTCTAAAATTCATCATGGGGAGTTCAAAGCGCAAGCCTGTCGAAGACAAGATACATGTTAAAACTTTTTGAGGCGCCTTGGCAAAATCAGTATATTTTACAAAAATATTTCTAACTGGATTTCTCCTCTTGACTATTTCTGTTTTGATATTGGCCATTCCCCATTGCTTAATAGCATATTTTGGAGAACGATTAGATTTAAAATAAGAATAAGCCACTCCGCGACCATCCCTAACTAGATGCACTAAAATCATTTCTATTTTTTTGCTTTTCAAGAGAGTTTCTGCGCGATACGGGCACTTAGATGATTCAAAAATGACTTTCTTTCCTGTCTGAGAAAGAATTCTTTGGTACAGCTCTTCGCTAAGCCTGATATATTCTGCCAGATCGGTCTGATATTTTTTGCCGCCGATAAAATAAATATACTTTTCTTTTTTGAGCAGAAAATCTTTTTTAGTTTGCGATAAGCTTAGATTAAAATCTGGCAGCCCTCTAAAAATGCCACGCCAAAAAGAGCATTTATTTAGTCTTTGCCCGCAGCTGCAAAAACGATTTCTTTCTATCCTTCTTAGAGAAGTATGGTAGGCGCAAAGCTCTCCTACGCCAACTACTTGAGAATGGCAATCCATAATTAAATCCATCAGAGTGCTTCCGGAATGGCCCATGCCAATGAGATAAATAACTTTAATCTTGTCTTCTTTCTCCATAAAACTATTTTTCTATCAAGTAATCGCCAATAGCTAGACAGTCCATGCCAGAGCCATAGAACGTCCGAAGAGCATCTCTGGGAGAACAAACGATTGGTTCGCCAGCCAAATTAAAACTAGTATTTAAAACTGCCGGCAAGCCGCTAATCTTTTTAAATTCATCAATCAATCGCCAATAACGAGGATTAGTCTTTTGACTAACCGACTGGAGTCGCACGGTATTATCAATATGCGCAGAAGCGACCAACTCCTTTGTCTTTTCCGGCTTAACCTTAAAGCTCAAAATCATAAAAGGTGAAGGGCAATAATTCTCTACATAATGGGTCGCGTCTTCTTCTAAAACCGAGGGAGCGAAAGGACGCCATGGCTCTCTTTTTTTCACGTTATTATTAATCATATCTTTCATTTCTGGCAGAGAAGGATTAGCTAGAATGGACCGACCGCCTAAAGCGCGCGGCCCTACTTCCATTCTTCCTTGAAACCAGCCTACGATTTTATTCTGGGCGATTTTTTCGGCTGTTTCTTTAAAAATATTTTCGCAATAATGCCATTTACTAGCCTTGCACTCTTTGATTATTTCTTCTATCTCGCGGTTATTAAATTTCGGCCCCCAATAAGCGTGATCAAAAACAAAATTAGGCCGATAGCCGGTCTTTTTAACATAAACCCCTACAGCAGCGCCCAAAGCTGAACCAGCATCAGAAGAAGCTGGCTGGATATAAAGATGGTCTATAAAATCAGACCTAAGCAAAGTTCCGTTCATGGCGCAATTAAGAGCCACTCCGCCAGCTAAACAAAGATTGCGCGAGCCGGTTTTTTGGCGCAGATGCCTGGCCATAGCTAAAACAGCTCTTTCTAGGCTGTATTGAAGAGTAGCCGCTAAATCCTTATGCGCTTGAGTGATTTCCTCATCTGGACGCCTTCCCTTAATAGAGGCAAGAAAAGATTTTTTCTTTCGGTAATCTATCTTAGGAAAAGGCTTTGCCTGCCAGTCGATAAAAGGCAGGCCGCTGGGATCAGCTTTTCCGTAGCTTGCCAGCCCCATTGTCTTGCCTTCCTGACTGTGCTTTTTAAAGCCCACTAGCTTGGTAATATCCTCGTAAAGAGCGCCCCAACTATCCTGATTGGAAACCCGATAAAAAACATCAATTTTATTTTCCCTGCCATAACCCAATAACCCCGCTTCTGCGTCGCCAGCCCCGTCTAAAGAAATGAGATTAGCCTCTTTAATGCCGGAGAGAAAGAAAGAAGAAGCAAGATGAGCGCGATGATGATTAACATTGATTACTCTCTTGTCCCTAAAATCATAGGGCTGATACCAGCGCAAATCTCTAATATTCTTTATTATCCTCTTTGTCTTGGCATAGGCAAAAGACAAGGACTGTCTTTTAAGGTTGGGCCAGATTGCCTTGTGCCAATCACCTAGGCCTACGGCAATATAGTCCAAATCTTTCATTGCCAGTCCGCCTTCTTTAAGGCAATAAGCCGTCGCTTTGGCAGCTGATATTCTTGGCGCGTGCTTATAACGGACAAAACGCTCCTCTTCGGCAAAGGCAATTAACTTGCCGTCAACAATAAGGCAAGCAGCGTTATTGTGGGAATAAGGATGAGTAATACCTAAAATTTTCATAAATTATCTCCTTTTTACGGCTCGAACAATAAATTGAAAAGCAAATAGGGAAGGCCATAAGCACGCCAAAAAAGAAGGCGCGCGCCAATAAGCAAGATGATCCTCTTTCTCTATCCCAAAACCGTTTTCCTCTAAGATCTTGACCAGTTCAGAATAAGTGAAAAAATGAATATGGCCTCTTTCTAAAAAACCTTCTTCAGTATAACAGAAATGCCCCCCCAGCATTTTTAGGCGGTTAGAGATCACCAAAAAATTAGGCGTAGTGATAACAAGCCTGCCCTCTTTTTTCATTACTCGCCCAATTTTCTTTAATGCTTTCTCTGGATAAAACAAATGTTCTATCACTTCTGCTAAAATAACTTGGTCAAAATATCCATCTTCAAAAGGAAGAGGATCTTTTAAGAGATCTGCCGTAAAAGCTTGGTCTATCTTCTTTTTTGCTTCATTTACCGCTGAACGAGAAATATCTACGCCTATCACTTCATTATTAGGCCGCTTTATTTTTTCTCCTAAGTAGCCGGCAGCGCAACCAACATCCAAAATTTTACTATTTTCAACACTCCCTAAAAGAGACAAAATTTTCCTTTGCCTGGAGGAGTTAATGCCGTAATTTTTTTTCTTGTTGTAATATTCGCTTAACGCTTCCATGTTTAAAAAATTAAGCGGGGGGAAGTAATTCCCGATAGGTTTTTATAAATTTGTCCACTACCTTGTCCCAACTCATTTCTTCGGCAAATTTTCTTCCATTTTTGCCCATTTGCTCTGCTAAATGACGATTTTTCAATAGCCTTAAAATCCTATCTGCCAGCTCATCAATATCTTTCTGAACAACCAAAAAACCATTATAACCATCTCTAATAGCATCTTCTGTTCCGCAATCTCGGCTGCCAATGACCGGCAGACCGCAAGCATTAGCCTCCAAATAGACTGAGCCAAAGCCTTCAAAATGATTTTTTCCGTTAACGCTAGGCATTAAATATAGATATGCTTCATGATAATGCCTCAACAGCTCTTCTTCTGAAACGTTCTGTAAAAAAACAACATTTTCTTCAAGATTGTTTTCTCTCGCCATTTTTTTTAAATAATCAACATATCTCTTAGCTCCCTGATAGCCAATGATATAGTATTTAAAATTAGAGTATTGTTTTTTTACCTTAGCTAGAGCAGCTAAAGAAAGATGATATCCCTTTCTTGCCTTGACTGTACTAATAGTAATTATTTTTTTAGGATTTTGATCAAAGGCTTTGTTAGCCGGCGGATAGAATTTATTGCTATCCACTCCGTAAAGCATGATATCGCTATTTTTAATCTTTACTCTTTTTTCCACTTCTCTTAAAACATAATGGCTCATCGCCAGAATTTTATCGGCGCGTCGAAAACCAAAAGCCATTAAATATTTTTTAGGCCATTGGTCTAGGGGAGCAACCGAATAGCTGCCTACTAAATTAATAATTAATTTTTTATTTAAGCCAAGATTGGCCAGAGCAACAACTGGGGCGTAGGGATAAGCGTCAAAACAATGGATAATTTGGCACTGCTTAAGATAGGGTCTCATTCTTAAGGCATCAACCAGAATATTTTTAGAAAAAATAAATTTCTCTGACCTTTTCTTTAAAAAACTATTTTCCCCTTTTTCTTCTACTAAAATTTTTCCCTCCATACCTGGCCTATCTAAAACTCTGCTTATCAATTCGTAAGAGTATCTCCCCCAGCCTCCAGGCAGATCAATATTGTTGGTTAAAAATAATATTTTCATTTTATAATCTCTTTTATTTTGCCAGCTATATATCTTATCTCGTTTTTGGTCAAGCCAGGGTAAGTGGGCAAATTAATTCCCCTTGTTGACAGAAATTCCGCCCGGGGAAATTTCTCTCCCCCGCCATATCCTTGATAAAGAGCCATTTTATGGACAGGAATGAAAAAAGGACGGGTTTCTATGCCGGCATCAAGCAGTTCTTTAACGAGAAAATCCCTTTCCTTTTCGACAAGCACGGAATAAAGCCAGCATACGGGCTTAGCCTCCCCATGATAGAAAGGAAGAATAATTCCTTTAATCCCGGAAAGAAGCTCTGAATAGAAGCTGGCGATGGCCTGTCTTTTTTCAAGAAAGCTGTCTATCTGCTCCATTTGAGCTAAGCCGATAGCAGCCTGAAGATTAGTCAAGCGGTAATTGAAAGCTATTGCTTTGTGATTATATTTTTTTTGCGGGTCCATTCCATGACTAGCTAAAAGCCTTATCTTGTCAGCCAAACTCTTTTTGTTAGTTAAACATATTCCTCCTTCGCCTGTAGTAATAATTTTATTGCCAAAAAAACTGAAACAGCTCACTTCGCCAAAACTTCCTGTTATTCTTCCATGGCTATAAGCTCCATGCGCTTCTGCCGCGTCTTCTATTATTGGCAAACGATGTTTGCGAGCTATTCTCTCAAGCTCTTTCATTTTAGCCGGCATTCCATATAGATGAACTACTATAATAGCCTTTGTTTTGGACGTGACTTTTCTCTCGACTTCTTCCGCGCTTAAAGTCCAACTATCAGGATCAACGTCTGCCAACACTGGCCGCGCGCCTGTTTGAATGATCATATTGACAGGCGAAATGAAGGTAAGATCAGGAACGATAATTTCGTCTCCCGGTCCGACGCCCAAAGAAAGCAAGGCCAGATGAAGAGCTGTTGTCCCATTAGTGGCAGCGACAGCATATTTTCTTTGGCAAAACCGACTAAACGATTCTTCAAAAGCTCGAACAAAATCTCCTTTGGAAGAAATCCATTCATTTTTCAAGCACTGGCTGACATATTTTTTTTCGTTGCCTTTTAAAACAGGCTTGGCCAAAGGGATAAAATTCATATTATTAAAAAATCATTTCTGCTCCTTTTCGAAGACGCTTCAAATCAGAATCTACCATTGACTTGACTAACTCCTTAAAGGAAGTTTTTCTAGGATTCCATTGAAGTTTTTTTTGCGCTTTAGAAGAATCTCCTAATAAAGAAGGGACGTCGCTAGGACGCAGAAATCTCTTATCTGTTCCTACATATTGGCGATAATCCAGCCCTGCGCAGGAAAACGCTTCCCGAGCAAATTCGCGAACGCTTCTTGTTTCTCCCGTGGCAATAATAAAATCTTCCGGCTTTTTCTGTTGAAGCATTAACCACATACATTCCACATAATCCGGCGCGTAACCCCAATCTCTTTTAGCATCAAGATTGCCTAATAAAAGCTTTTTTTCTTGGCCCAATTTAATTTTTGCCACTCCCATAGTAATTTTCCTGGTAGCAAATTCCTGTCCCCTGATAGGGCTTTCATGATTAAACAGTATGCCACAGCAAGCAAAAAGATTATAGGCCTCGCGGTAATTAATTGTCGTCCAATGAGCATAAAGTTTCGCTGTCCCGTAGGGGCTTTTGGGATAAAAATGAGTTCTTTCGTTAATAGGCCCTTGGTTTCTACCGCCAAACATTTCCGAAGTAGAAGCCTGATAAAACTTTGCCTTGGGCTTAAACAAACGAACCATTTCCAATATTCTTAATACGCTTAACCCGCTAATTTGTCCTGTAGCGATCGGCTCGGAAAAAGAAGCGCCAACAAAGCTTTGCGCCGCCAGATTGTAAATTTCGTCAGGGTTGGATATTTTCAAAGCTTCTATAATAGACCCTTCATCCATAAGATCGCACGGGATAAGCTTAATTTTCTCTTTAATGCCGATGTGATCGAGCCGCCAAAAGTTAGGCGAGCTTATCCTGCGAAAAGTGCCAAAAACTTTATAGTTTTTCCTTAATAAAAAATCGGCCAGATAGGCGCCGTCCTGGCCGGTCACTCCAGTAATTAAAGCTATTTTTTGTTTTTTTCTCGCCATTATTTTTTTGGCTCTTGGCAAATAAAGCAAATTGACTTGCTAAGCCAAGGAAACATTTGATAACATCTATCTTTCCAGTTAGTTTGTTCTTTTCGTCTCATAGAAATTCTATACCTTATTTCGACTTTTTGGAAATATTTTTTCAATTTAAAATATTCGAAAGGAGTAGATTGATAGGTAATAAGTCCCCGATCGTAAAAATATTTTCCCTGCCATATTTTAGGCAGCCTTTTTAAAAACCAACGGTTATGAGAATCAAAAATGAAAACACCATCTTTTTTCAATATCCGCACGGTCTCTCTGACCGCGCGATAAATATCAGGATAATTATAATCTATACCATGGAAAGGGAAAAAGGCGTAATCAAAACTGTTATCTTCAAAAGTCATATTAACCGCGTCCATTTTGGCCACTTTAACATCGAGATTTTTAGTTGCTGCTTTGGCTGCTTCCACCATTTCATCAACCACATCTACCCCCCACACCCGGAACCCTTTCTTAGCTAACGGAGGCAACACTCTTCCGGCGCCACATCCTAAAACTAAAACTTTAGCTTTTGGCTTAATAAAGTTTTTATTAACTAAATATTCCTCAGCCTCTCTTAATTTATAGGAGAGTTTGTAATCTTCAAGATAATCTTTAAAATGGCTGATATTTTGTTTCAACATAATTAATGCCCTCTTGTCTTTTTTCTAAAATAGTTGAAAGTCGGGCTTAAATAAAGTTTAAACTTCGCCATAGTAGTATTTTTATCAATTTCAAATCGCGGCAAGCGATAAAAATCACTTTGTTGAGTTATCATTTCTCCACTTCCGCCAAAAGACATCTCCACGCCCATATCTTTTACTATTTTTACTACTCTATCATCTTTTTTGTTTCGAGGATAGGAAGCTATTTTAAGGCACCTTTCATTAAAAACAATATCTTTCAAAATTAAATTTGCCTTTTTAAGCTCGTCTATTATTTCTCTATCTTTTAAATAAGTCAGGTTGCGATGCGAATGAAAATGGCTGCCGATACGCCAACCTTGATTCTCTATTTGTTTAATTTCATTTTTATCCATCATGGGAAATTCTCTATCTTTTTCATCCCGACAATAATAACTTTTCTTGCCAATATATTTAGAACTGATAAAAATTGTTGCCTTCATTTTAAAATCATTCATAATTGGCCGGGCGATTTCATAATTATCCTTAAATCCATCATCAAAAGAAATTATTATCGTTTTTTCTTTATTTTTCTTTTCTAATCTTTGCTTCAGCTCTTCCGGCAAGATTGATTGATAGTCTTTTTCATAAAGATAACTTATTTGTTTTCTAAATTCGGCTGGCGAAACCGAAAGACGAGAACCGGTATCGCTGATAGAATGATAGAAGATAGCCGGGATAGCTTGGCAGTTATAGAATTTATCAATTAATTGACATAATGGCAATATAAGGGCAAAGACAGCTTTTTTAATCATCCTTTTAAAAATTTAATAATTCCTAATTTAATCTTTAGCGGTTTTTCAATTAATTTATAAATATAATTTTTATAAGTATAAGTGTTTTCTTCAATAATCCTGCCGCCAAAACCCATTTTAAACTCGGTAATGCCTCTTTTTTGAGGGTCTTTAAAATTAACCCCGCATAAATCAAGCCAACGATAACCATTGTCTAGGCCGTATTTGCATATCTCCCAAAATATTCTCCGAGAAGCGCACGAAATTGTCTTATAAAGCTCCCTATCGTTTGTCTCTAATCTTTTAGAAGAGATATTAATAACTCTTAGCGCTTTATCATCTACATTAAAGCATCCAACATTGGCAATTATCTGAGAATAATAATAAGAAGAAAAAAATAAAGTTTTGTTATCAAGAAAATAGCTTCTTTTCTCTGGCACTCTACTTTGAGAATACTCAAAATCATAATAAAGAGAATAGTTTTGCTCAAAATTACTGTCCGGACAGATAAATTCCAACCCTTCTGTTCTCTCTGTTCTATTTATTTTATTCTTGGTCTGAGAGTTAAAATCCCTAAATATTTCCTCTCTCTTTCTATTCATATTAGCCAAATCAATCAACAAAGTTTTCCTTTTTCTAAGCTCAAAATTTTCTAAGTCTAAATTATGGTAGGAAATTATTGAAAGCCGGCCATATTTTTTCTTTTGTCTCTCTAAGTCCAACGGGCTTTGAGCATCAAGCAGGATAAACAAAGCGTTATTTAAAATAATATGTTTTTTTTCAATAAGCATAATTCTAATAACCAAAATACCAGTTACAATCATCAATGGCTTCTTCTTTGATCTTTTTTTGAATATAAACAATATCAGAATCGCTTAAATAGTCCTTATAGCCACCAACTTTTCCTTTTCTTGTCTTAAATGATTCTTCGCTGTTTGCCTTGCCCGGCTTAAGAATAGACTCATTAAAACTGCCTTCTTTCTCTTTTTTTCTCATTTTGTCAAAAGAAGCGAACAATACTGATTTCTTGATAATACCTTTATCAATACCCCTTATTCCGCAAAAAGTCAATATTTTCTTTAGCTGACTGAAAGGATCTTGATGAATGTCTTCGTAGCGAACAACTAGAAAATCTAAAGGAATATTTTTATTCCTATGCCACAGATTGTAAAAAGCAATAACCTTTTTTGCCCCCCATTTTTCGTCCCTAATAAATTGGCTGATCGTTCCCTGATATATTTTATTTCTCTGAGTAGCCTGAAAATAATTAGAGACTAAAACATCCCTTATATCCCTAACAAGAAAAACAACCTTTTTTCCTTGATATTTTTTTCTATTAAAAGAAAGATGAGAATAAGGTATGGCTTCCATCAAAGAAGATTTATCATGGGTGAAAAGCATTGTCGGCAGGCCAGCTTTTTTGGTCAGTTGGTAAATCTCCAGCATTAAATTATCGCTTACCCCATATTTTTGGCAGAAGTATTTTCCTAAAAGAACCCTCAACCATGTCCGACCGGCTTTAGGAAAAGAAACAACATAAATATCCGCTTCCCTTAAATATTCGTTTTTTAGATAGAGAAAGAACCTGTTAAAATTATCCGGTAAAATTTTTATTTGTCTAAAAAAATCTTTTATTTTCATTTTTAATCTCAATTAACTATTGTCTTGTTGCCGCCTTTGAGATAATCAATTAAATAGACTAATAAGAATAACCCTAATTGAGTAAGAAGATGCCAAATCCGAGCCAAAAAAGAAATTAAGATGGAGACAGGCAGGGTTAGAAAGGAACGCAAGAAAACCACCAACATGCCTTCTTTAACGCCTAAGCCGCTTGGAGTAAAAACAGCCACTACGCCTAAGGCCGTAGACAAGGCAAAGGCGCCAACTATAGCCGGCATTTGACTGAAAGAAACTGCCGTAATTGATTTTACAAACCAAAAAAAAGCAAAGGCGCGAATAAAAGAGCTCGCCAAATAGAGCGAAGTAATTTTTATTACATTCTGATAAGAGATAAAATTCTCTTTTGCTATTTCTATTTTTTTAAACCTTTTCAATAGAGAATTAAACAGAAAATAAAAAATTTTAGGATGAACCACTATAAAAATAACCACCATTACCGCTAAAGAAATATAGTAATAAAAATGGCTAATATTGCCCAAGGAAAAGGAGATAAAGACAAGGCCGAGAGTAAAAGTAGCAGCCAGAGAAAGAACGCTGTTGAGCAATGAGCCAGCCAACAAATTCTTTTTTGACGCACTGCTTTCTTTTATCAAATAGATTTTACCCAAAATAGGCCAGATTTTCCCGGGTAAATACCGGCTTATTTCTGAAGTAAGATAAATTTTGATGACCTGCCAAAAAGACAGGCGAAGAGCAGGCTCCAGTATCTTTAAAATCAGCTGCCAGATATAAGTCATACTGACAAAACCTAAAGCCAGCAAAAAAGAAGAAAGCAATAGGTAAAAGTAGTTAAAAGAAAATTGATAATCTTTAATCTGCTGCCAATTATCTAATAACTGCTTAGCTAAAAAGAATATAATTAAAAAGACAATTAAATAAGAAAGAGTTTTCCAGACTTTATTTCTTTTTTGCGCTGATTTATGATAATTTTTCATTCAGTTAATAGCAAAGTTTACCAGACGAAAAAAATTTGAGAAATCCGATTTCTCAAATGGCTTCCTAAAGGACTAGGTTTTATTACAAATAATATTATAGCCATTGGCCTCCATTTCGCTCCCACAAATTTCTTTAAAGGCGTCCATTTCTTTCTTATTCCATTTCGACCAATGAGGAAATTTGTAATCTGGTGAAATATTTTTTGGTTCTTTTGCATATTTCTTCCAAATATCCCCGCTTACTTCAATATTTAAATAGTCTAACAGTTGCTTTTTAAAATAATCATAATCGCTAATTAACTTTTCAAACTGGAGTGTATGTCCTATCTGTTCTCTTAAGTAGCGATTATCCGCCTGCCACCACCAACAAACTTTCTCAAAACGATCCATTTTTTCCCATTGGCGCCGATAAGGAGAGCCCAAGGGAGGCTTAATAAAACCCAGTAAAGGATCTTTTGAGCTAAAGTTTGACCTAGTCATAATTGAGCGCACCACCTCACGGCCATCCCTAACTAGATGAAAAAATTTCGCTTCTGGAAAAGTTTTTTGGAGGGCGGCGCAGTGCCTTCTTAGAAAGGGATTGATTTCCCCATAAGCTGAAAAAGAATACTTCTTTGTCCGCCAATAAATTTCCTGCCACCGAAAGTTATTAATATAGCTCTCGGCATATTTCTCAAACTGGAGAGCCTTGGGATATGCCCAATAATCATCTACGATTGCCTCATGAGCAATTAAAGCGGAAGAAACTTCTTCATTTAAAAAATTGGCTAGGAAGGTTGTCCCTGATCTAATTACCCCGAAACCGAAAAAAATATTTTTTTCCTTGTACCAAGCTTCTATTTCCTTTTCTTTGCCTTTAGTGTAAAAGTCAACTTTTCTTCGATGCCTCCAACAAAGAAAAGAAAGGATAATTCTAACAAAAAATCTCCAGCCAGGAATAGAAAAAGGCATCTTGTGATAAATCCTTCTTATTTTAGTAGAAAAACGATATTTAATTTTCGGCTTTTTCTCCGGCATAAATTATTTCCCCGCTTCCCTTCTTAAAGAAGCGATCTGATCGGCAATCAAGCCGAAAAAAAAGAAAATTAAAGAAGAAATCAGAAAAAGAACGGTGTTATCGTTAATGTTAGAGACAATAAATAAATCTCTTGCTAAAGAAACAAGCCCGCCAGCTAAGAAGAAAGATCCTATTGGCACAAAAATGCGCAAAGGAGAAAAAAGCATAATCATACGAATTACCAGATTAAGAGCGTTAAAACCGTCCCTTAGCTTTAGGGTGCTCTTACCTTCCCTTTTGCCTATCTTGATAGGAACATATTTAATGCTATAGCCCTCTTTAATAAGAACTAAGGTCAAAGTAGTGCTTAAAGAAAAACCTTTAGGATAAAGATGGGCAAATTTTTTAAAGCATTTTCTTCTAACTAGACGCAGGCCAGAATTAAGATCGGGGATTTTAAAGCTGACTAAATAGCTAGCCAATAAATTAATAATTTTTTTTCCGGGCTGGCGCAAAGGAGGGCCTTGGTATCCCCTCCTAGCTCCAACAACCATATCAAAGCTTTCCTTGGCTTGAATTAGCTTTATCATTTCTTCCGGCTCATGCTGGCCATCGCCGTCATAAAAGATTAAAAATTCTCCCTTGGCTTTTTTAGCGCCTAATTTTAAAGCAGAACCATATCCTTTGTTGTAGGGATGCCTAAAAGAGCGTACCCCTTTGATAAAGCTAACAATTTCATTTGACTGGTCAGTAGAGCCATCGTCAACAATAATTATTTCAAATTCGCCCGCTGATAAATTTCTTTCTAAAAAATCAGACAACGCCAAAACAACTTTTTGGATGGCCTTGCCCTCATTAAAAACTGGTATGATAATGCTGTATTTAATTCTTTTTTCTGGCATAAGAATTAAGGGATAAAAATAATTGCTCCACGCCTAAAAAAGCAAAAATAAAAATGATTGGTATGGCAGGCAGAAAATATCTTGGGTTGCGAAAAGTAGGCTCTAAAAAAGAAATAAAGAAAACATTAAAAAATAGGTAGCCCGTCAGTACTATACCGCCGACTGTCTTGCTGCCTTTGATTGCCCGATAGATGCCTATTCCGATTATCAAAAGACAGAAAAGCATCACTAGAAGCAACAAAGGGCTGTATTCTAAAGGATACGTAATTAGCCTTAATGGATACTGCCAGCTAATCATCGGGATTATTTCTTGGGTGTCAATATCTACTTTTTCTAACCCATATGTTGCTTTAGAAACAGAATCGTTGGCTCGCCAGTTGATATACAATTGCCATAAAATCAAAGGGGCAGCACCAAGCAAAAAATAAAAAGCTTTTTTAAAACGAACAAAAATCCATAATATTAATGAGTAAAACGGGATAATAACAGCATTAGGCAGACGAGTAACTACTGCCCAGCTAGAAATAATCCCCAGTAAAAGAGCCGATAAAATCTTATCTCTTTTATCTTTTAAAATCTTTAAAAGCAGCAATAAAGAAGCAAGCATTAGAACCATCGACAGAGCATCAGAGAAAACACCCAAAAACATAAGTTGCTTAAACCTTCTAACAGTAAACCTGGCAATCAAGGCATTGTCTTTGGCAAAAAAATGGAAGAAATAATAAAAAAGGTAAGGATAAATTAAAAAAAGAGCGGAAATAATCAGAGCCTTATACTTTTTGACCAAAACTGACTTGGCCAAAAAATATATTAAAATCACGGCTAAGCTATATAAAAAAACACCCTGAAAAATATTAACTGCTTTAGCTATCTCGTCGATGGAATCTGCTTGAAATAAAACGATAAAAGGAGCCAGCAAAAGAGAAAAGCCAATAGGATGGGCGCCAGGTAAAAAATCATTAGCCAAAAGAGATTTAGCTGACTTGAAATAACTATAGGAATCGCCGCCCTGGCCAGCCCACCATTTCTCTTGCAATTGTCCGATATTTGTTGGCGGAATATCATTAAGCGCTAAAAAAAGACAAAAAAATCTAATCAATATAACTATAATCAATAGAAAAAAGAAAAGCTTTCCAAAAGCCCTGATTCCTGACAAGTTGCTATTCATAGAGAGATAAAACTTAAAATTTTATTAGCCCTTCTGTGCCAGCTATAATTCTTGACTTTTTGATAAGCCTGTTGAGAAATTTTATCACATAAATCAGGGCTGTTCAACGCTTTCTCGATCCCTTTAGCTAGGCTTTCTGGATCTGATGAACGAACTAAAATAGCAGTGTTTTCATCAAGAACCTCTCTAATTGAAGGCAAATTAGAAACAATAATAGGTCTTTTGCTAGCCATATACTCAAACATTTTTAAAGGAGACATATAGTAGGAATAATGATTGCTAGACGGAAAAGGCATAACGAGAGAATCAACCGCTTTTTGAAAAAGAGCTAATTTATCTAAACTAATCCTTTCTCTAAATTCCACCAACTCTTTAACTCCTAATTCTGCTGCTTTTTGTTGGTAATTATAGGCCTCTTGCTGGCTGCCACCCACTGCAACAAATAAAATATTATTTGTTTCTTGTTTATTTCTTAAAATCTCCAGCGCCAACAAAACGTCATCTAGCCCCTTTTCTTTCCCCATTGTTTTAAAACTGCCTGTATACCCAATAATTCTTTTTCCTTGTGGCAAATTAATCCTCTCTCTAGCCTCGTCTTTCTCTATGCTCAAGTCAAACTTATCTAAATCGACGCCGTCAGGACAAACCGAAATATAGTCTCCCTTAAAATTATTTTTTATTAATAACTTTCTTAAGTAATTGGTCACAACAATTATCTTGCTGCCCTTTAAAAAAAACTTAAACCAATTATTTTTTTTACTAGGCCAGCGATGAACTTCACAAATAGTCTGATATTTTCTTTTATTAAAAAGCCAAGCTATTTCTGAATTGCGGCTATAAATAAATGCTCTTTTAGAAGGCTTAGTAAAAACCAATCTAATCAGAAAAAAGAAACTTTGAAGATAAATGCTCAGACCAAAAAGATAACGATAATAGGGGACGAAATCAAAAGAATAAATATACCTAACTTTAAAATTATCTTCTAAATCGTAAAAAGAAAATAGATCTTGTTTGATATGATTTTTTCTGGTCGGCAACCATAATTCTACTTCTGCGCCAGAACGAGAAAATTCCTCGCACATTTTTGAAATTTGATAACCGTGCGCTTTTTCAGTTGGCATTCTCGCGTTAACGATATAAATTAATTTCATAAACAAAAATTAAACTTTTAAATAAAGTCCTGCCAGAATTTAATATTTTTATTGACAAGGCTTTTTAATTCCCTGACATCGTCTTTTAAAGCATCTTTGAGATAATTCCTGTCTTGGTTAGATAATGAGGCAGTGGGTTGACGGGTCAAAAAATTATCATAGAAATAATTAAACGCTTGATTAGATTTAAGAAAGTCTTTCAGCTGCTGACGCTGACTGACTCTTTTTCTTAAAAAAGTTAACCAGTCGTACCTCAATCTTTGGTTCTTGCTTATTTTAGAAGCTTTTAGCCGGACAGGCAACAATTGCCAAAAAGCCAATATCTTTTTTATAACCTCTTGTTCATTTTGGATAAATTCTTCAAAAACAACTATTTCAAATTGTTCCAGGGGAAAATTAGCCAGCCAATGTTTTTTTAAAATTCTAGCGTATTGAGCTCTTTTAAGATAATCGGGATATCTTTTGATAAAATCGGCAAGGCTGTTTTCTGGCACAGGATAATCTGGATTATCTTTAAAAAAACCTTGGCTCTGTTGCATTAAAAAGTGGGAATTAAGATAATCAATGGGATTTCTAAGGATCAATAAAAATAAAGGTGGTTCTGTTAAATGGCTCTTGGCATATTCCTCAATCCTAGGAGCAACTTTTTCCCCTTGCATAAAATATTTAGGCGAAGTATCTATTTTATTCTCTCCCTGGGGAAAGCAGCCAAGATACCAATCAATGCCCTTGTCGTAATGGACAGAAAAAAAATTAATCTCTGTTGTCTTAGGCAAAGTAATTTTTGGATGGCATGCGAGCAAATTATATAAATAAGTGCTTGCCGCCTTCTGCGTGCCAAGATGGATAAGGCGCGGAAAATTTTCTTGGAAAGTTTTATTCATCGCTTAAAACCGGCAATATTTTATTAACTACTTTTTGAGGAGTGAGGCGTTTCCTGAATAAGAGCTGTCCCTGATGAGCGATTTTCTGCCTTAAGGCAGAATGATTTTTTAATTCTGCAATTTTTCTAGCCAAGTCTTTTCCATCGGCTAATCGGCAAAACAAAACATTCTCCCTATCGATAAGCAACTCTTTAGCCGCCTCTGAACATCCAGTGATTAAAGCCACGCCTGAAGCTAAAACTTCATATGCTTTATTGGGAATGACCCTTTTTGCTTTAGCTGTCCCGCCAAAAATTCCCAAACCAATATTTGCTTGGAAGATATATTCTCCCAGCAAGCGATATGGCACATCGTCTAAAAAATTAACTTTGGGCAAATCAAGATCGCCGTATTTTTTTTTGATGTTGGTTCCTATAATATTAAATTCGATTGCTTCTTTTTTTAAAAGCCTGGCCGCTTCTATCACATATTCCACTCCTTGCAAGGGGATATAAGAACCGTGAAAATGAACCAAAAAATTATTTTTTTCTCTTCTCTTAGCCAGTCCGAAAAGATCATCGTCGGACCCTACGAAAACCCTGATAAATTTATTTCTTCTTAAGCCGAATTCTTTAATAAAATATCTGATATGGCTTTCTGTGTCTAAAAGGACTTTATCAGCTAAACGGCAGGAAAGCCAATCCAACGCCCAAGAGTAAATCGCGCGAAAGGAATACTTGGATGATGCCTTTCTGTCTAGTACAGTTGCTTCGTAAAAGGAAGTAAAAGCGTCAAAAATAATTTTTTTTCTTGTTAGCATCTTGGCTAGAATAACAGACTGATAACCCGGAAAACCCACTATCATTGTCTGATATTGGCCTCTGACCAAACGGTGCTTTTTGATAAGAGCAAAATATTTTTTTATCCCTTTCAGCTGAGTTCTGCATTCAACGACTTTCACCCCGCGCTTTTTCAAGCCTTTGATAATGACGTGGTTTCTGCTGTAAGAAGGATTGTAGATGCCAAAATAACAAACAGTCATATTAACTGAAAAGACTAACAATCTTTTTGGCTAATTTTTCTAAATTATGACGCTCAAGCACCCGTCTTCTTAAAAAAAGACCTATCTCTTTTCTTTTTTCGCAAGAGAAATCTGAAAAATAAATGATCTTATCCGCTAGGCCTTCAGCGTCTTTTTCGGCAAAAATTAACTCATCGGCATAAGGCCCAAAATCTTCTGCAAAGGCCTTATTGCAAACTAGCGCCGGAGAGGCGCAAGCCATAGCCTCTAAAACAACCTTGTCCGGAGAGCCAGTTGGACAAAGATTAATCAACAAATCAGATCGCTGATAATAATCAGCCAATTTATAATGAGGAACTTTCCCTTTCAAAATAACTGTTTCTGCCAAATTATTTTTTTCTATTATTTTTTTTATTTCTTCGAAATATTTCCTTTGGCTTTCCATCGCCACTCCGCCGATAATTTCTACCGCCATTTCAAGCTCTTTTTTCTTTTGCCGCACTAGAACGATAGCCTCAAGAAGAGTTTCATAATCCTTAATGGGAGAAATCCGGCCCACGGAAATAATTTTTAAGCTCTTTCCCGCTGGCATCTTTAAAGGAGGAACAAAGCGGTCTGTATCAATGCCATGGCCGAGAACTATCTTCTTTTCAGTTTTAATCCGAAGCCCCTCTTGGCTGGGCGTAGCTATTTTATCGGCTAAAAGGCTTACCAGCCGCAAACGCCAAGTAACCGCCCGATGAGAATACCAAGCAATAATTCTTTTGTTAAAAATCCTGGCCAAAGGCGAAATTAAAATCGTGTATTCTGGATTCATATGGCAGAAAACTCCCTCTGACTGCCTCACCCACCGCCAGGCAATCCCATAAAAACGCCAAATTTTTTCTACTTTGCTTGAGCCATATTCTTTGCCCAATGAATAAACTTCTGCATTGGCCGGCAAGCTTGAAAGATCTCCTTTTTCCAAGCAAATAACTCTTAAAAAATCTACTTCCGCGGCTATTTTTTCCACCCAATTAAAAGCAAAGCCCGCTAAAGCATCGCTTCTATCAACTTTTCTAGTAATCATCAAAAGTTCCATAAAACAGGCTATCTTTTGGCTAAATTCTGCCAAAAATCAACTATTTTAGCAACGGTTTTTTCCTCGTTAAATTTTTCCTCCACCATTCTTTTGCCCCATTCACCCATTTGCTTGCTTCTCCAAGGATTATTCAAAAGGTAAAGTGTTTTTCTCGCTAACGCCTTTTCGTCCCCGACAGGAACCAAAAATCCGTTTTTGCCGTCTTCAATAATTTCTCGCGAACCGGTTGTCGCTGTGGCCACTACCGGCAGGCCGCAAGCTTGCGCCTCAACTAATACCTTGCCAAAGCTTTCATGTTTTGAAGAAGAGAGATAGACATCAGCCGCGTGATAATAGTTAACCAGCTTTTCCTGTCTCATTTTAGAAAAACTTTTAACAAATAGGCCGTGGCCCTCTTCTTTTTTTAGCTGGCTGCCGACTTTTCCTCTGCCTATCTGGCAAAAAGAAAGTTTACGATAATCCTGATGAAGGAGAGCAACGGTTTTTTCTAAAGTGTGATAATCTTTTGAGGGATCTTCCCTTCCGACATTAATTACCATCTTACTCAAATTATGCTTCTTTTTTAGACAAGCTAACTCTTTTTTGCTGATTTTTTCAAATTTGCCCAAGTTAACAGGCGTAGGAATAATCCTAATTTTTTTCTTTTTGATGCCTGCAGCCACCAGCTTATCCCTAATCCCAGAACTAACTACTCTGATGCCATCTGCCCCATCAATTAAAAACTTGCTAAGCATCAAAAAAATAGGGTTAAACCATCTTTCAAAAAGCCAGTATTTATTTTGCCAAAAATCCCCATGAAAATGCATTAACAAAGGAGCTTTAAACCTTTTTTTAATCAGCCAGCCTGCCAAACCGCATAAAAAAGGATCTTGGGTAACAATTAGACTGAACTTCTCCGGCCAGTAAATCTCTTTAGCGATATTATAAGCATCCCAAGCATAATTAAGCTTAGTAGAAGAATTGGTCGGATAAACATTAACCCTTTCATCTATTTTTCTTTTGCGAAATCCCTTTTTAGAAAAGACAATGACATCCAAGCGCCCTGCCTTGCGAGCGTATTCCTTATGCCGTTCTATCACATCCCCTGTATAGTCCGCGCTAAGCCAAGTCCTATCTGTGCCAATCATTAAAATTCTCATAATATTTTTTTAAATAATTTAATATGCTGGTCAGCCGCTTCTGGCCAGGAAAAATTTTTATCAATAGACAAAATTCTCTTTTGATAAAGATTGTATTGATTGCCATCCAGCAAAGTAATAATCTTATTAGCTAAATCTGACTCGCTTAACGGATTAATAAAAATCAAATCATTTTTAAATCTTTGGTAAAAGCCAGTTTCTTTAGTCAAAAGGATCGGCTTGCCTATTTTAATCGCCTCCAGCGCTAAATTCGGACTCACCTCTGAGAGAGAAGGCAAAGCGACGAGCCATGCCCGGCCTATAACTGTCAGCAAATGAGAGTGAGAAAGTCCCTTTTTAAAAGAAATCTTGCTTTCTAAGCCGGTCTTTTCTGCCAAAGAAAGCAACTCTTTTTTCTGCGGGCCTTCGCCAATAATTTCCAAACGCAGGTCAGGATCATAAGGGACAACTTTTTCAAAGGCCTTAATAAGCAAGGCAATGTTTTTAAGCTTGATCAGCCGGCCAGCAAAAATAATTTTTTTCTTTGGCCCAGAACTGGATTCATTAAAGACCTCTATTTCTGGAAAAGGATTTTTAACGAGAGCGGTTTTTTCTTTGGCCAAAGAATAGTTTTTTAAATAAATGCCTCTCTGCCATTCGGTAGAAAAAATAATGAGATCAGCTCTCCTTAAAACCCATCTGCCAAGAAAAATGAATATTTTTTCTTTAAAATTTTTAGGCTGTTGATAGTACTCTGACAAAGGCTTCTTCGTCCATCCTTGGGCAACCGCTTTTTCCCATAAAAAATCTCCGCCTAATCTAATCGCCAGCTTGCTCCCTCTTAATTTACCAGCTAAAGCAGAAGGCAAACCGCAACTAAAAAGATCTTGGGCATAAACAATATCTCTTCCAGAAGCCATATTAAACAATTTCCAAAAATAGACAGCGTAACGGACGGGCAAAGGATAGTTTCTGGCCACTGTTTTAATAAAGGGCCTTTTCTTTCTGGCATAAGTAATTATTTTTACCTTTACGCCCCGTTCTGTGATTAACTTAGAAAGTTTTTTTAAATAAATGGCCGGCCCGCCAACAGCAGGCGGATAAATGCCAGCGGCAATAATGACTTTCATAATAATGAATTAAAAATCTTGCCCATCTTAGAAGAAATCTTTTCCCAATGATATTTTTTCTCTACTAGCTCCAAACCTTGTTGAGAAAGTTTTTTTCTTAATTGCTCATCCTCTAAGATCCGATTAATTTTTCGGCCGATGTCCCGGGAGCTTCCTTTTTGACAGAATAAACCCGTTTTGCCGTCTTCTAAAAAATCAGGGATGCCTCCTACTGGCGTGCCAATGATAGGCGTCCCGACGGCCATCGCCTCTAAAAAAACATTACCCAGCCCCTCAGAAAGGGATGGCCGAACAAAAACATCTGCCAGCGCAAGATAAGGACAAAGCTCGTCATGTTCTACACGGCCAAGAAATAAAACCTTATTCTCTAAAGATAAATCGCTAGCTATTTTTCTAAGTTTAGCCTCATCTTCTCCTTCTCCAATAACCAGCATCTTAAAAGACGGCGCTAAAAATTTTCCCGCTTTTATTAAATCAACTAAGCCATTTTTTTTCACTAAGCGCGAAACAGTAATAATGACCTTTTCTCCCTCGCCAATACCAAGGCGATCAGACAAATTTTTATCAAAACAGCCAAAATAAAATTTTTCCAAGTCAACTCCGTTCGGCACAATAGCAATAGGCGCTTTGGCCTTATTTATCGAGGCTCTTTTTTTTAAAGATTTGCTGATAGCGGTTATTTGATCGGCTTTTTTAAAAATCATTTTATGCCAAGGCCTGACTAGAAGACAATAAAGGAATCCTATCCCTAAGACATACCTTTCTAAATGCTTTTCTGGATCACCCTCTTGAAGAGTAAGAACAACCTTTTTGCTTGGGAAAAACATCTTGACAAAAGAAGCAGCCACGCTAGCCTGGCTAGCCATAATGGACCAAATAATAGGATAGTTTCTTTTTTGATTAAGCTTTCTTGCTTTTAAAAACCCTGCCAAAGGAAGCGCTAATTTGTCAAAAGCCCCCCAGCCAAAGCCGACCCGATAAACATTGACACGACCTACCTTTTCGTATTTTAATAAGCTCGGTTTTATCCGAGCCGTAATCAAATCAAATTGAAAACCTTTTATTCGGTCAGTAATCTCCTTGACTGCTATTTCAGCACCGCCCATCATAGGCAAATAGGCAGTAGAAAAAATGAGAACTGATTTTTTGGCTTGATAATTAGCCATACTTCTTTTAAGATACTATAGAATAGGCTAAAAATCAATCAAATATGATTAAAAAAAACAAAAGCCATAAAAAACCCTCTTCTCCAAAAATTCTTTTTCTGATTACTAAATCTGTTTGGGGGGGAGCGGCTAAATATGTTTTCGACCTTGCCAGAGAAATGAAGAAAGAAGGTTTTGATGCCGCTGTTGCCGCCGGAGGGAAGGGCTCTTTAGCCCAAGAACTGGTTAAAGAAGAAATCAAATATTTTAATATTAGCTATTTTCAAAGAAAAGTTAACCCCTTTAAAGAACCGCTGGCTTTTTTAGAAATTCTTAGCCTACTTTTTCAAGCTAGGCCTGATATTATCCACGCCAACAGCCCTAAAGCCGGGGGACTGGCCGGTCCAGCTATCTTGATCTATCGACTAGCCTTTTTTCTTAAAAAAATAACCTCTGTTTATACCGCCCACGGATGGGCCGTAGCGGAGGCAAGACCTCGCTGGCAAATCTTTCTTATTAAAATATTTAGCAAGGCCACCGCTCTTTTTTACGATAAAATTATCTGTGTTTCAAAAAATGATCGCCGCATTGCCGTCAAAGAAAAAATTGCGCCGTCCAGCAAGCTTTTTGTAATTTATAATGGCATTGAAGATATCCCTTTTCTATCTCACGAGCAAGCCTTCTCAAAACTAGTTCCACAAAACAATAAAGCTGTCCCCAAAAAAACTATCGGCTCTATTGCCGAATGGACTAAAAATAAAGGGCTCATTTACTTGCTCAAGGCAGTCAAAAAAACACAAAAAAAGGGATATACCTTTAATACTATTCTTATTGGCAGTGGAGAAAATCCAGATAAAGATAAAATTAAGCGCCTTATAAGCAAATACAAAATTAAAAATATCCATCTAATAGAATTCATTCCTCAAGCGGCAAAATACCTTAAAGCTTTTGATGTTTTTATTCTTCCTTCTATTAAAGAAGGCCTGCCTTATACTATTATTGAAGCCATGGCCGCTGAAAGGCCTATTATTGCCTCTAAAGTCGGCGGCATTCCCGAGCTTATCAAACATAACCAAAACGGTTTACTTGTTGAGCCGCGCGACAGCCAACAAATATGCCAAAGCATTAAAAAAATACTGGACAACCCGGCTCTTGAACAAAAGTTTGCTCAAAAAAATCGCCAAAAAATATCCGAAAAATTCTCTCTTAAAAAAATGGCACGCGAAACAATCTCCCTTTACCAGGAATAAATCAAAAGAAACAAAATAAATGCAAAAAACAGGCCATCAAGCCTGTTTTTTTGCTTGTCTTATCAACAAAAGCTATTGTTTAACTGCGTACTCTCCATCATTGCCATAGCACCAGCCGATTGATCCATTGGAGCTAATCTTATACCATCCCTCTTCTTCATCCATTAAATCATATATCTCTCCCTCATAAAGGTAAGTCAAAATTTCTCCTTCTAAAGAAGCTTCACCGCGCAATCTTAAATCGTCCACCATGACAAACAAGGTTGTCGAAACATCAGCCGCCGCAATCTCCTCTCCTTCTTGATAAGCGGATAAATCAGTCTGATTGATAGT
>CAZKWY010000013.1:0-20551 GCA_964556655.1 uncultured Candidatus Saccharibacteria bacterium
AAAATGACAGTCCTTCAAGGACTGTCAAAAAAGGACTGTCCTAGAATGACAGTCCTCGGGGTGGTTGTAGACGCGGCATGGAATCATTGCGCAATATGGAGGTGGCTAATGAACGTGTTCTTTTAAGGGCTGATTTTAACGTGCCTCTAAGCGAAAAGGGAGAAGTGGAAGAAAAGGGTGATTGGCGTTTGGAAGCGACTCTGTCGACGATTAATTATCTTTTAAGGAAGAAAGCCAAATTAATTATTATTGCTCATCTAGGAAGGCCCCATGGGAAAACGGTAGCAAGGCTTAAACTTGACCCTGTCGCCAAAAGATTGAGCGAATTGCTGCATCGGCCAGTGGTTAAATTAGAAAATTGTTTAGGGGAAAAAGTGGAGCGGACTATAGAAGATATGTCGCCAGGAGATATTATTCTTTTGGAAAATATTCGTTTTTATGCCGAAGAGAAAGAAAACGATCCTCTTTTTGCCAAAAAACTAGCCGAATTAGGAGATATTTATGTTAACGATGCTTTTGGCACTTGCCATCGGGCCCATGCTTCTATTGTCGGCATCCCCAAATATCTGCCTAAGGCGGCAGGCTTTCTTTTAGATAAGGAGATAAGAGCGCTTTCTAGAGTTTTAGAAAAACCTGTTCATCCTTTGACTGTAATTATCGGCGGGGCGAAAATTTCTACTAAAATAAAAGTAATTCAAGCGTTTCTAGAAAGAGTTGATAATTTAATTCTAGGCGGCGCTTTAGCTAATACCGTCATTAGCGCTAAGGGCTTTGCCATCGGCAAGTCAGTTAGCGAGAAAGAAATGATAGAGGAAATTAAGAAATTGAAGCTAACCGATACCAAGCTTCATATTCCTTTAGATGCTGTAGTCTCTAAGAATAGTTCAGGCAAAGCTCCTTCGCGAGTCGCGCCTATTGGCAAGACCAAGGAAGAAGAAATGATTTTAGATGTTGGGCCTGACACTTGCCGTCTTTACAGTGATGTTATTAAGCAATCCAAAATGATTATTTGGAATGGGCCTATGGGCCTGTTCGAAGTAGGAGTTTTTGCTTCAGGAAGCATTGAAATAGCTAAGGCGGTAGCTCAAAGCAGCGCTTTTTCTGTCGTCGGGGGCGGAGATACCGCCCGTCTCTTAGAAGATTTAAGTTTAGTTGACGAGATGAACCATATTTCTACGGGCGGCGGGGCTATGCTTAAATTTCTGGCAGGCGAAGAATTGCCCGGACTGAAAGCTTTGAAATAATTTTAAGCTGAGATTGTTATTCAAAAATGAACTGGAAAGTAAAACCTAAAGCGCCAAGCGCTTTTTTAAAAAAATTTTCTAACTTCTCTCCCTTAATAGTTCAACTTTTATATAATCGTTCATTGTTGACCGAAAAAGAGGCAGAGGAATTTTTTGATCCTGATTTTAAAAGTCATGTTTATGACCCTTTTTTGTTAAAAGATATGGATAAGGCGGTAAAGCGCATCCTTAAGGCCATAGAAAAAAAAGAATCTATTGCTATTTTCGGAGATTTTGACGCTGACGGCGTTTGTTCTTCAGCTATTATTTTTTTTGCTCTTAAGTCACTAGGCGTTGAAAAAATTGATATCTATATTCCTGATCGAGATAAAGAAAATCACGGCTTTAACAAAGAAGCGATAGCATATTTAGCAGGATTAGGCACCAGAGTAATCATTTCGGTAGATTGTGGAAGTTCGGAAAAGGATGCTCAATGCCTCAAGGAGGCAGAAGGGCTAGGTTTAGATTTTATCATTACCGATCATCATGAAACTGGAAGGTTCGTTCCCAAGGCAGAGGCTTTAGTCAATCCTTTACAGAAAGGAGATTTGTATCCTTTTAAAGATTTAGCTGGCGCCGGCGTTGCTTACAAGTTGGCCCGCGCTTTGTTTAAGAAAAAAGGCGATCCTGAGAATCTTAGCAAATGGTTGTTGGATCTTACAGCGTTGGCTACAGTAGCCGATATGCAAAGCATTATTGGAGAGAACCGAACTTTAGTAAGGTATGGCTTAGGGGTAATGGCGCAGACAAAATGGATCGGTTTGCAGAAATTAATGGAGGTGGCTGGCGTTAGTCCTCAAGTGATAAAGCGTTCTTTGGACGGAGAAGCTCCTAGAACTAATCTAGATACTGCTACCCTAGGTTTTGTTTTGGGCCCGCGTTTAAATGCGGCCGGCAGAATGGATCATGCTAATGTTTCTTTTGAGCTTTTGACTTCTTTTGACAGGCAAGAGGCGGAGAGACTAGCTAAACAGATTGACCGAAACAACACAGACAGGCAAAGTTTAACCGTTAAGCTTTACCAAGAGATTGAAGATAAAATTGCTGGCTATCAAGAAATGCCTAGTTTGATTTTTGAAGGCAGTCCGTATTGGCCGAAAGGATTGCTGGGGCTAGCAGCTGGAAAAATTATGGAGAAATATCGGCGGCCGGCCGTTATTTATCATGAAAACGAGCGTTTAATTCATGCCTCTTGCCGAAGCATCGCGGAGTTTGATTTAATGGAGACTCTTAATCAATGCGCTGATTATTTTGAGGATTTTGGAGGAAGATTCCAGACGGGCGGTTTTAAGTCTACTAAAGAAAATTTAGAAAAAATCAAAGAGGCCTTTGAAGAAGCGGCCCAAAAACAGCTTGCCGGAAAGGACTTGACTCCTTGCCTTGAAATAGAAACGGAGCTTTCATTGGCAGATCTTAATTTTCAAAATTACTACAAAATAGCCAATTTTGCCCCTTTTGGCCGAGCTAATCCTAAACCGCTTTTTCTATCGAAGAATTTAGAAGTTCTTGATTTAAGAAAAGTAGGCAATAATGGCGGACATTTGAAAATGGAGCTGGCTATGTTTGACGATGATTTTAAAGTCGCGCAGAACGTTAAAACCATAGGCTTTGGCATGGGGGAATGGACGGAAAAAATAAAAAAAGGAGATTTGATAGACGTAGTTTTTGAAATGATTGTCAATGAATGGAATAATAACCGTAGCTTGGAAATGAAAATCGTAGATTTAAAACATATTCATAAGCATTAAAAAATGAATTATCAAATTTATGCCGATGGAGGATCGCGCGGTAATCCCGGGCCTGCCGCTGTAGGGGTAGTAATCAAAAAAGACGGCCAAACAGTTAAGAGATACGCTCATTGTTTAGGCAAAACAACTAACAACGAAGCAGAATATCAAGCAGTAATCTTTGCTTTAAAAAAGGTAAAGTTTCTTTTTGGCAAAGAAAGCGCCAAGCAGATGATAATAGATTTTTTTCTGGACAGCGAATTGGTAGTCAAGCAGTTAAATCATCAATATAAGATCAAAGACGAAAACCTCCAGTCTCTTTTTATTAGTGCCTGGAATTTGCTTTTAGATTTTAAAAAAGTTTCTTTTAGCCATATTCCAAGAGAGGAGAACAAAGAAGCTGACCGTTTGCTCAACGAAGCTCTTAACGGGCAGGCGGGCGTTTCTTCTCTGCCTGGAGTTTGATTTTTAAGATTAAGGCGTTAATAAAGGGCGAGCTTGCTTATTGACAGATTATTTTTTAAATGCTAAAATTAGAATATCCAAGCAAGCAGGCAGTTGCTCTGCGAATATTTTTTTCGCGGAGAGGAAAGTCCGGGCACCCTAAAATATTTTAGAAGAAGGCAGTGGGTAACGCCCACCGTGTCGTATTTTCGGCATAGGGAAAGTGCCACAGAGACCATACTTCTTCGCTCTTAGGGGAGTTCTCCTAAAGCGAGGTAAAGGTGAAAAGTGAGGGTTTAAGACCCCTCTCTCTGCGGGGAAACTCGCCAGAGTGGTAAACCCTGCCTGGTGCAAGAGCAAACTAGGCTTTGGCTTTAAAGAGCTTAAGGCCTAGGAAAAGTGGCTCGCTTTTGAGTCAGCCAGTAATGGCTGATCTAGATAAATGACTGCCACTCCGCCTTTGGCGGAATACAGAACCCGGCTTATAGCTTGCTTGGGTTTTTTTTATTCCAAAATTATCTAGTTGATTTTGCCTTAATAATTAGTTAGGATAAGGATAAATGAAAAAATCAGAATTAATTTTTACCGCTATTTTAGTGCCCGCAGACTTCTTGATGCTTTTAGCGGCTGGCTTAACTGCTTATTTTATTAGAACTCATGAAATAGTCAGCGGCTATCGGCCGGTGCTTTTTTATATCAACCTGCCTTTGGGCAGGTATTTTATGCTGGTGATAACAATGGCCATTGTAATGTTGATTGTTTTTGCTTTGGTCGGTCTTTACCAGATAAAAATAAGACGCTATCTTTTAGAGGATCTTTCTAAAATTATTATTGGCGTTTCCGCCGGGGCAATGGGTTTAGTGCTGTATATCTTTCTAGCCAGAGAATGGTTTGAGTCCCGCTTTATTATCGTGGTAGGCTGGCTCTTGGCCATCATCTTTGTTTTTCTGGGTCGTTTTTTGGTCGGAAGAGCGCAGAGATATTTTTCTAAAAAGACCCTTTTTGGTTCGCATTCTGTTTTAATTATTGGGCGAGACGGCATTAGCCGCCGGATAAGTAAAATCATTAAAGAAGATCCCTCCTTGGGTTATCGCTTGGCGGACGTGATGGAAGAATTAGATATTGGCGAAGTAAGGCAAAGAACAGACAAAAAGCAAATAGAAGAAGTTATTTTAGCTGATCCTGACTGGCCAAGAGAAAGAGTTTTACGGTTGGTTGATTTTTGCGAAAACAATCATTTAATTTTTAAATTTGTGCCTAATCTTTTTCAAACCCTAACTATTAATACCCGCGCTGAAACATTAGAAACCATCCCCTTAATAGAAATAAAGAGGAGCGCGTTGGATGGCTGGGGAAGAATTATTAAAAGACTTTTTGATATTGTTTTTGCTTTTCTTTTTCTTTTTGTCTTTTCTCCTGTTCATCTTTTGATCGCCTTGTTAATTAAGCTGGACAGTCCCGGCCCGATCATCTACAAAGACTACCGCTATGGCTACCGGAAGAAAAAATTTGTTTTTTATAAGTTTCGTTCTATGCGGGCAGATCTTTGTGACGGGGAGTTTGGAACCAAAAAGGGCAATCAAATGTTGAAAAAAATGGAGAGCGACCATGAGAAAAATTTGCGCCAAGGAAGCCCTTTGCACAAAATTGAGGACGATCCTCGCATTACCAAGATAGGCCGTTTTTTGCGTAAATATTCGCTTGATGAGCTGCCTCAATTTTTGAATGTTTTAAAAGGAGATATGAGCGTTGTCGGTTATCGCCCTCATATGTCTTATGAGGTGGAAAGGTACGAAACGCGCCACCAAAAAATGTTTTGCGCCAAGCCTGGGGTTACTGGACTAGCGCAGATTTCCGGCCGCAGCGATCTTGACTTTGACGAAGAAGTCCGACTAGATCTTTTCTATATTGAAAACTGGTCCTTTTTTTTAGATATCATTATTATCATTAAGACTCTTTTTGTGGTGTTTTTTAAAGGACATAAAAATTAAAGGTGATTTTTAAAAAATGAGGATAGCTTTGGTTCATGATTATCTAATCCAATATGGCGGAGCAGAAAGAGTTTTAGAGTCTTTGTGCCATCTTTTCCCGGAAGCGCCTATCTATACTTTGCTTTATGACAGGGGAAATACTGGCGCGGCTTTTGAAGGCCGAAAGATTTATACTTCTTTTTTGCAAAAAGCCCCTTTAGCCAAATCTCATCATCGCTCCTTTTTGATGTTGATGCCTATCACTGTCGAGCAGTTTGATTTTTCCAAATATGACCTAATCATCTCTGACTCTCACAGCTATGCCAAAGGAGTTATCATTCCGTCCCACGCCCGTCATATCTGTTATTGCCATACTCCCATCCGCTATGCTTGGGATGATTGCCATAAATACATAGAGGATTTTAGATACCCCGGCTTAATTAAGAAATTTATTCCTTTCCTTATGAACTATATTAGGCTGTGGGATGAGCAGTCTGTCCAAGGAGTAGATCGCTTTATCGCTAATTCTCGTTTTGTTTCCCAGAGGATTAAAAAATATTATCGTCGTTCTTCAAGGGTGATCTATCCGCCGGTCAAGACTAAATTTTTCTATGCCGTTAAAAAACCGGCTGACTATTTTTTAATGGTGGGTCGTTTTCTTCCTTACAAACATTTTTCTTTAGCTATCAAAGTCTTTAACGAGTTAGGCTGGCCTTTAAAAATTATTGGCGATGGCCCGGAGGCGGAAAAACTAAAAAAACAAGCGAGGTCAAATATAGAATTTGTTGGTTTAGTTTCAGAGTCTCAATTAAGAAATTACTATGCTTATTGTCAGGCGCTGATTTTTCCCCAAGAAGAAGACTTTGGCATTGTGGCGGTAGAGGCTATGGCTTCTGGCCGCCCAGTTATCGCTTACGGCGCTGGCGGCGCCCTCGAAATTATTGAACCGGGGATAACCGGTCTTTTCTTCAGAGAACAAACGCCAGCCTCATTAAAGAAAACACTGCTTTCTTTTGAGCCAAGCCGTTTTGACTCTTTTTTGATCAAAGAAAAAGCTGCGCGGTTTGACGAAGAAAATTTTCGAAGCCATATGCGGGATTTTATTAATTCTTTCTATAAAACATGAACTTGGGAATAGACATCCGGGTGCTGACAAGGGGGACGCGGACCGGCGTAGAAGAGTATACGATTAATCTCTTAAAACACCTTTTGCCTCTTGAGCCTTCTCTTAACGTTCGTCTTTTTTATAATGGTTTTTTAAAAAGAAAGCCTCATTATCGCTGGATGGACCTCCCCAATGTCAGGATCATGGATTTTAGGATTCCTAATCGTTTTTTCTTTGTTTCCGCGCGCTGTCTGAGCTATCCTAAAATAGACAAACTGATAGGAGGAACGGAAGTTTATTTTAACCCCCATTTTTTTCTGGCGCCTGTTTCTGGCTCTTGTCGCAAAATCAATACTTTCCACGATCTTTCTTTTGAGCGCTACCCGGAATTTTTTTCTTGGCGCAAGCGCCTTTGGCAGAGCTTTTTAATGAACGCCCGGCGCGAAGCGCTAAGAGCGGATAAAATTATTGCGGTTTCTCATTCTACCAAAGAAGATCTAGTCAATCTTTATGGTATTGACGAGAAAAAAATAGAGGTTATTTATCTAGGCGTGGCAGAGTCTTTTTTAAAGCAGGACAGGACAGATCTTTCTTATCTAAAAAAAGTAAAGGAAAAATATCGCTTGCCGAAAAATTTCATTCTCTATTTTGGCACTATTGAGCCTCGCAAGAATCTTTTAGGATTGATCAAATCTTTCGAGCTGGCTAAAGAAAAAAACCCCTCTTCGTTTTGCGATCTCAAACTAGTAATGGCAGGGGCGAGAGGATGGCTTTGCCAAGATATTTTTAAGGCAGTCAGCCGATCAAAATATTCGCCGGATATTTTTTTGCCTGGTTTTATTGAAGAAGAAGATAAGCCCGCTCTTTATTCGCTGGCGAAATTGTTTGTTTATCCAAGCTTCTTTGAGGGTTTCGGTTTTCCGCCCTTGGAGGCTATGGCTTGTGGAGTGCCAGTGATTACTTCCTCTAGCGCTTCTTTGCCCGAAGTGGCAGGAAAAGCCGGTCTTATGGTGGATGTTTCTTTTATTGACGAAATGGCTTGGGCAATAGAAGAAGTCTTAACTAATCGTCAATTAGAAGAAAAATTAGTTAAGGAGGGCAGGAACCAAGCAAAGAAATTTTCTTGGCAGGAATGCGCTCGCAAAACAGCTAAAGCTATTGCTTCATAAAAAAGCGGCCTATTTAATAGGCCGCTTGAAGGCTAGCTATGGCGCAGAATTGTTCTGGCCATCTTTCGGCCTTTGCTGGCTAAAGTCGACAAAGGGCTAAAAGAATGGAAGAGAATCTTTGCGGCAATCGCTCCGAGGAATGATGCCCCAAAAATCGTTTTAACAATTTCTAGAGCTAGGCTCAGATTCTCCATTGCTATCCTCCTTTTTTATTGTTAGTTTATTGTGCCTTCTCTAATTATGTAAGCTATAATTATATATGTCAATAAAAAAGCCAGACAAAAAAGTAAAAAGAATAGGCATTGACGCGCGTTTTTACGGTCCTCGCCAAAAAGGGCTGGGAAGGTATGTCGAAAAGCTGGTCAAAAACTTAGAAAAAATAGACCATCATAATCAATATATTATTTTTCTTAAAAAAGACAACTGGCACGAGTATGAGCCAAGCCGAAGCAACTTTAAAAAAGTTTTAGCGGATTGTCATTGGTATACTTTAAAAGAGCAGTTTTTTATGCCGATGAAAATGTGGCGGGAGAATTTGGATTTGATTCATTTCCCTCATTTTAATGTCCCTTTGTTTTGCTTTCGTCCTTTTGTCATTACTATTCACGATCTTATCTTAAAGAGGTTTCCCACGCGTCGCGCTTCGCTAACAGGCTTTTTAAGGTATTGGATTAAAAACAAGGGTTATCAGATTATTATCAACAGAGCAGTTAAAAGAGCGGAAAAAATCATCGCTGTATGCTGCTACACTAAGCAGGATGTTATCAGCCATTTTGCTTCCCAAAAAATTAATCCAAATAAAATCAAAGTAGTTTATGAAGGTGTTCCTTCTATTCTAAGAATGAGGGGAAGAAAATCGCAAACAGAAAAAAGGCGACTCTCTTTTTTAGAAAAATATCATATTGAACGTCCCTATTTATTATACGTAGGCAACGCTTATCCTCACAAAAATTTGGAACGGTTGGTTTTTTCTTTTAATGAATTGCTCAAAGAGAAGGAGAGCCTTTCTTTGGTTTTAGTAGGCGAAGAAGACTATTTTTATCGTTGTTTGAAAAAGAAAGTTGAGCCAGATCTTTTGAGGCGACATCAGATAATTTTTACCGATTTTGTTTCAGATCGTGAATTAGCCATTCTTTATCGCTGCGCCGAGCTTTATGTTTTCCCCTCTCTTTTTGAAGGCTTTGGCTTGCCCCCCTTGGAGGCTATGGCCTATGGTTTGCCGGTAGCCAGCTCTAATGCCTCTTGCCTGCCAGAAATTTTAGGGCCGGCGGCAGCCTATTTTAATCCCGAAGAGATTTCTGATATCAAGGAAAAAATTAAAATGGCTTTAGAGAATGAAAAATGCCGCCGGGAACTTGTCCAAGAAGGGTTTAAAAGGATCAAACTTTACAGCTGGCAAAAAATGGCCGAAGAAATTAAAAATATTTACGAATCTGTCCCATTTAAAAAGGCTTTCTAGTTTTTTACGGGTCTTTCTTCCACATGTTAAGGTCGATTAAGGTATGGTATAATTTAAAAACCTGACTGTTCAGGCATTTTGTGTTATCTGCTTTTGCTGAAATATTTTTTTGATCTTAATGGAGGTTTTTATGGCTTCAGGCCGCTCTTCTTCTAAGAAAAATATTTTAAAAGTTCTCTTTGATATCAAGCCCGTTACTGAGGGAGGAGTTTTAGATTTGAAAAAAATAAATAAAGTTAACGAGACGGTTGACCTAAGCGCCTATACTTTAAAAAGTTCTTTGCCTAAAGAGGAAAATAATGGAATAGAGATAGAACATAAGGACGAAAAGGAAAGCGAGATTCCCCAAAAAATAAACTTGGCCTTTTCCTCTAAGCCACTGGCTGATTCTTCTAAAAAGGAAGCTTCAAAAGCGTCTTTAGCGGAAGAATCGGTTTCCTGCCTTGGCGGATTGCCAAGCAGAGAAGAAATTCTTCAAGAGCTGGAGAAGTTTGATCTAGAAGAAGAAATGACGCAAGCTTCTTTTGCTAATAAGACAGTAGAAGGCAGAAACAAAAAACCAGCAAAGAGAAAAATTAAAAATGATAATCTTTCTTCTAAAAAGCTTTTTTTAAAAAAAGAACAGAAAAAACCAGAAAAAAGCTGGGAGGAAATTTCTCAAGACTATTTTTCCATTGCGGGAGACAATCAGCGTGATAAAATTTACGACTTAGAAAAATTCTATTTCCATCCCGATAGAATTAGAAAAGAGCCTCCTTGCCAAATTAAAACTAAAACCGTCAAAAAAGAAAAAAGAGAGCCTCTTAGGCAAGAAGAAATTGATTGGGAATTAGCTGAGGCAGAAAAGGGGAAAAGCGATCTTTTTACCGTTCAGACTGCTAAGATTGCCAAAAGGCCTTTTACGCCGGCCGAAGAAAATCTTTTTAAAAAACGGCTGGAGAGAAATAAAGCTGGAAGCAACTTCTCTTTAAAAGAGACAAAAAAAAGAAAAAGAGGTTGGCTAGGGTTCGTTTTTGCTGGCGTTATTATCTCTCTCGTTATTCCGGTTAGCGCTTGGCTAAGCAAAGGGTTGTTGATTAAGGAAAATGCTTTAAGTAATAGCTTTTCTGCCTATCAAGGATTAATGGCGGCCAAAAATTCTTTAAAAGAGGCAGACTGGCAGGGGGCGGAAAATAATTTTAGTTCGGCGCATGAAAATTTTTTCAAGGCGCGGCAGGAAATTAACAAATTGGGCCAGATTACTTTAAATATTATTGATAATCTTCCTGGAGCAGAAGAAGTTTCTTCAGGCAATCATCTAGTTAAAGTCGGGGAAAATTTAGCCAAAGCTGGCCAACATATGTCTTCGGCAGTAGGGATATTTGCTTCAGAAAATCTTTTTGGCCTAATGAGTCTTCCTGAAAAAAATGACGGCCATCTTCTTGCCGTTGAGGAAGATCATTCGCTGACTGATAAAATAGCCGAAGGGCGAATAGGATTGATTAACGGACTGGCCGATATTCGTCTTGCAACTAAAGAATTAGGCCAAGTAGAAGTGCTTTCTTTGCCTGAAGACATTCGGGAGGGAGTCAGTTTTCTAAAAAGCGATCTCCCTCTGGTAGAAGAAATGCTCTCCCAGGCAGCTGATTGGTCAAACGCTTTTTTGAAAATTCTTGGCCACAACAATCCGCGCCAATATCTGCTGGTTTTTCAAAACAACAGCGAGCTTAGAGCAACGGGGGGCTTTATTGGCACCTACGGACTGGTGACTCTAGATCGAGGCACTATTTCAGATCTTTTAATTGAGGGCGTTTTTAACGCGGACGGTCAGTTGCATGAAAAGATTATTCCGCCTCGTCCGATACAGAAAGTAAGTACAGCTTGGTCTATGCATGATGCTAACTGGTTTGCTGATTGGCCTACCTCGGCGGAAAAAATCGCTTGGTTTTACGAAAAAACTGGCGGTCCGACAGTAAGCGGAGTAATTAGCTTTACTCCTACGGTAGCAGAGCGAATTTTAGAAATTACTGGTCCTATTGCTATGCCAGAATATGGAGTTGTTTTGTCGGCTGATAATTTCGTTGAACTTGTCCAATATGAAGTGGAGGTTGACTATGACAAAGAGCTTAATCAGCCCAAAAAAATATTAGCGGATTTTGCCCCTCTTTTCATCGATAAAATCAACGAACTTTCTTCAGAGAAAAAGAAACAAGCCTTCGAAATTATTTTCAATGCCCTTTCAGAAAAACATATTCTTGCCTACTTCAAAGATCCTGCTTTAGAACAGGTGATGGAAAAAGAAGGTTGGGCGGGAAAGCTTTTAGAAACAGAAAAAGATTTTCTTAGCGTAGTTTCCTCTAACATTAACGGTTATAAAACAGACAGAGTTATTGAGGAATCCATCGAACATCAGACAGAGATTCAAGAAGACGGCTCTATCATTGACACCTTAACTGTTCGTCGCCGTCATCGGGGGGGAAATGAGGATTATGAGTGGTGGAATCGTGTCAACGCTAATTATTTAAGAGTTTATCTTCCTTTGGGGGCAGAGCTTATTTCAGTGCGGGGGCAAACTTTCGAAAATTACCAGCCGCCTATTGATTATCAAGCTTACGGCTTTAGCCAAGATCCTTTAGTTGCTTCTATAGAAAACAAAATGATTATTGATCCCTCCACCAACACCCGCATTGCCGAAGAAAACGACAAGACTGTTTTTGGCAATTGGGTCTATCTTAGTCCTGGCGAAGAAGTGGTTCTTGTCTATAAATACAAGCTGCCTTTTAAGATAGACTTGACCAAATCGTCAGACAGTTATAGTTTATTAGTTCAAAAGCAGTTAGGCTCTTTGGAGAATGATTTTAAGCATTTGATGACTTTTCCCCAAGAATGGCATGTTTCTTGGAGTTATCCTGACGAATGGCGGCCTGCTAATGGCGAAGCTGTTTGGCAAGGAGATCTTAAGAGAGATCGTTTTCTCGGCGCTGCTTTTGAGCTTTAAAAACAGCCTGATGAATGATTAAATCATTATTAAATAAAAAATCAAAAACTGTAACGGCCGCTGCGATCATTTTGGGAGCGGCTTCTTTGATTAGTCGTTTGCTGGGCCTGGTAAGAGACAGGGTGCTGGCTGGAAGATTTGGAGCAGGGTATGAGCTGGATATTTATTATGCCGCCTTTCGTGTCCCGGATTTAGTCTATTCTTTGTTGGTATTAGGGGCTATTTCAGCAGGCTTTATTCCGGTTTTTCTCGGCTATTTAGTAGAGAAGGAACGAAAAAAAGCCTGGCATTTAGCAAGCAGTATTTTAAATCTACTTGCCTTATTAATGGTTGCTGTAAGCTTGATTCTAATTATCTTGGCTCCCCGGCTGGTTGGCTTGGTAGCCCCCGGCTTTAGCGAAGAACAGCTTGCTTTAGCGGTGAAATTAACGCGGGTAATGTTTTTGAGCCCTATCCTGCTTGGTCTGAGCACTGTCCTCGGCAGTATTTTGCGCAGCTTCCAAAGGTTTTTAATCTATTCTTTATCTCCCATTTTATACAATCTAGCTATTATCATAGGAGCCGTTTTTTTAGTAGACTACTTCGGTCTGATGGGTTTGGCTTACGGAGTTGTTTTAGGGTCTTTGCTCCATCTTTTGGTTCAGGTTCCTACAGTCTATTTATGCGGTTATCGCTGGCGGCCTGTTTTTGACTTTAGGTTTGAAGGAGCAAAAAGAATGTTCTCTTTAATGCCGGCGCGTGTCTTAGGGCTCTCTCTTTCTCAGATTAACCTTTGGATGATGACTATTCTTGCTTCTCTTTTGACAGCTGGCAGTATTACCGCCTACAATCTTTCCGAGAATATCTGGAGCTTTCCTTTGGGCATCTTTGGCATTTCTTTTGTTCTGGCTGCTTTCCCTAAGCTTTCTGAAGCGGCGCAGAAAAAAGATGATAAGAAATTTGTTAAGACGCTTTCTTTAACGGCGCGGCAGATAGTTTTTTTTACTTTGCCTGCCTCGGTTCTTTTTATTGTTCTTAGCCAGGAAATTGTCAGCATTATCCTGGGGACAGGAAGATTTGGCGCTCAAGACATTGAAATGACTGCCTCGACGCTCGCTTTTTTATCGCCGGCTTTGTTTGTTGAGGGACTGATCCTTCTTTTCTTGCGCGCTTTTTTTGCTCGGGAGAACGCATGGATGCCTTTCTGGCTTGGTCTAGTGGCTAATGCCAGCCGCTTGTTAGCGGCTTGGTTTCTTTCGCGGGAATTCGGAGTAGCGGGACTGGCCATGGGCTTTTCTTTGGGCAGCTTAGTCTATTTAGCTTTGCTTTTTGCCGCCCTTAAGAAAAAAATAGGTCATTTAGAAGAGGGCGTTCTAGCAATCTCTTTTTTGAAAATGCTGATTGCTTCTTTACTGGCTGGCGCAGGAGCTTTTTATCTCCGTGATGGATTTGCTCTATTAATAGAACCGAATAATTTTTCAAGGCTTTTTCTTCAGGGGCTGTCTTCTGGCCTAGGCGGAGTATTGATTTATTTGGCTTCCGCGCGCCTTTTGGGGATAAGGGAATTAAAACCCTTCCTTTCCATGCTATTTATTAAGAGAAGAAAAAAAAATGACTCTTCAGAAATCTCAAATTAGAAACTTTTGCATCATTTCCCATATTGACCACGGCAAGTCCACCTTAGCGGATCGTTTTTTAGAATTGACCAAGACTGTGGAGGGAAGAAAAATGCATGCCCAATTTTTGGATATGATGGAATTGGAAAAAGAAAAAGGCATTACTATTAAACTTCAGCCGGTCAGAATGAAATATGAGCTGGCTGGAGCAGAGTTTGTCCTTAACCTTATCGACACCCCCGGCCATGTTGATTTTTCTTACGAAGTTTCCCGCAGTCTGGCAGCTGTAGAAGGGGCGGTCCTTTTAGTAGATGCTAGTCAAGGGGTGCAGGCGCAGACGCTGGCCAATCTTCATTTGGCTCAACAGCAGTCACTGGTCATTATCCCAGTAGTCAACAAGATTGATTTGCCTCATGCCAGAACAGAAGAAGCGGTCGAAGGGCTAAGCCGTCTCTTAGAGATTGAGCCGAAAGATATTATTAAAATTTCTGCCAAAGAGGGAACAAATGTAGAAAAAGTTATTCAAAGAATCATCGAGCAAGTGCCGTCTCCTCAAGGCGCGCCTAATTTGCCGGCTCGTGCTTTAATTTTTGATTCAGATTATGATGCCTACAAAGGAGTGGTCGCTTATCTTAGGATCATAGACGGAAAAATTAGCACAGGAGAGAAAATAAAAATGATGGCTTCGAAGACGCAGGCAGATGTCTTGGAGACAGGCGTTTTTAACCCCGCCCTTATTAAAAAAGAAACATTAGAAGCAGGAGAAATCGGATATTTGGCCACTGGCTTAAAGGATATTGAGCTTTGTCGAGTGGGAGATACTATTGTCTTAGAAAAAACTTCTGGCCAGACCAAACCGCTAGCAGGATACAAAGAGCCAAAGCCGATGGTTTTCGCTAGTTTTTATCCTGCCCAAGCGGATGATTACGATCTTTTAAAAGATGCTTTAGAAAGATTGAAATTAAGCGATGCCGCTTTGCAGTTTGAACTTGAGTCGTGCGAAGGTTTGGGAAGAGGCTTCCGCTGCGGATTCTTAGGCATGCTTCATTTGGAAATTGTTTCTGAAAGACTCAAAAGAGAGCATAGTCTTAATCTTGTTTTAACCGCGCCTTCGGTTAATTATAAGGTGGTTCTTAAAGATGGAAGAGAAAGAGAAGCGGCTTCTGTTTCTGAACTTCCTTCAGAGGATCATATTAGCCAAATAAAAGAGCCTTGGGTCGCTTTAGAAATTATTACTCCCAGCCAATACCTAGGAACTGTCATGAAGCTTTTAGAAAGCAGTCGGGGAACATACCAAGATATGGAATATCTTTCTAGCGATCGCGTCCTTCTTAAGTATGAGGCTCCTTTAAGCGAAATAGTAATAGATTTTTATGATAAACTAAAAAACAGCACCGCGGGTTATGCTTCTGCTGCTTATGAGCCAGCTGATTATCGGCTGGCCGAGATGGTCAAAATGGATATTCTGGTAGGCGGGGAAAAAGTTATTGCCTTTTCTCGGATTGTCCACGAAAGCAGGGCTTACCAGGCGGCTCGTTCTCTGGTCGGGCGCTTAAAAGAGGCTATCCCTCCCCAGCTTTTTGCTGTTCCTATTCAAGCCATGGTTGGAGGAAGAATTGTCGCTCGCGAAACTGTTCGCGCCTTGCGCAAAGATGTTATCGGTCATCTTTACGGAGGGGACTATACGCGCAAGAAAAAACTTTTGGAAAAGCAGAAAAAAGGCAAGAAAAAGATGAAAGAAAAAGGTAGGATTAATATCCCTCAAGAAGTCTTTTTAAGGGCCTTAAAACAAGGGGATCATTAAAAAGAAAACCATGCTGATAATTACCAAGCTGGCGAGAATAACCCAGATAACCCTAAAAGATTTTCTTTTAGCTGACTGCTTCATAAGATTTGCCAGAAAGATAATTTTAAAGTAGTATTATACCATAGCATGTCTCATTTTAGCAAAAAACCTATCAAAAGAGTGCTAAGTTCAAAACTTTTTCTTTCTTTTGTCAGCTTTCTTCTAATTTTTTTAGCGATTAGTTTTGTTCGCGAAACCTATCGCAAGCATCATCTTTCTCAGGAAATAGAAAAGCTGAAAGCCGAAACAGAGAAGCTAGAGGGGCGCAATCATCAGCTGGCAAAACTAATGGACTATTTAAAAGAGGAATCTCACTTAGAGAAAGAGGCTCGTTTAAGGTTTAATCTTAAAAAGCCCGGGGAAAAGGTGGTTATTCTGCCTGATAATTTAACGCCTGAAGAGGGAAAAGACGTTTTAGAAAGTCCTTCTTCAAAAGAGGAAGAAGAAACAGTTAATTATTGGCGGTGGTGGGAATATTTTTTTGTTCCGTAAAAAGCGGTGGTAGTTCAGTTGGCAGAACGTCTGCTTCCCAAGCAGAAGGTCACGGGTTCAAGTCCCGTTCACCGCTCCGGCTGAAAATTTTTAGAGGCATATGGCTAACGGCGGCCAATTGCAATAATTTGCCAGTATAGCTCAGGTGGCAGAGCAACGCATTCGTAACGCGTAGGTCGGGGGTTCGAATCCCTCTACTGGCTCAAGCGTAGTTTGCCTTTAGTAAAAGATATTGTTAAAATAGCCATGAATGAAAAAGAAAATCAAAAGAATAGTCATTCGGAATACGATCATTGTCACGCGATTATTGCTATTTATGCTGGCGCTGGCGGGATAGACGCTCAAGATTGGGCGGAAATGCTTTTAAAGATGTATCTTGGTTTTGCCAAAAAGAAAAGCTGGTCGGCGAAAGTAGCGCAAATTAAAGAAGGCAAAGAAGCAGGAATTAAAAACGCTACTCTAATAATAGAATCTCCTAGCGTGTACGGTTTTTTAAAAAGCGAGGCCGGAGTTCATCGCTTGGTGCGGCTTTCTCCTTTCAATGCCAACAATTTACGCCATACTTCTTTTGCTCTGGTAGACGTAATGCCTAAATTGGAAGAAATCAAAAAAGTTAATGTTAGGCCGGAAGATTTAAAAATTGAAACTTATCGAGCTAGCGGACCAGGCGGTCAATATGTCAACAAGACAGAGTCGGCAGTAAGGATAACCCATCTTCCTACTGGCCTGACAGCGGCTTGCCAGAGCGAACGCTTACAAGGAGAAAACAAGAGGCGGGCCACGGATCTTCTTTACAGCAAGCTTTACCAGTATCAAATAAAGACGCGCGAAGAAGAAAGAGCTAGATTGCGGGGCGAGATTAGCAATGCCGAATGGGGTAGTCAAATACGCTCCTATGTGCTTCATCCTTATCAAATGGTGAAGGACCATCGGACGGGTGTTAAATCGGGTAATCCCAAGGCAGTTCTTGAAGGAGGACTGGACAAATTTGTTAAAACGCGAAAGAAATAGCTCCTTGATTAGTTCTGGCCTTCTAATTATTTAAAAACAGCATGATAAAATTTAAAAAAGTTTCTAAAATCTATCTGCCTAACTGTAAGGCGCTAGATGAGGTTAACTTAAAAATCGAAGAAGGGGAATTTGTTTCTGTTGCTGGACGTTCTGGCGCGGGCAAATCTACCTTGATTAAGCTTTTAATTAGAGAGGAGCTACCTACCCAAGGAAAAGTTTTTTGGGGCGATAACAATCTTAGTGAAATTCCTGACAGAGACTTGCCTCTTTGGAGAAGAAAAATAGGAATGGTCTTCCAGGACTTTCGGCTTTTGCCGGAAAAAACTTCTTATGAAAATATCGCTTTTGCTATGGAAGCCGGTGGAAGAACAAATAAAGAGATAGAGCGTGATGTCCCCCAGCTTTTGAAATTGATTGATCTCTTAGAGAGGGCAGAGCATTTCCCCCATCAGCTTTCCGGGGGAGAAAAACAAAGAATTGCTATCGCGCGCGCTTTAGCTCATCGTCCGGAAGTGCTTATTGCTGACGAACCAACAGGCAATTTGGATATTCTCCATACATGGGAAATTATTCGTCTCTTGATGAAAATTAACGAGCTAGGCACGACAGTCATTCTTTCTACCCATGACCGTGACATCATTAACGGTCTAGATCGCAGGGTTATTACTTTGGACAAAGGAAGAATTATCAAAGATGATCCTAGGGGAAAATATATTTTATTCTAAAGCTGGCAGGCATGGAAATTAATGCTTAGTCGGACTTATTTTTAAATTTATGCTTACTTCTTTAAGGCGCATTATTAAAGCTGGCTGGTTGAGCTTTTGGAGAAACAAGTGGCTTTCCTCGGCAACTGTTTCTATTATGACTCTGACTATTTTGGGCATTAGCAGTTTGCTTTTAATCAATGTCTTAGTGGATTCTTTGATCGTCAACCTAGAGGACAAAATTGATATTAGCGTCTATTTTAATCTTGGCGCTGAAGAAGAAGAAATTACCGAAGTAAGAGAAGAATTGGCGCGATTAGACGAGGTGCGCAGCGTAGAATATGTCTCGCGCGAGATGGCCCTAGGCAGGTTCAAAGAAAAACACCAAGGCAACGAAGTACTTATCCAGAGCTTGGAGGAGTTAGATAATAATCCTTTAGAGGCTAGCCTAAATATTAAAGCCCAGCAGGCTTCGCAGTACGGAGTTATCGTTGATTTCCTAAATAAAGGGCAGTACGGGAAAGTTATTGATAAAATAAACTATTTTGAGAACGAATCAGTGATTGCCCGTCTTTCTGGTATTACTTCCAATATTCGCCAGGTAGGCTTGGTCGTTTTTGGTATTTTAGCCGTAGTAGCAGTGCTAGTAGCTTTTAACACAATTCGTTTAACTATTTACAATTCGCGCAAGGAGATTAAAATTATGCAGTTGGTAGGAGCCAGCAATTGGTTTGTGCGCGGCCCTTTTGTTGTCGAAGGAGCTCTTTACGGCGTTGTTTCTGCTCTATTGTCAATGCTTATTCTTTATCCTCTTTTATGGTATGTTTCGCCAAAGATTGACAGTTATCTTCCTGGCACTAATCTGTTTTCTTTTTTGCAGGTTAATTTTTTTGCTTTGCTTTTGTTTCAGGTAGGGATAGGGATAATTCTTGGGACCGTAAGCAGCCTTATTGCTGTAAGAAGATATCTTGAAGAGTAAAATCTCTAACAGCTTTCTTTGTTTAGCTTTTAAAGCTATTTTTTAATTTTGGGGAGTAGCCAAGCGGTAAGGCAATGGACTCTGGATCCATGATGCGCAGGTTCGAATCCTGCCTCCCCAGCCACTGTGCACGAAGCGAGCATAACTGCTCGTTTTTTGCTTTATTGGTGCGGTTTTTGGCTGGTTCTAACCTTAGATATTCTTTTTCTAAGGCAGGATAACCTTTAGCGATAGGTTGTAGCCAATTATTGCCTTGTATAGTGAGTTTTCCGTCTTTTATGGTCGGGTTCTGACCTAATGCCATCAATATCTCCTTTTTGGTCTCTAAGTCGCCTTTAATGAAGCTGTGGCGAGCGTAGGTAGCGAAGTTAAAGGTCTTTTCAGTTAGTTCCAGCCATTTTTCAGCTCTTTTTTCGGTTTCTCTTAATTTGCTTTTTAATTGACTGATTTTAGTTTGAAGTCCATTTTTCTCTTTAAGAAAGGTCTCATCGTCAATCAATAAGCGGTATCTCATTTTAGTCAGTTCATCCAATTCATTTTGGGTCTGGCTTATTGTTTTATGTTGCATTTCATAGACCTTTGTCCTGTCTTCAATCTCTGTGTTATTTTTATTATTTAACCCTTCCAAAGCCCAATTCAGAAACTCTGGCAGAATAGTGTATTTTTCCAATTCTTTTTCAATTTGCAGTTCTAACTCGTCCTCTCGGATGAATTTCTTTTGGGAACATTTAATATCCTTCTTTTTTCTGGTGCAGTGATAATAAGTGTATGTTTTAATCTCGCCAATGCTTTTGATGAGTTTCTTTTTGGTCTCTGCGGTATGCAGACAGCCGCATTCTCCGCAATGGATAAATCCAGTAAAAGCAAAATGGTGTTTTTGCGGTCTGGGCTTTCCTTTCCTCCCTAAAAGCATTTGAACTCGGTCAAATTCTTCCAGCGTTATTATTGGTTCGTGTTTGCCTTGATATTGGATGTTGCAGTAGTTAATAACGCCAGCGTAAAAGATATTGGTAAAAATTTTATAAATTCCGCTTCTGGATAATTCTTTGCCACCGATTTTCTTAAACTTTCTGGTTCTAAAGCCCCATTTGTTATTAACAATATCTAAAATCTTTGGCGGCGTGTGATTGCCCGTAAGCATTAAATCCCACATCTTGCGAATAAGATTAAATCTTTCAGGGTCTTTGATGATTGTTTTTTCCGCTTTGTCGTTAAGATAACCGAGCGGAGCAAGATTTGGTTTCCAGCCCTTTTGTAGTTTGCTTTCTGTGCCTCTTTTTACATTTTTTCTTAAATCCAAGATATACTGGTTAGCCATTCCGCTTTCAACATTGAAAAGCAAAACATTATCATCGGGAAGATATTGGCGGTCTATGGTCTGGATTGATTTGAGTATTCCTTGTTGTAATAACCAGCTCAATTTGCCGCTATCAATCGGATTGCGAGTTAATCGGTTTATTTGCCAGCATAAAATTCCTTCGGCTTCTTTATTCTCAATTCTCTGTATCATCTCATCAAAGATAGGGCGGTTATTTGGTTTCTTGGCTGATTTTGATTCAGTGTAAATTTTCTTAATATCCAAATTTAAATCAGTAGCAAGTTGCTTTAGCCGACTTATTTGGTCGTCAATGGATTGAACTTGTCTGTCTTCGCTTTCGGATGATTTTCTGGCATATCTGGCATAAAGGAAGTATTTAATTTTTGTTGCATTCTGTGTCATTATGTTTTATGATATCACTAAGCTCTGAAGAGCAGAAAGACTCGCTGCCAAGCGTTCACTCTTTGTGGAC
>CAZKWY010000014.1:0-20221 GCA_964556655.1 uncultured Candidatus Saccharibacteria bacterium
TGTTGTTAATACTTTATCCTAAAAGTGTTAACAACGCGAGCTATTCTTACAGATAATCATAAGAATTAACTCGTAAAAAATCAAAAATAGTAGTACTTGGAATGATAAGGCCTAAAGAATTATATTTACCAGCTAATACGGCACTATTTATTCCTAAAAATTCTCCTGCATTTGTAAACGATGGTCCACCAGAGTTTCCAGCATCAAGTTTAAGATCAGCCTTAATAAAAAAGCTACCTAAATCTTCTTGACTACCTATAACACCACTTACATAACCATTAGTATAGGTTATTTTATCACCACCCATTAACGGATATCCAAGGGCTTTGATTTCAGTACCCTGCGAAGGTAAATAATAAAGAAAAACACTAGAATAATTGAAATCAGTTTTTGTTGAATTTATTTTTAACAAAGCTAAATCTGCACCACTTGCGGCAATTATTGTTTTTGCAGTATAAGAAAAAACAGGCTCTGAAAATTCATCATTGGTAATACCAATAGAACATCCAGAATAGATATTACCACTGTCACTAGAAATAACATGCTTGTTAGTGAGTACATATCCATCGTTGGTAATAATCATGCCCGATCCACTCCACGTTCCTTCTTCAGTAGTACAAATAATTCTAACAACACTTTTTAAACTATTTTGTGAGACTGTTGCTATCGAAAAATTAGGAAACAATATTAAAAATATTGAGATAAACAATAAAATTGTAATTTGTTTTTTCATAAAATAAAAAAAACACAGATAATCTGTGCTATTTAAAAATAGTCTTATTTTCCTCCCAAATTCCGTTTTTGGTTTTTGGGTTTTTCATTTTCATATTAATTCCTCCTAAAATTAAAGTAGCATAAAATTAAGAATTAAGCAACACTTGACAATTCGAGTAAACTTGAAAAATGGCTTGAAATGAGGTAGAATAAAGAAAATTACAATGATTATTAAACTAAATTACTATGAAAATAAGAAATCCAAAGGCCGAGGAACTATGGTATCGGACAATTATAAGAAAAGACTTTCAAGAGTTAACTGCAGAATATAGAAAAAAAATCAACGTTCCCATAAAAGGTCTAATAGACAAATCAAAAGTTAATATGTTTTTTAAAAATATTTCCAAAAGTAAACTTCAGTGTATTAAGGAATATATTGATAAGTGCGAAAAAAATATAAGAGTTCCAAACGAATTTGGTGATTATGCAATGTTTATTTATTTAGTTAGAGGAGAAATAAATGTTAGCAATACAAACTTAACAGGATGCGAACTATCATATGAAAGTTGTAACACCGATGGACCAATTACACTAAAAATTGGCATCAACTCTAGTATTAAAGATATAAAAAGATTTGTTGAAGAAGAACGCCGAATGATTAAGTATTTACAAAAGAAATATAGAGAAGAACATAAACTTCTGCCTATAAAAAGAATCAGAACCAGTCCCAATAAAGATAGAGATTCTATTATTTATCATCTAGCAAAATACCCCAAGAATAAATTATACAAAATATTGCAAAAAAAAGATCCAGAAATTAATTATAATTTACGAAAAGAGGATATAATAAAAAGATTATTGAAAAAAATATCTGATATTGAAACTGACCCCGATGTTATTAGAACAGTTATAACACGTCAAAAAAAACTTAGAGAAAAATCTATGTAACATTTAAGTAGCCCTGTTTAAATGTAGTTTCGAGATACTAGAAAATATTTTACTGTAGCAATAATGCTACGGTTTTTTTATTTTATTAAAATCAAAAAATGAACATGACTAATAAAACCTTAAAAGAAAATAATTCTCTACGAATAGCGGATTTGTCTCTTGCCGCTTTTTTATTTCTTCATTATCCATTAGAGACTATTGAGAGACCAAAAAAAGGAAAAAAATCTTTTTTCATCTTCAAAAAAGATGCTCAAACCGACAAGCTTGTGGCTATTTTTTGGCGAGGACAAGCAAATTGTGAGCCTCAATTATACTTTAACGCCTTACGAACAATTAAAACGAGATTATATGGCGAGAAATAATTATGACCATAAGCGAAGCAACAATTAAAGAAATGCAAAAGATTCTGAAAGAAGATTACGGACAGAACATAACTCAAGCTGAAGCATTAGAAATTACTCGCACTCTTGTCGGCTACTTTGACTTATTAGCAAAAATATATCATCGAAATAATCTTTCCCCACCCCAAAAGAGAAATTCTCTGGAAGCTATAAAAAAAGATCTTTGAATGTCTTAAAAAAGAGATTAATTAAGTTAACATAATTATGAAATCATTAGAAAGAAGATTTAATAACATCACAAAAAAGAATCATTCTTGGAGTTCGTACATTTGCTTCGCTGAAGCAATAACAGGACAGAAATTTAGTAGGCAAACAATTCATCGCTGGTTTAATAAATTAGTTGAAAAAGATGACTACGATAAAAAAGATAAAAAAGCTATATTATCTCATCTCTGGGATTTAACAAATGACCTTGAGGACAACCAAAAATAAACAAATTAAGCTCATATAGCATTGCTTCGTCTCTATGACGACTCAAACTATATAAATTACTATGAAAATTAAAATAGAAGAGATTCAGATAAAAATAAAATTCATTGAGCATAAAAAATTAAAAGCAATAATTGGCGTTGATTTTTTAGATTTTGTGATTAGAGGATTCAGAATAATGGAATCTGAATATGAAAACGATAAAGGAGATAAATTATGGTTAACTCCCCCATCTTATCAAGATTCTGGTGGCAAATATCATCCAATCTTTTTTATGCCCAATAAAGAAGAATGGCAAGAATTAGAAAAATTGATTTGGGAAGAATTTTATAAGCAAAGAAACGAACATTATAAAAAGCAATTTGACCTTAAAGATTAAAGTTAATCTATATATATAACTATATATATAACTATATATAGTTAATTATATAAAATAACTATTATATTTAACTATAAAGTAATATAATAGTTTGCCTATAAAGTAAAAGTTATCTATTTAGTGGATTTTCATGGATTTAAGATAATCTTTTTAAACTATAAAAACTATTTTATTTTGTAGAAAAACAGAGATTTAATTAAATCAATTAAAACTAACGATTTATCTTTTTTTTAAGCCAATCATTTAAGTTAGACACTAAAAATTAGCATTATAAACTCTAATGATTTCGGCTGGTCTTAAAAGCATTTATGACAAGAGCAATAGCTGAACAATCAAATAGATTAAGTATTTTCTGGTTAAAAAAACAGGGCTATTTACCACAAGAAGAATTATGGCAGTACGGCGGAATTAAATGGACTCGTGGCGATTGGGAAAATAATATAAATTTCTATGTTCAAACAAGCGGTGACAAGGCAGAGACAGAAGAAACAAACCATATTGAACTAATATACACTACCACCAACTATTGGTCTAAAGAAAAAACAGATATGAGATATAAAATCCCTCTCATAACCACTCCTTGTAATTATGGTGGCAAAAGGTATTGGTTTAAATGCAATCTTACAAAAAATGGAATCTATTGCGGACGGCGGGTCGGAATGCTTTATAGTGTTGGTAATTGGTTTGGTTGCCGACATTGTGCTGAAGTCGCTTATCAGGCACAATTTCAAGGTGGCAGATTTAAAGCAGGTTCACTTTGCGAGCCAGATGTTGAAAGAGCATACGATGAAGTCAAATTAGAATACTATAACGGCAGACCAACGAGAAAATACAAGCGATATTTAAGATTAAGGCGAAAAATGGACAATAACTGGATAAAAATGCTTGGAGGACTTGGTAATAAATTTTAACTATGATATAATTGAAATGTAGCCCAAGTCGCAATAAATCCGCCACGAGATTTTTATTGGCATTACTGACCCCAAAGGGGCGGTCTGCCAGTAATGCTACCCTCGTGGCAAGCGACTGGGCTACCAGACCGTCCCTTTGAGTATGAAAAATATTAATAAAACAATTCTATATTGCCGAGTCAGTAGCCGAGAACAAGAAGAAACTGGATATTCGTTAGATTCCCAAGAAAAATTACTTAAAGATTATGCGATTAAAAACGAATTAAAAACGGCAAAGATTTTTAGAATTTCAGAATCGGCAAGTGGCAAACAAATCAGAAAAACTTTTAATGAAATGTTTGGATATGCTGATAAAAATAAAATTTCGATTATTCTTTGCGAGAAAATAGACAGATTAACTAGAAATATAAAAGACGCCGCTATTGTCAGTGATTGGATTACTGAAAGCGAAGCTCGGCAGGTTCATTTTGTCAAAGAGAATTTTATTTTAAGTAAAAACACTAAAGCCCACGAAAATCTGGTCTGGGATATGAAAGTGGCGATTGCCAGATTTTATACCAATAACTTATCAGAAGAAGTTAAAAAGGGGCAAAAAGAAAAATTGACGCAAGGCTGGCTTCCAACCAAGCCCCCGCTCGGATATAAAACTATCGGAGACAAAGGACACAAAGTCCATATCATTGACGAAGAAAAAGCTCCATTAGTTAAAAAAGTATTTGAGTTATACTCTACTGGCAATTACTCGCTTAATGAATTGGTTAGAGTGATGTATCGAGAAGGATTAAGAAACCGAGAAAACAAAAAGGTAGGAAAAAGTAGGATACACGATATGCTCTCTGACCCGTTTTATCACGGAAAAATCAGGTGGAAAGGCGAAATTTATGACGGCAAACAAGAAGCGTTAATTTCAAAAGATTTTTTTGACGTTGTTCAAGAGAAATTAGTTAGAAAGATTACCAACCCGCAATATAAAAAACACTACCCTGTTTTTAAGGCAAAAATGAAATGCGAGGAGTGCGGAGCAACAATTACTTGGTCTAATCAAAAAGGACACTGGTATGGACACCACTCGCCCTATAAGAAATACGAAAACTGCTCTAAAAAACTCTACATTAGGCAGGAAAAAGTTGAAGAGCAATTATTCCCCTATTTTGATAAGGTCGCTCCTAAAAATGAACGAGTTTTACGACTGCTTGAAAGAGCCCTCAAAGAAAGCCACGCTGACCAGATAAACTATTATCAATCCCAAAGACAAGAATTTAATAACCAGATTGAAAAAACACAGAAAAGATTAGAAGCGATTTATGAGGATAAAATTGACGGCAAGATTACTGCTGACTTTTACGAGAAAAAATTTAAGGAGTATTCCGAAGATAAAGAAAACGCTCTTAATAAACTTGAGAAACTAAGCAATAACAATATTCAATACTACGAGGCTGGCTACGCTATCCACGAACTCGCTCTTAAAGCCAATGCTATCTACGAAAGCAAAAAAGCCAGCACAGAGGAACGAAGATTGCTTTTAAGCTATGTATTTTCGAACCTTAGCCTAAATGCCGATAAAATAAAGCCAAACTACACTTTAGCCTTTGAATTTTTGGAAGAATGGATGCCTAAGGTAAATAAAGTTTTCGAACTTGCCAAAAATGGCATAAACAAAAGAAAAAACAGGGGTTTTGACCCTGTTCGTTCCGTCTTGCTCCGCGGGTAGGATTCGAACCTACGGCCAATCGGTTAACAGCCGACCGCTCTACCACTGAGCTACCGCGGAATAATTTATTTAATTGTCAACAATCGTATTTTACTCGCTCGACAAAATAGCGTCAAGCGTTTTTCTGGCGCATTTTTGCCAAGAAAAATTATGCGCTCTGGCTATTCCCTTATTGATTAAATCCTGTTTCGCCTCTTCGTCTGTTAAGATATGAATAATTTTTTCTGCTATTTTATCAATCTCTTTATTATTTTTGACATAAAGCGCTGCCTCGCCTGCAACCTCTGGCAAGGAAGCTTTTTGGCTGGTGACGACTGGCGTACCGCAAGCCATTGCTTCTAATACTGGCAGACCAAAGCCCTCGTAATCAGAAAGCCAAAGTAAAAGATCGGCCGCGCTATAAGCGGCAGTCAACTCTTCTTTGATATAATCAACGTGCTTAACCGCCTGTCGAGATAACTTCTCATTAGTTTTTCTTATCACCCCGTCTATATCGACAAAAGGAACGGTGTAGTTTCTGCCGACAATCAAAAACTGGCAATCAGGCAAACGCCTAGCCGCTATTTTAAAGGCCGCTATAGCTTCGGAGAGATGCCGCCGATTAAAAATTGAACCTACGAAAAGGATGAACCTATTATTGATGCCAAGCCTTTTTTTAAAGCGTTTTATTTCTTCTCCGTCATTTGTCTTCTCAATCTCTGCAGCTAGCGGGATGGCCAAAACTTTTTCTTTCTTAACTTGATAATAGCTGATAATTTCTTGCCTGCTGAATTTGGAAGGAGCAAAGATAAGGCTAGCTTTTTTAGCGGAAATTTTGGAGATTTTCTTAAGGAGGATCTTATCCCAAGCGCTAGGCCAGCTATAAAGATCTGGCCGAGCTTCATAGATAATATCATGCAAAGTCAAAACGATTTTTCCTGAATAAAAAATGGGGGCAATATAGCCAGGACAGAACAGAATATCAATTTTATCTTTTTTGGCGGCACGAGGCAAAAGCCAGTGCGTAAAAAAGGCTGTACTATAAAAATTGAAAGGGGGTTTAAGTAATTTCGAATCAAAACGGCTGCCTCTATTTTTAAAGTCATTAGGAATCTCTTGTTTGAAATAGATGACAAAACGGATAGCTGGATCTAGCTCAAAATCTAACCACTTGTTTAAGATAGCGCTAAGATATCGCCCCACTCCCGTCCTGTTGCCTTCTAGGCTGTGTCCATCAATGCCAACAATCATTTTATTTCTGATGCTTAGGACAATAAACAGAGCTCCGACCAGCAATAGTTTCTTTTTTTAGCTCATGCTTTTTATTATCAGGACATTTCATATCGTCGCCCCTTCCCCGATGAGCGATTAACCAAGAATCATCAAATTCTCCGCCAGGCGGCCCCACTTTTATCGCCTTCTTTAAGACTGACCCTATTAACTGATAGAGTTGTTCCCTTTTACTCCGCTTCAACGAATCAATTTTACAACGAGGACTGATTCTGGCCTGAAAAAGGATTTCGTCAGAATACTCATTGCCGATTCCGGCTATCTTGCTTTGATCCATCAAAAAAGCCTTGATGTTTCTTTTCTCATTTTGCTTCAAGATTTTTAAAAAATCTTCTTGTGATAAGGTTGATGGCTCTGGGCCCATTTTTTGAAGCGCTTCTATCCCATCAGCTTCTTCAACCAGAAAAATTTTTCCCAACAAGCGCTTATTGTTATAGCAGAGGGCTGAACCATCTTTAAAAACAAAACTTAATTGGGCATATTTAGGAATATGTTCTTTGCTTTTTGCCAAACTTAGATTTCCTGTCATGCCAAAGTGAAAGACTATTTTCTTATTAGATTTTTTAACTTCAACAATAAGATATTTGCCGCGGCGTTCAACTTTGGCAAAGCTCTTCCCTTTAAGAAAGTTTCTTAATTCATCAAAGCTGGCCTTTTTGATAAAGCTTTTTCTCTTGGCTAGCACATCCCTAATCTCTTTGTTGAGCCCGTGCTTTTTAAAGTATTGATTAAAATTTTCTACTTCTGGAAGTTCAGGCATAATTTTAAAATTTAATGCCAACGTTCGTATTGGCCAAAACGAGAGCGGTAAAAATCAATAATCCCACGCATCACCTGTTTGGCCCATTCTCTTTTTTTGCCCAAAAAAGCTATTTTAATTAACTGCTTAGCCAAAAGCCAAAAACTCTTTAAATAGGCACACATTCTTTTAGGCCAAGAAGCGTTCCTTCTGGCCAGCAAAAGGCCATTGCGAGAATGATAATAGATATATGAAAGCGAGCCTTCTTTGGCACTTGCCGAACATTTGTGCCAGATTTTCGCCTGCGGAATAAAAAGACATTGACAACCGGCCTGCCGCGCCCGCCAGCACCAATCTGCGTCTTCATAATAGAGAAAATAATTTTCCGGCATCAGACCAATTTTCTCTATCGTTTTTCTTTTGACCAATAAACAACAGCCAGTAAGATAATCTGTTTCTTTAATTTGATCGTATTGCCCTTCGTCAAGCTCGCCTAGCCCGAGATGTGTTCCTCTGATGCCACACGAACTTATTTTTCCGCCAGCAAACCAGATCTTTTCCGGCTGGCTGTAATAATATATCTTTCCTCCCAGCATCCCTGCCTGGCTATATTCTTCTCCTTTCTTAACCAATTCAACCAAAAAGTTTTCTTCTATTAACGTATCATTATTTAAAAGAAGAATATAGTCAGCTTTGTTTTTGAGAGCATATTCTATTCCCGTATTATTGCCTCCCGCAAAGCCAAGATTAGATTGATTTCTTAAAAAAGAGCAAGAAAAATAATTATTTTTGCTAACAGGCTGCTGGCAATATTGTTGAAGCTTATCCGCTGATTCATCGATTGAGCCATTGTCAACTACTAATATTTCGCTATTAGAATAACGGTTCTTTTTTAAGGAATTTAGGCATTCAACGGTATCGCGCCAACCGCACCAATTAAGAATAATAATAAAAACTTTAGGCATAGCTCCGGCCAATGTTGTTATTGCTATGATACTATTAAAAAAACCAGCCGCCAAGAGCGCTGGTTTTTTTAAACAAGAAAGATTGATTTTTATTCTACAGCCAAAATCTGAATATCAAAAATAAGAGTGGCATTGGGAGGGATAACGCCATTAGCCGCTCCTTCTTTCCCATAGGCTAGATGGGGCGGAATAGTCAATCGCCTTATCTCGTTCACTTTCGCGCCGACAAGCCCTTCGTCCCATCCCTTAATTACTCTGCCAGCTCCCAAAACAAACACAAAAGGCTCTTCCCTATCTACGCTGGAATCAAATTTAGTTCCGTCTTCTAAAACACCGACATAATGAACAGCTATTTTCTTACCCTTTTCCGCCTCTTTGCCAGAGCCCTCCTTTAGCACCTCTATCTTCAAATTATTGCTCTGTCCGGCGCCAAGCATAGAAGCCTGATTATTTTGGCCGCTGTCTGTTTTGCCAGAACTGCCTGGGTTTTCAAAATCAACCTTTTCAATCGCTTCCTTCTCATTCGAAAAAAACTGCCATGAGTAAATTCCCGCGCCAGCGACGACAATAACAACCAAGATAGAAATAAGGTTCTTTTTTATCATATCAATTTATATTTTGATGGATTAAATTAATCTTCAGAAACGCCACACTTAATTTCCAAATCGAGCTTGCTGGCATCTTCCGGAACTGTACCAACATCCGGATTAAAGCCAGTCACCACATACCCGACAAGGCAAATCGCTTGATCTCTACGATATCCTGCTACTCCGCCAATTTCTCCATCAGCAGAATTGCGGCTGTCTAGAGTATAGCCTTTTTCCTCAAAAAATGCGGCTATCTCGTCCTTTTTTTCTCTTGCGACTCCGTCAGCTTCGTATTTGGCGCCTAATAGCTCCATCGTTCCATCCTCGTTTGCCATTTTTATCTCTTCTTTGACCCATTTGAAATTTGATCCCGAAACAGCGGAAAACTTAATCCCAGTATCAGCTTCTAGCTGGTTAAGGACCTTGGCTCCTTCTTCGCTTATTTCTTTTTCTCCACCGCCTTTCTTTTCCGGCAGGCCGTATTTAAATAAAAGATATCCTCCCGCAACAATAACTAGAAGGATAAGAACAGTACTTAGATTTTTAGACATACTTTATTGCCTTTTTGCCGAACATTCCGCCCCAGGCAAAAAGACTAATTATTTTTATAAAGCTACTAACAAAACAATAATAATAGCAGTTAAAGTATAAAGGGCAGTAAATAAAAAACATTGATCGCTCCTTTAGCGCGTCCGCCAAAAGAAAGACAAGCCAAGTAGCCAAAAACAATCGCCCTGCTTGCTACCATAAAAAAACAATAACGCTCTTAATTTTTACATTTTATTCAATTATTAATTATACTATAAAGACTTTTCCCCGTCTATTCTTATGATGTGAATAAAAACGCTATTGCTTGTTTGTTTTAAGGCAGGCTTTAATAAATTCCACAAATAAAGGGTGGGGATCCAATGGCCGAGAAATATATTCCGGGTGAAATTGAGTGCCGACGAAAAAAGGATGATTGGTAATTTCAATAGCTTCTACTATTTTCCCGTCTGGCGAAGTCCCAGCGATGGTCAGGCCTTTTTCTTCCATTTGTTCGCGATATTGGTTGTTGAATTCGTAACGATGGCGGTGGCGTTCACGGACAACTTTAGTTTTCTGTTTTTTGAGATAAGCCCTTTCTAGGCTAGTCCCATGAACAAGCTGGCAAGGCCAGCCTCCTAGTCTAATAGTTCCTCCGTATTGCTTGCGCGCGAGAAGCTCTTTTTGCTCCGGCATAACATGGATCACCAGATGCGACGCCTTGGCGTCTACCTCTTCTGAATTAGCCTCTTTAAGGCCGCAAACATTGCGAGCAAACTCCACTACCGCCATCTGCATTCCATAGCAAAGACCGAAATAAGGAAGATTATTCTTTCTGCAATACGCGATAGTCTTAATTTTTCCTTCGCTCCCTCTAGAGCCCCATCCTTGAGGAACAATAATACCAGCATAATCTTTTAACGAAGCTGTTCCCCTTTTCTCGATTTCTTCCGCATTGATCCAATGCAAGCAAGGCCGACACCGGTTTTTTGCGCAGGCATGCTTGATCGCCTCTATGACAGAAATGTATGAGTCAGAAAGACAAAAATCTCCTGTGGAAAAATATTTTCCCACAATCCCTATATTCACTTCCCGACGAAATTTCTTGGAAGATTCCACCATTTTTCTCCAATCAACCAAGTCTTTTTTTCTTCTTTTAAGGTTGAATTTTTCTAAAATCCGATCTCCTAAATTATCTTTTTCAAAGTTCAAAGGCACGTCATAAATCGAATCTATATCAGGCGCGGAAATAACATCTTCCTGCGCGATATTACAATTAACAGCGATTTTCTTTCTCCGCGGCTCATCGATATGGACCTCAGAACGAGCAATAACAAAATCAGGCTGGATGCCTGACGAGTTTAAAGTTCTGATCGCGTATTGAGTAGGCTTTGTTTTCATTTCTCCCACCTTGTTGGGAATCGGCAGATAAGAGACCATGACGAACAAAACATTGCTTGGATTGTACAGATGCATCATCCTGGCCGCCTCTAGGAACAATAAGTTTTGATATTCTCCGACTGTTCCACCAATCTCAATGATCATAATTTCCGCTTTTGTCTTTTCCACCGCCTTATAGATACGATCCCTTATTTCCATAGGGATATGCGGCACCACTTCAACGCATTTGCCTTGATATTCTAGATTCCTTTCCCGCTGAATGACACTCAAATAAACCCGGCCAGTAGTCATATAGTTTTCCCGATAAATATTTTTGTTTAAGAACCTTTCGTAATTCCCTATATCCTGATCAGTTTCGTCTCCGTCATCGGTGACAAAAACCTCGCCATGCTCAATAGGGTTCATTGTCCCGGCGTCAAAATTGATATAGGGGTCGATTTTTATCGCGCTGACTTCGTATCCCTTGGATTGGAGAATACGGCCGACAGAAGCTGTAGTAATGCCCTTGCCTACCCCTGACATTACTCCTCCGACGACAAAAATGAACTTAGTAGAAATCTTTTTTGGCTTTTTTATTTTTTCAGTCATAAAAATATTCTGAATTGGTCCTCCTACGACGATAGCATGCTTTAATAATCTTAACAGCTCGGCCTTAATTAGCCAAGGGCAAATTTATATACACATGGAAATAATAGTTTACAAAACAAAATATGTGGAATTCGAGCTTTTGCCTAATCTAGTAAAACATTTCTGAAGTTCTAAGCTGGACGCGAGATGTGAAATTTAAGCCTCCGATTTTTGACTTATTTAAGCCGTTTCGACAAACACCTAAACTGGCTGATTACTAACAGATGAGGCCATTGAAGGCTTTCTTGGGATATCTAACCGCACTCACCCAACGCACCTCGGCCGCTGTTATTCTAACACAAATGAGACACCACAAAAAAGAATCTATCATGTCTTATTAAAATATATTGATCATTTTTTGACTATCCCTAATAAATAAGATAATCTTTGAGAAATGGCGGAACAACAAACAAAAAAACAACAACACGCCTGGGGATTAAAACCTAATCCCACTCTTAAAAAATATCTTGATGAAATTCCGCGAGGTAAGGCGCTTGATCTTGGAGCCGGGTCAGGGAAAAACAGCTTATTCTTGGCTCAAAACGGATTCCAAGTTAAAGCGATTGATAAAGACAAACAAGAAATAGCAAAGCTCAAACAGATAGCTAAAGAAAATAAGCTTTCAATAAAAACAAAAGTTGTTGATATTAAAGATCTTAATTTCAAAGAAAAAGAATATTCTTTAATTATTGCTTCAGCTAGTTTGGATTTTTTAAAGAAAAGCGAACTTGAAATTATTTTTGAGAAAATAAAAAAAGCGCTTAAATTAAACGGCTTTATTTATCTTCTGGTCTTTTCAATTAAAGATCCAATGTGTTTGGCTATTCGAAAAAGAAAGCTTAAAGAAATTGAAGAAAATACCTTTTATCTGCCTAAATTCAAAACTTATCGGCACTTTTTTACTAAAGATGAAATTAAATCATATTTTAAAGATTATCAGATAATCTTATTAAAACAAAAACAAATTTTTGATGCCGGACACGGCCAACCGCATTACCATAATATTATTGAGTTTATCGGGAAAAACACGCCCAACTAACTATTTAAAATTACTCAAAATGTCATTATCCAGAATCCAGCAAAAGATGTTTATATTCCAGCTTTAGCCACACGGAATTGATTACCCTACCCTGCCACTCACTATATCTCTAACCCAATCGGACAATGGTCTGACATATTAACCCCTCTTGAAATAAAAGCGTTTTTTAGATTAGAAGCTATTTTTGATGAGATAAAAGCGTAGTCTATCCGCCAGCCAACATTTCTTTCTCTGGCATTAAAAGCATACGGCCACCAAGTATAATTTCCTGTTTCTTGATTCTTTTTTCTAAAGGTATCAACAAAACCTAAATTTAGTATTCCATCTATCTGTTTTCTTTCTTCTTGGGTAAACATAATATTATTCTTATTTTCTTTTGGTCTGGCCAAATCAACTTCCTGATGAGCTATATTAAAATCACCAATCAGGATAAATTCTTTGTTTTTTAACTTATTTAAATATCTTAAAATACGGCCGTATGATTCTAGCTTGTAGTCAAGATTTTCTTTTTGTCTTCCCCCATGAGGCAGATAGAAGTTTATTAGAGTAAAATTAGGATATTCAAGAGCAAGCATTCTCCCTTCTTGGTCAAATTTCTCTATGCCTAGCTTATTAAATATTCTAATGGGCTTTTTTTTGCTGTATATTGCCAGTCCGCTATATCCTTTTTTAACGGCAAAATTAAAATATGAATAATAGCCTTGCGGACTGTCTAAACCAACTGGCAATTGTTCTCTTTGAGCTTTTACTTCCTGCAGACAAACAATATCTGCTTTGGCTTTTATAAACCACTCAAAGAAACCTTTTCTGCAAGCTGCTCTTATCCCATTGACATTATAAGAGAGAATTTTCATATGTTTTAATTTTAGCACAAGAGACGAAAAATTCTTTGTGGATAACAAAAGAGCGATATTGAGTTATCGCTCTTTTCCGTAATCTCAAAATTAGATTAGTTATGCTTTACAAATGGACATACTTCGCTGTCAATTTCTCCGATTAGCCCCCCACTAGAAACAATAGACACAGGACATCCCTTGCCACATTTATTAACCAATGAACAATTATTACAGCTATTGTTATTCCCAAAACAGTATTTCTTTTGGAAATTATAGACATCCAGTTTTGAGGCAATATCAGCGTCCTGTAGAATATTGCCTACCACAAACTCACTCGGGTTATACTTACTAGCCAACGTGTTGGTGGCAAAAACTAAATACGGACAGACCGTCAATTCTCCACGGACAAAAACATAAATCGTGTTGCCCGCCCGACAAGAATCTAATGGCAATTCATCGTTTGGAAACCGCACATAGACTATCTGTATTGAGTCTTTAAAACACTCTGTAATTAATTTTATCTCTCGCATCATCAGATTTGGCGCACTGATTCTTTTTTTGCTTTTGACACCACGGCCAAGATTGGATAAAGGATTCATTAGCACATACTTTGCTTTATTTTCAATGGCAAACTGACATAGCTCACTATATTCGCTTACTTGAGCAAAAGTATTTGGGGTTACCAAAAACCCTTGTAAAATTCCGTATTTGCTCAGTTGTTTAATATTTTTAATAGCTACATCAAACACGTCCTTAACCCCACGAAATTTATCGTGGCTCTCTGGACTAAATCCATCCAAGCTGATATTTATGTGCACATTACCAATTTTAACCAATGATTCCATTTGAAACTCATCAATTAAAGTGGCATTTGTGCAAATTCCAACTCTTATCCCTGCTTTGCTGAAAAGCTCGGCAACACGAACAACATCGGGATGCTTAAATGGTTCTCCACCAGTAAGAGTTACACGACCCACCCGACATTCCACTAAGCGAGGCAAGACTATGTCTTGAATAACCTCAAATGACATAGTTTCTCCATAATCGCCCGCCGAAATGAAACAATGAACGCAACGCAGATTACAAACTTCTGTAATTTGCAATAATGCTTTTCTGTGTATGCCGTCCGTAAAAGACCTAAAAAAACAGGTATTAGCTATCATGACTATCGCCTCCTTTATTTTTTAGTTAAAGAACTTCATAACTTTCTTTATTCTACCTTCTTAGAAAATTAAGGTCTCAACGCCAAATTATAATAGCACGAAATATAACAAAAAGCAAACAATGCGGATTCAGAATAATTTTTTTATCCCGCAAAAGCGAGTTCGTATCAAATAATTTTGAACTATATTTTTCAAAATGATTTGAAAGCAAAATTTTAATTTTGTAGCCAATCTTTTTTAACTTGCCCGAAGGGCAAGTTGCAAAGCGATAATTTGGAAATTAAAAAGAAAAATCCCCGAGCTACTTTTAATTTCACTCGGGGGCGTCCGATAGTTTCTCCTTGAAAGCGCAAGGACACGTCCGCTTTCAGGAATATCCCTGTTATTCCCTCGCAAGACCGGGAAACGTCATTTGCGAAGACCCAGCTGTCTCCAATGACCAGAAGTCCGCTGGGCGACTTTCCAGTGTTTGTATTCTATCATACTACGAAACATTTGTCAATAGCGGCGGTGGATTTTTCTGCCCAAAAGCGATATGAATAAATTCTTTATCTACATTAGAAAATCAACTGACGAAGATGACCGGCAGGTTTTGTCTTTGGAAGCGCAGGAAACAGAGCTTTTGGAATTTGCCCAGAAAGACAGTTTGGAAGTCGCTGGAATTTTCAAAGAATCACAAACCGCTAAAGAGCCAGGGCGACCGATTTTTAATCAGATGTTGGAACGAATAGAAAAAGATGAAGCCAAAGGAATTTTAGCCTGGCATCCGGATAGATTAGCCCGCAATTCAGTAGATGGTGGATGGATTATCTATTTAATTGATACCGGTAAAATTGAAAAGCTAAAATTCCCGACCTTCTGGTTTGAGGATACTCCGCAGGGCAAATTCATGTTGAATATAGCTTTTGGGCAGTCAAAATACTATATTGATAATCTTTCAGAGAATGTTAAGCGAGGACTTCGGCAAAAAGTTAGGCGGGGCGTATTTCCAGGTCCGGCTCCAACTGGCTATCTTAATGACAAAATTAGCCATACAATAGTCCCCGATCTCGAAAGATTTTCTATGATTAAAAAACTCTTTGAACTTTACACCACCGGAAATTATTCTCTGAAAGATTTAACTAAAATTGGCTTGATTAGCCAGAATGGGAAATATCTTTCTGTCTCTAATATCCAAAGGTTATTAAACAATCCTTTTTACTATGGCACTTTTATTTTCAAAGGAGAATTACATCAAGGAATACATAAGCCAGCGATTACAAAAAAACTTTTTGATAAATGCCAGAAGATAATGAAGGACAAATCAAAACCGAAGAAAAAATCGGCCAGAGAATATCCTTTTCGCGGATTATTGAAATGTGGCGAGTGTGGCTACGGAATTACTGCCGACACAAAGATTAAAAAAAGCGGTCGAACTTACACTTACTATCTTTGCACTAAAAAAGGAACAGGGCCAAAATGTTCCCAACTATACATCCGCGAGGAAAATCTGGCTGAACAAATTTCAAAAATTCTTCAAAAAGTTTCTTTGAGTTCGGCTTGGGATAGAAAAATGATTAAGGAATTAAACAAGGAAAAAGAATCAAATCAGCAAGCCCAACTTTCTTTTGCTCAAAATCTTAAATTGAAAATTAAGGAATGCGAGGATAAATTAGATAAGCTGTTGGACGCTCATTTGGAAGGAGTGATTTCTAAAGAAGAATATCTGCCTAAAAAACAAAAAATCCTCAACCAAAAGATTGAGATTTCTGAAAAACTGAAAGGTTTTGAGCAAAAGGGCAATCGCTGGCTCGAACGCTGTATTGAGTTTATTAAATTGGCTAACCAAGCCAAAATTATCGCTTTGCATGGAAATTTCTTTGAGAAAAGAAATTTTCTAAAAAAGATTGGCTCGAACCCGCTTTTGCAAGATAAAAAGGTTATTCTGAATCCGCGCGGAGCGTGGAAAATACTGAATGAATTTAATTTGGCCAACCGCGCCGCAGGCGCGGAAAAACCAACTCATACCTTAATGCTGGCCATCGTGGACAACATTCGGACTATTATTCAAGGACAAAAGGATTATATTTATATTCCAAAATTAAATCCGATCCAAAAATTCTTTTACGGTTAATCCTGATTGCTTCTTGAATATTCTCTAAAGCTTCTTCAAAAGTATCACCTTCAGAAATACAACCCGGCAAAGAAGGAATAGTAGCAGTAAAGCCGCCTGCTTCCTGATCGGATTCAAAGATAGCGGTATAATGATAGATTTTTTTATTTAATCTTTTTTGCCTCATATCTATATTTTAACTTAACAAAAACAAAAGTCAACAATACTTTGTGAACATACGTCAATTCTATTTTCCTTTTTCCTTAAAACAGAAAACCAAAACAAAAGACCCACGCGATAACTTGATTAACATTTTTAGCCAAAGAAATACTCATAAATCCTGCACCGCAACAACCATTCAAAACCCTATTACATTTTTTGAACCTTTTAGCAATATGTTCCGCGGGCTGAAGCAAGTGAGAACCCATTTATTAAGCATATAAAGATTATTTTATTCCCTCATCCTCTATTTTAAGCTCTAAAACTTTTGTCTCATCTGAATAAAAAATTAACCTTGAACCACCTTCTTCAATTTTTAGAGTAATGGTTGTATCATCTTTGTCAATTATTTCTCCTGTCACCCTTGTCGCATTGCCACCTTTTATACTTTGGCCGCTTGCCTCTTTTTCAGCCCTCTTTTCTTCTCTAAATTTTGCTCTTTCTTCTTCGCTCATTTCACTCTTGTCTTTTTCCGGCTGAACATCATTATTCTCACCATCTTTTATTAATGGTCCGGCCATATTTTCAAAATCAGATTCATCATTGCCAATCACAATTTGATTAGCGCTAACACTGCCGTCGCCGTTCTCGGTCCCCATAACTAAAACTTGTTGGCTTATTTCTAAATCATCCAAACCAGCTTCTTCAGAATTTTCTTCCCATTTTGACAATTGATTCTCTCTTGTTAGTTGTTCTTGCTCTTGGCTTTTTTGCTCATTATTATCTTGCTGGCTATTTTTTGAATAGTTAATAAACAAAAAAGCTCCACTTCCGATTATAGCCAATGCGATAATGATTAAAATTATTTTTCGCATATATTTTTACCCTGTTAAATGCCGCTTTGCGGCAATTTCGCCTTTGGCGAAATTATTTAACAGGGTGAATATTAATTATTATTCGTATCTCAACGCCTCAATGGGATTAAGTTTGGCGGCTTTCTGGGCCGGCCAAAAGCCAAAACCGATCCCAATACCGGCCGATACGCCAAAAGCCAAAATAATTGAAAACAAGGAAATTTCAGTGGCCGTACCGGTAAAAAATGTTATTCCGTAAGCTGTTCCGCTACCTAAAATTATTCCAATGACGCCTCCAAGAAAAGTAAGCATTACGGCTTCTGCCAAAAACTGACGGCTGATTTCCCTTTTTTTAGCGCCAATGGCTTTGCGAAGGCCAATTTCCCGGGTTCTCTCGGTTACGGAAGTCATCATCATATTCATAATGCCTATTCCACCGACAAGAAGAGAAATTCCGGCAATTGCCGCCAATAGAATAGTCAATGTATTAGTCGTTTCAGTAGCCATTCCAACAACGTCTTGTTGATTGACAACACTAAAATCATCTACTGAATACTGTCTTAAAAGAAAATCGGTAATATTTGACTGAGCCAAAGCCATTGATTGAGAGTTTTCCGCCTGAATGTTGATTGAGGAAACATAATTAGCGCCGGATAGAAATTGCTGAGCGGTTGTAATGGGAATAAAAACCATATCATCCTGACTGCCTAAAGCCGTACCGCCCTTGCGTTCAGTTATTCCGATAACTCTAAAAATAATATTGTTAATCCTAATTATCTCGCCTATCGGGTTTGCTTCTTCGCCAAATAAATCATCGCGAGTTACGGGCCCTAAAATCGCTACCTTTGAAAGGGACCGGAGGTCTCTGTCAGAAACAAAAGCGCCTAAATCCATTTCCACATTTCTAACTTCGGGGTAGGCGTCATTCGTTCCAATAACCCGAACGTTGGTATTGGCTCCTTTGGCGACAACTTGGTACTTGTTGGAAATTTCAGGCGCCACTGCCTTGATATAATTGACTTCTTGAGCAATAGCTTCAGCATCTTCAGTGGTAATGGTCTCAGCCGTGCCTCTGCCCTTTGACACCTGCATAACACTCTTTAAGGTTCCCGGCAGCACCGTAATTAAATTGGAACCCATTGATTGTACGCCTTCCTCAATAGAACTTGACGCTCCCTGGCCAATAGAAACCATGGCGATAACAGAACCAATACCAATAACAATACCCAAAATAGTCAGGCCTGACCTGAATTTATTAGCAGAAATGGCTGAAATTGCTTCTTGTAATAAATCAGTGATTAGCATTTTATTCTTTAATTTCTTTAACTATTTTTGAACGGTGATTAACCGTATCTTCAATAATTTTTCCGTCTTTTAAAGTAATGATCCTCTTTGCTCTTTGAGCAATATATTTTTCGTGGGTAACTAAAATGATTGTCTTACCCTCCCTGTTTAATTTCTCAAAGGATTCCAAAATTTGCTCTCCGGTTTTAGAGTCCAAATTTCCGGTCGGTTCATCAGCCAAAATTAAAAGAGGGTTATTAACCAAAGCCCGGGCAATAGCCACCCTCTGCTTCATGCCGCCCGATAACTGATTTGACAAATGGAACCAGAATTCTTCGGAAAAAGCCGCGGACCTTAAAGCCGATTTAGCAATTTCCTCTCTTTTTTGTTTTGGCACACCGGCGTAAATTAAAGGCAAGGCAACATTTCTCAAAACGGTCGTTCTGGGTAAAAGATTAAATGTTTGAAAAACAAAGCCAAATTTTCTTTTTCTAATTTCCGCCAATTCATCTTCGGAAAACTTGGAAACATCCTTTTCTTCTAAAAAATATTGGCCGGATGTTAAAGTATCCAGACAGCTTACAATATGCATTAAAGTTGATTTTCCAGAACCGGAAGACCCTATAATAGCTACAAACTCTCCTTTTTCAATAGAAAAAGAAACGCCTCTCAGGGCATGAGTTTCCACTCCTTGTCCTGAGCCTGCCGAAGGGGCTGATTTGAAAACCTTAGTAACATTTTTAACATCAATTAACATATTATCTTGAGGTCATCGTTCTATTTCATGCCTCCTCCTCCCGGGCCTCCCGTAGTTCCCGGTAGCTGGAACCCCTCATTTTGAGTTTCAGCAGTTTCACTAATTGTCCCTATGACAACAACGTCGCCTTCTTTAAGCCCGGAGACAATTTCGGTCATCGTATCATTTGAAATTCCAACTTCAACTTGCTGGGAACGAGGATTATTACCTGCCATCGCCTGGACATAATAAACGCCCTGTTGAGATTTAACCACGGAATTGGGAACTGAAATAACGTTTTGTTTGGATTCGGTAATAATATTGGCCGTAACGCTCATTCCCGGTTTGATTTTTTCATCCTGCAGATCAAAGGCAATTTTAATGCCGTAACTCACCACCCCCTGGTCAACCGCGCCCAAAGTATCAACTTCAACCACCTTGCCGGTAATAGA
>CAZKWY010000015.1:0-18357 GCA_964556655.1 uncultured Candidatus Saccharibacteria bacterium
AGCAGAAAGGCAAAACAGAAAAAATTTCGTTTCCTTAATTGAAAAAATTGTTGGGGGCGCGCGATTAAAAAAATATAGCGAAAATTTTTCTGTTTTGCTCGCCGAAGCGGAGCGGAGGCGGGCGGAAACGCTGGGCGGGATTAGTCCGCAAAACCCTCTGGATTTTGTTCAAAATGAGTTCTGACTTTTTCCAACAAACACCACAAAATAGGCCGGAGTAGCTCAACGGTAGAGCATTCGCCTGAAAAGCGATGTGTAGTGAGTTCGACTCTCACCTCCGGCACCATAAAAAGCGGGTGTCGTATAGTGGCTATTATATCAGCTTGCCATGCTGAAGACGGCGGTTCGATTCCGCTCACCCGCTCCAAGCATACTTCTCGATTTACCACTCAAAAACCTTGACAAAAACATCTCTATATGATAGGATATAGAAAATCCCGAAAGGGATTTTTTAATTTTTCTTTTTCACATTCACCCTGTATGAGGGTGTTTTTTTGTGAAATAGACTTATGCATCCTATCAACCAAACACTTTCTGCTTCTTTGGCTTTAATTAGTTTGGCTTATCAAATGGTCTTTCCACAGGCTGCTTGGACAAAAGAGGTCTTGGCGCCGGAGATTGAAGCGCTGCCTGCTGATGGCCTAGTGACTGTTCAGGGACAAGCAGTGGTTCAATCAAGTATGCCTGACACGCCAGTAGCAGCCTATGCTCAAAGAGTGCTGGTAACCGCTTATTCAAGCACTCCTGACCAGACCGACTCCACTCCTTTTATCACTGCTAATGGAACGCATGTACGTGACGGAATTATCGCTTGCAACTTTTTAAGCTTTGGCACCCGCGTACGTTTTCCAGAAATCTTTGGTGATAAAATCTTCGTTGTAGAGGACCGCATGCATCCGAGAAACAGCCATAAGATGGATATTTGGTTTTCTACTCGGTTGGAAGCTCTTCAATTTGGAGCCAGATATCTAAAAGTCGAAGTATTAGAAACTTAAAAGCCCCTTTAGTGAGGGGTTTTTAAGTTTTTCTTTTCTTGCCGTGAAATTATACGACGAAGCTTGCATCTATTTCTAAAATTGCTGACTTGACTAGCTGCCCCACTGTCTGGCTCCGCCTTTCAAGTTTTCGGGCGGAGCGAGGGTTTTACTCGCCGATTTTGGAAATAGGTGCGAGCTTAGCGCAATAGACACTAGAATAGAACTAGACGGTTTTGAAGAAGCTAAAATATGGGACGCGCGAAGCGCGTCCCAAGGATTCCTGCCGAATTCCTCCAACGAATTCAGAATTTTTGGCGCGCTTGCGCGCGCTAATTTTTCGCCAAGAGACAGGTCCGAAATCAGAAGCAATTTTGACATAGTATTTTCTTTGAATACAAAAAGAATTTTTGTATGCTTGCAAGAGCACAGATGTCGAGGACAAGCAAGTACGTTCGATTGAAGATCAACTTGCATAATTGCGCGCCTTCGCCAAATTTGAATGATAGTCGCACCAAGACAATCGTAGTGGACAAAAAGCGTTCTAAAATTGTGCGCTTGGCTTTTGAGAAGTATGTAAAAGGAAATATGCGACTGGAAGATGTGGCAACGTTTTTGGCGAAATTCGGCGTTACTACAAGAACCGGAAAGAGAATCTCTAAAACCAAAGCGTCTTTTATTCTTTCCAATCCGTTTTATATCGGACTATTCAAGTACGGTGGCGAAATACACGAAGGCAAACATGAGCCAATCATTTCAAAGAAACTTTTTGATAAAGCGCAGGAAATTTTGAAGAAGCGTGGACAACCCGAACGAAAACCGCAAAACGAACCTCAACCATTTTGTGGACTTATTTCCTGTGCTTCTTGTGGAATGATGATAACTGCCGAGAACAAAACGAAGCGACAAAAGAATGGCAATGTTCATCACTATGTGTATTATCGCTGCACAAAAAAGAGAAAAGACTTTACGTGCAAAGAACTATCGCTTCGTTCCGAAGAAGTGGACAAGCAGTTATCATCTCTCATTCAAAAAGTTTCTTTGCCTAAAGACTGGGCGGAGGAATTATTGAAAATGGCACAAAATGATCACAAGGATTCCGCCCAGTCATTGGCTACTTGTGTGAAAAAAAAGGAGGCGAGAATATCGGAGGTTAGTTTGAAACTAGAGCGACTTCTTAATGGATATTTAGACCAGGTGATTGATGAGCAAGATTATCGAAACCAAAAAGCAAAACTCCTTTCCGAAAAGAAGTCGCTCGAAGAAGAAATCTTTAACTTTTCACACAAGCAGAATGATTGGCTCGCACCTTTCCAAGAATGACTAAAAGCCGCTCAACGTCTTGACGGCAATTGCTTCTGATCGCGACCTTTTTGTGAAAAAGGTCTGTGCCAAAGAAATCTTTGGTCCGAACCTCCGCCTCGGCGGAAAAGTCGTTACCGTCGCCGAAGGCGATGACCAAAATCGTGTTGAAAAATCAGGGCAAACAGCATGGGCGGCACTTCGTGCCGCCCTCCGAATGGTTGATGAAAAATCGAAAAGTTTGATTTTGGTGCCGCGGGTGGGACTCGAACCCACATCCTGAAACAGGACATGATTTTAAGTCATGCGCGTATACCAGTTCCGCCACCGCGGCAGTGGAGGCCACGACCGGATTCGAACCGGTGTAAACGGTTTTGCAGACCGCTGCGTAGCCGCTCCGCCACGTGGCCAGTTTTTTATTCTACCACCCTTTGAGATAAAATCAATTCTTGCTTTCTTTACTTTTTTCTAAAATTTCTTCAATGCGCTGGGCTTTAATTTCTGCTTGGTCTATCTCAAAAATGATTTTGGGCACTGTTTTCATTTTCATCTTTTTATTAAGCTCCTGCTGAAGGTGGTAAATATTTTTGTTAATGATCTCTAATGCCTCCTCGTTTTTCTTTAGGGGCAGGACAATGAATTTAGCCTTGCTGTGACTAAGGTCTGGCGAGGTGTCAACATTGGTGACAGTAACTAACATCCCTTCGCCGAAATTAACTTCTTTTAAAAGAAGCTGGCTGACGATATGCTTGATCAATTCGTTAACCTTTTCGACGCGGTAAGACATCTCTATAGATTAAATTTCTCTTTTCTTTTTTTCTTCTTGGTAGATAAGCAAGGCGTCTCCTTTTTCAATGGCGGCGTCTCCTTTGAACAGAATCCCGCATTCTTGGTCTTTTTTTACTTCGTCCGTTTCTTTTTTATCTCTTTGTAAACCGATAATTTTTCCTTTTCCTATTTTCCTGCCTTCTCTGACGATTTCTGCTAAAGCGCCTTTTTTAATGGTTCCTTTTACCATTCTTCCGCCAACGATTTGACGGTCCTTTTCTGTTTTAAAAACAGCTAATGTTTTTAATTGACCTAGGTCGGTTCTGATAATTTCCGGCTCTAACAGCTTGGCAACCCAGCCTCTGATTTCTTGGATTAGTTCGTAAATAATGTCGAAGGTGACTATTTTAACCTTTCTGTTTTGGGCGATTTGGCGAATGGGGGAAGGGATTTTAATCCTAAAGCCTACTATCCGCGCGTTGCCTGATTCGGCCAGCTTAATGTCTGATTCGTTAATTTCTCCTGCTTCGGACTTAAGTATTTTTAAGCTTACTTCATCGTCAGGAATTGCCTTTAAAGATTCTGTGATTGCTTCTAGGGACCCTTGAACGTCTGCTTTAAGGATAAGATTAAGAATCTTTTTCTCGGTTTCTTCAGAAGAGGGCTCTGCTTTTTCAGCTGGCGCTTTTTCTTTTTCTGGAAACCCTTCTTCTGTTTTCGCTTGGGCTTCTTCTAGACTGTCAAAAGAGTAGATTTGTTCTCCTACTTTTGGCACATCATTGAAACCGGTAATGACCGTTGGCGTGGAAGGGCCTGCTTCTTGAATAGAATTGAGTTGAAAGTCTTCCATTGTTTTGATTTTCCCAACAGCAGAATTTGTCCCGACGATATTGTTGCTTTTAAGAAGGCCGTCTTTAATTAACACGGTTGCTGTTGTTCCTCGGCGGTCATCGCGGCGCGCCTCAATAATAACTCCTTTTGCTTTTCCTTGATAATTTCCTTTGAATTCTTCCATTTCTGCGATAAGCGAAATCATTTCTAGGAGATCGTCCAAGCCATGGCCGTTTTTAGCGGAAACATTTACCGAAGGGATTTCTCCGCCTAAAGATTCTACTATTAATCCGTTTTCGGAAAGTTCTGTTTTTATTCTTTCCGGCTGAGCTTCGGGCTTATCAGTTTTGTTAATAGCCACGATGCAAGGGATATCAGTTTTTTTAATGTGCTTAATAGCTTCTTTCGTTTGTGGCTTAACGCCTTCTTCGGCTGCTACGACTAAAATAGCGACATCCGCTACTTGCGCTCCTCGCGAGCGCATAGCGGAGAAAGCTTCATGGCCGGGAGTATCAATAAATGTTATTTTCTTGTCTTTGTGCTCAATCTGGTAGGCGCCGATATGCTGGGTAATGCCGCCTGATTCTTTTTCGGTTATTTTAAGATCTTTAATTTTCTCTAAGATAGAGCTTTTGCCATGATCGACATGACCTAAAATAACCACCACTGGCGGGCGAGGAGAAAGGCTATTTTGTTTTTTCTTTTCTGGTCCCATATTTATTTGTCAATTAAACCAGATTAAAGGTAGAATGTAAACAGAAAAAGGCATTTTTTGCCATCTTCTCTATCATAGCTCATTATTGTTTTTGTCTCAACAAAAAAAGCTTTAACGCGAGTTTTATTTTTGTATTTCTTAACGAAAGGGAGGATTCAATGATAATCAAAGGCATTGGCATAGATTTGCTTAGAATAGAAAGGATAGAGAAAGTCGTTGAAAAATATAGCTGGGCGTTCTTAAAGAAAATCTATACCCGAAACGAATTAGCTCTTTTGAAAAATCGTTTGAACAAAAAATCAGCAATAGCTGAATTGGCCGGCCGTTTTGTCGCTAAGGAGGCTGTCTCCAAGGCTTTGGGAGTCGGGATAAGAAAGATAGGCTCTGGGCCTGAGACCAAGCGGGCCGTTTGGCAGGAAATGGAAATTATTAATCTTTCTAGCGGAGAGCCGTGTGTTAATCTTTATGGCCAAACTTTAGAGATAGCGAAAGGCCAAGACATTGCGAGGGTAATAGTTAGCATAACTCATGATGATTATGCTCTCGCTATTGCTTTGGCACTTTAAGAAACAAAACAGCTGCTTTTTAGGCGGCTGTTTCTTTTGCTTTTTATGGCTTTTGGGAAAAGCGCCATTGGCTGATGAGTGATTTCAAATTTTTGAAAAAGATGAATCATTACTGCCTTACTTCGCAGGATCTCATCCATCGGTTCCAGGCAGCAGGAATTCTCTCTACTCGCTGTGAAGATTGCCGTTGCTATTTTCTGGTAAGCTTTCCGAACCTGAAGGCGTATCAATATAATCAAGAAATCTAGGAATTTCTAAAAGGGCAGGAAGAAATAGGCCAAAGGCGCGCCTGAATCCCTGAATTATTATTTAGCGAGCAAAAACAACGCTGGTCTTTAAATTTTAAGGCCGGCTTTTTTTAGGGCGGAATTTTCTTCTTTGGAAAGAGGATATTGAGATTTTCCTTTTTTTATGGGCTTGCTATATATTCTAGTCCCTTGGCGGGTATAGAGGCTAGAAATAACTATCCCATTATCTTGGTAGTCTAATAGGGCCAAGGAAAAACTTTGGTCGCCACCCGTATCCTTAAAAGGGTTAAATCTGACAAGGCCTACTTTTTGCAGGCTTTTTCTGCTTTTGCTGTTAGTTTCTTGAAAAAGACTAGAAAGTTCTTTGATGTTTTTCTCGCATCCTTTTAGTCTTTTTATTTCTTCAAAAAGGACTTCTTCTAAGTCGGAAGCGTTTTTTCCGTTAAAAAAAGTTTTTAGTTTTTTGCAAATCTGATTTAATCTTAAATGAAGAAAAATATTCCAAGCAATGACGATAATAATAGTGGAAAATATTAGTAAAAGAAAAGATTGATAATTTAAAAGGCTAGTTAAATTCATTTTAGTAATTTTGGGTGTATCGTTTAAATACCTCCATTAAATATTTTGTTTTTGGGCCTACGCGGCCCGTATTAATTTTTTGACTGTCAATTTTTGCCACTGGCATAATATTTTTTATCGTAGCGGTAATAAAAGCTTCTTCTGCTGATAGCGCTTCTTTTAAAGATATCTTTCTTTCTTCAACAGGGAATTTGTTTTTGGCTAAATTAACGACAAAGTTACGCGTAGTTCCTTTTAAAACATTTTCTTTTGGCGTGACGAGGCAATCTTTTCGGAAAATAAAAAAGTTGCTGGTGGCGCATTCCAAGACATTGCCTTTGTGAGTATAGAGCATTTCAAGAGCTCTGTTTTTTTCATTTCTTTTTGGAGCTTTAAAGCAGTAATATAATTTGTGGTTTTGATTTCAGGAATTTCCCTTAAATGAGGTCTAGTGATTATTCTTATCCCTTTCTGATAAGCTGATGTCGAAAAAGCGTTGATTTTATCAACGAGAATAAAAAAAGAAGGAGAAACGCGAGAGAAGCCGTTGTCGCTAGGCCCGCCCGTTAAAACAATTCTGATGGCTGCTTCTGGAGCTTTGTTCTTTTTTATTAACTCATCGATAATGTTGCCGGCTTCTTTTTGGGAAAGACTAATTTTAAGATTTAATATCCGAGCTGCCTTTTTAATTCGTTTCAAATGCTCCTTTAAAAGAAATGGTTTCTGGTTATAGGTTCTAAGTAGAGTAAAGCATCCATATCCTCGCAAAATGCCTATGTCGTTCAGGGGTAGTCCTGCCTTGGCTAGTGAACTTATTTTTCCGTTAAGATAGCAATAATTAAGCATAGAGCAGGAAGAATATAATAATGTTCAGAGGGTAGAGTAGATCGTTCATAGCCAGAACAAGGTTCGGTTCTGGATTTAAAAGTTTTGGTTTTGGCGGTGTATTCCGAAAGGAGTTTAGAGTCCTTGGTTCTTTGTTCGGCCGGCTCGTCGAATAAGCTCATTGCGAACTTCTTCGGCAATCTCTCGAGAGAGAGCTGGCAATCTTCCTTCAGCGCCGCCACCGGACACGCCGAATCTTCCGACAGACGCACTCATACCAGCAGTTTGAATGTTTAGATCGGACAGTCCTAGGATACGACCCAAGATACCGCGATAGATATCTACGTTTTGGATTCGGTCGTAAGGGATGGTTACATACTTCTTAAAGATAACTCCCAATTCTTTACGAAAGCCTTCCTCCGTGAGTTCGTAGCGGTAAAAATGATATCTCAGTTTTGCCCAAATAAAGGCAGTGACTAAAACGCCCAAGAGTAACAACAGTGCTATTCCCCAAACGCCGCCTGCCGTATCAGCTAAGGCGGCCATAAAACCAAATCCTAACCAAATTGCAATGAATAAAAATACAAAAACCGAACGGAGGAAAAATAGCCACACAGCTTTAGGATCCAATTGTTGTTGGCCAGTTGAAATAAATGAGGGAGCTGAAGGCATTGGCGGTCTTGGCGGTTGTGAAGATCCCGACATGCCAAGAGCTTGGTTGATATCTGCTTCTTGCCAACCGACGCCGAGAAGCTCATTCTTTATTTCGTCTTTGCTTTTTCCTTGTTGCTGTTGTTGTCTGACATAATCAGATAGTTGTGGGTTTGCCATAAATATATTTTGTTAATTATTTAGTATGATTACGATCTTTTTAAATTATAGCACAATGATTAAAAAATTTCTTTTGCCCTTACTGATAAATCCTTTTCGTTTTCACCAAAAAGCCCTTTCAAATCCTAGCCGAACGGCAGTCTTGCCATCGCGAGGCGCAACCTTCCAATCTTGCTGAAATTGTAAATTGGCGGAGGCGGGAGGATTCGAACCTCCGAGGCCTGTAAAGACCTGCTGGTTTTCAAGACCAGTGCATTCGTCCACTCTGCCACGCCTCCATATCATATTATTCAAAGCGGTGGGGGGTGAGACGCGAACTTTCTTTGAATAAAATCCCGAATAATGAGGTACGTTTCTGCCCGTCTCTGTTTTGCGCTTCTCTTAATCAGAGAAAAGCAGAAACGCCTTATTCTTAAGCGCAAAAGAACAAAAAACCTTGTCTCAGCTTCTTCTGCCTTTTTTCTGGTTTTGTTCGATTTTTTTTGGCGGAGATTTGCAGCATGCCAATTTCATTGGCGCAACGCTTAAATATGAGTTTATCGTAGCAAAAAAACAAAAATTTGACAATCAATTTTGAATTTTATACAATATCAATACAAATTGATACTTGTGTATAATTTTATGAATTTTGACTGTTGTAAAACCAAAAAATCAAGAAATAATCTTGACCAGACAGCCGAGTTTTTAAAAGTTATCGCCGAACCAAACCGTTTGAAGATTTTATGCATTTTGCAAAAGAGGGAGTTATGCGTCTGCGATATCTGGCAACATTTAGATTTGCCCCAAAATTTGGCTTCTCATCATTTGAAGGTATTGAAAGATTGCAAGCTGGTAGAATCAAGAAAAGAAGGCACTAAAGTAATTTATTTTCTTAACTTCCAAATAATAAACAAATATTATTCGCTTTTATCTCATTATATTAATAATCAATAAAAAAAATATGACTATCAAAATTTTGGGCTCTGGCTGCCCTAATTGCCAGACACTGGGGAGCAATGCCAAAAAAGCCGTGGAAGAACTTGGGCTTAAAGATGTTCAAGTTGAACATGAGCATGATATTGCTAAAATTACCGAGTACGGCGTAATGTCCACTCCGGCCATTGTGATTGATGAGCAAGTCAAAGCTTCGGGCAGAATTCCAGATGTGGAAGAAATCAAGGGCTGGTTAAAACAATAAATTCGTTTTTGCGCCTATGAAAAAAAACATTCTAATTGTGGATTGGCTTTTGGTCGTTATCTTGTTGATAATGGTTTTGTCAAAATTCATCAACTTGGAATTTGCTAAACTCCTACAACCAATATTTTTTGGTTTGATATTGGTCCATCTTATCCAGCATCGGCAGATTATGATGAATTCATTAAAAAAGATTATTAAAAAAATAATTTAATATGATCAAAGAAAGAAATATTTTCGCGCTACTGGTTGGGCTGTTTTTGTTGTTCTATTTCATGCCTATGGAATCGACTTTTTTTACCGGGGCGATTTTGTCTGGCTTTAGGTTGTTAAACGAATACGCCCGCGAGCATGTTTTAACGTGTTTATTGCCGGCATTTTTTATTGCCGGTGCAATATCGGTGTTTATTAAAAAGGATTTTGTCTTGAAATACTTGGGCGGACAGGCCAAAAAGGTAGTTTCGTATTCACTGGCTTCGGTATCAGGGGCGATTTTAGCGGTTTGTTCTTGCACTATCTTGCCAATTTTCGCCGGCATTAGAAAAAGAGGGGCCGGGCTTGGCCCAGCCGTCACTTTTCTTTTTTCTGGTCCGGCGATTAACATCGCGGCTATATTCCTTACTTTGTCTGTCTTGGGTGTTAATATCGGCTTAGCCAGAATCATTTCCGCTGTTTTCTTATCTGTCTTAGTTGGTCTGTCAATGCAGTTGATATTTAGAGAAAAAACAGAAGGCGGCAATCTTTTTATTGAACAAAACAATCAGCCTTCATACGGTAAAGCGACCATCTTGGTTTTTATGTTAACTATGATATTTGTTTTAGTGGTTAACGGTTTGCAAATGAATCAATTATTCAAATACTTTTTAATGATTGGCTTGGCTGTCGTTGTCGCTGTAATAGCTCTGACTAAATTTCAAAAAGAAACTAATAAAGAGTGGTTAAAAGAAACCTGGTCGTTTACTAAAATGCTTTTGCCAATTTTATTCATTGGCGTGTTTGTGGCCGGTTTTGTTATGCCGTTTTTGCCACAAGAGCTGATTGAAAAAATAGTCGGGTCAAATTCAATTACTGGCAATCTGGTTGCTTCTGTGTTCGGGGCGTTTATGTATTTTTCCACTTTGACCGAAATTCCCATTTTGCAGGCCTTGATTGCCAAAGGCATGAGCCAAGGCCCGGCCTTGGCATTGCTTTTAGCTGGACCGTCTTTGAGCTTGCCTAATATGTTGGTAGTGAGACGGGTTTTGGGTAATAAAAAAACAGCTGTTTATGCTTTATTGGTTGTTTTTTATTCAACCATTGCCGGATTTTTATTTGGCAGCTTAATCTAAAACAAAAACTATGAGCAAAAAATTATTACTATTTCTTATTTTAATCGCCGGGATTATTGTTTGGGCTGGATATAGCCAAAAAACGCCTAATCAAAGCGTTGATAGCAATTCTACAACAGCCAATACCAAGAACGCGTCAGGTCCCATATCTAGGGCCGAGATGCCGGCTGACAAAATTGAAGTGGTCCATTTCCACGCTGCCCAACAGTGCTGGTCGTGTATCGCGGTTGGCGAATACGCCCTAAAAACAATTAAAGAAAAATTTCCCGAAGAATACGAAAACGGTATAATTGTTTTTAAAGATATTAATGGCGAATTGTCGAAAAACAAAGATATTGTTATGAAATACCAAGCCAGGGGATCGTCTCTTTTCGTTAACGCTGTTACCGATGGAAAAAATAAAATTGAGGAGGATGTGGCTGTTTGGCGCTTGATCGGCAATCAAAGCCAGTTTATTAACTATTTTGAAGATAAACTGAATAAACTTTTGGGCAAATAATTCTATGATGGATTTTATCAATCTTTTAATAGAAAATTACAATATTCCGTTATTGACCGCGTTCCTCTTGGGTGTTTTAACTTCCATTAGCCCTTGTCCTTTGGCCACCAATATTACCGCCATCGCCTATATTTCCAAGGAAATAAAAACGGTTAAAAACACTTTATTAAACGGACTCTATTATACTCTTGGCCGGGGGGTTAGCTATACGCTGCTGGCTACTTTGATTTATTTTGGTTTGTCTTCATTTCAGATATCCAGAATTTTTCAGGGCTGGGGAGATAAGATTTTAGGGCCGGTTTTAATTGTTATTAGCTTAGTGATGTTCGGAGTGATAAAAATTAAAATCAGCGGTCATAACCAAAAAATTGAAAAATTAAAAGAATGGCTGGCTGCCAAGGGGTATATCGGCTCATTACTTTTGGGTATTTTATTTGCTTTGGCTTTTTGCCCCTACAGCGGAGTATTATTTTTTGGCGCGCTTATGCCTTTGGTTATAAAATCGACCGAGAGCTTGATTTTGCCGCCGATTTTCGCTCTTGGCACGGGACTGCCAGTTATTATATTTTCATTCTTAATCGCTTTTTCAATGAAAAAAATCAGCAAGGCGTTTCAGATAGTTCAAAAGGTTGAAAAAGTAATGAGATATATGGTCGCCTCGGTATTTTTAGCCGCCGGAGTTTATTATCTCCAGTATTTGGTTAACTATTTGATTCAATTATGATTGGCAATGTTTTTTGCTTTGTTTTAAATATTACAATTTCTTAATATTAAAATCATAATAAGAAAATATCTGTTTGATATGCTGTATATAGGTGTGGATAACTTATATACAGTTATCAAGGTCGACTCATCTATTGGTAGTTTAAAATAAATTTAATTATGAATAAAAAAATATCTTTGGGACTCGGAGCTTTAGCGTTTGCTCTAATGTTGATAGTCGGTGTTTCTGCTGTCATGGCGGCAGACGATTCATCCAGCGTTGATTCTTTTGTCAGCCGTTGCGGACAATCAATCCAAAAAGGTTATGGAATGATGTCTGACACAATCGCTAATCTCTTGGGTATGAGTCAGGAAGAAATTCAAACTGAAAGAGAAAGCGGTAAAAGTATCGTTGAAATTGCTCAAGAAAAAGACGTTGCTGAACAGGCGTTGATTGACGGCATATTGGAGGCGAAAATAGAGAGGTTTCAAGAGGCGGTAACGGACGGCTATCTGACACAAGACCAAGCAGACGAAAAAATGGAAAGAATGGATGAAAAAATGGAAAGAAAGCTGGAAAATAGCGGCGGACGCTTTGGTTACGGAAATTGCAGCGGCGGATGCCATCGGTAGCGAGACGCGATCAAGGGAGGCAAAATTCGTTTTGCCTCCCTTGGAATATCCAAAAATAGAATTTATGCGTGAAAAAATTTTAATAATTGAAGATGATGAAAAAATATCCGATCTCCTTAAGCTTTATTTAGAAAAGGAGGGTTTTAAAGTGGAAGTAGCAAAGGATGGCAAGATTGGGATTTTGAAGTTTTCTAGAGAAAATCCAGACTTATTGATTCTTGATTTAATGCTGCCAGAAGTTGACGGACTAACAGTAGCTAGATCAATCCGCGCTAAAAGCGATATACCGATTATCATGCTTACTGCCAAAGATGAAGAAATGGATAAAATTGTCGGGCTTGAAATTGGCGCCGACGATTACATGATCAAGCCCTTTAGTCCTAAAGAATTAATTGCCAGAGTCAAAGCGGTATTAAGGCGAACTTATACAACTAAAAAGGACAAACCGATAATCAAAATCAGGGATTTAGAAATCAGCCAAGATAAATTTGAAGTAAAAAAGAATAGTAAAAATATTGAATTAACGCGCCGGGAATTTAAACTGTTGCTTGCTTTAGCGCAAAGTCCGGGTAAGGTTTTTTCCCGTTCAGATCTAATGCGTTCAATCTACTCAGATGATGATGAAGTGGTCTTTGACAGAACTATTGATGTCCATATTGCTAATTTGCGCCGAAAGTTAAATGATAAAAAATCAAATTTAATAATTACAATCAAAGGAGTGGGTTATAAATTAAAAGAATGAAAAAAATTAAATTAAATTTACAATGGAAATTTACTTTGTCTTTTTTGGGAGTGGTTGTTTTGGCAATGATAATTGTCGGGTTTTCAGTTAATTATCATGTCCCTCGCCATTTTCAGGAGTTTTGCGAATCATCAGAGATCGTTTCATCTCGTTGTCTGAAAAGCGGACCGGGACAAGTTTTTTTAACAAATATTTACCGGTCATTGATTTGGATTGGTCTTCTTGGTACTGCTATATCTTTGTTGTTTGGATATTTTTTAAGCAAATTAATTTTAAGCCCTTTGCAAAAAATAATGAAAGCGGCTAAAGAATTTTCAGAAGGAAACTACGCAGTCAGGATAAATGCGGCTACAGGCGACGAGATAAATGATTTAATAAAAACATTAAATAAAATGTTTTTCAGTTTAGAAAAACTGGAAAAATTAAGAAAAGATTTGGTGGCTAATTTTTCTCATGAGCTGGCCACGCCTTTAACCAATATCTATGGTTATCTCGAGGCTATAAAAGATAATGTAATTAGCGATGAGTCGGAAATAAAAAAAGCGGTATCACTCGTAAAAACAGAGGCTGAGAGATTAATTCATTTGACCAAAGAAATGAAAAAGTTGGCCATGCTGGAATCCGGAAACTTTGTTTTGTCATTCAAAAAAACTAATATTAACGCCCTAATTGAAAATATATGTGAAAAGTTTATATTAAGAATTAAAGATAAAAATATAACAATTGATAAAAATTTTGACTCGAAATTGCCGAAAGTTGAAATTGATCCGGCCAAATTTGAACTGGTTGTTTTTAATCTTCTTGACAACGCTATCAAATATTCGCCAAATAATGGGGTTATAAAATTAAAAACACAAAAGAAATCCGAACAAACTATTATTTCAATCAAGGACAACGGACAGGGAATTGACAAAGAGGATATTCCTTTTATTTTCGAAAGATTTTATCGGGCTGATAAATCGCGAACCAAAAAAGATGATAGTGTCGGCATCGGATTAACTATCACAAAAAAAATAGTGGAGGCGCATAAGGGCAAAATCAAAGTAAAGAGTGAAAGAGGCAAAGGTAGCGAATTTATCATTTGTTTACCCTGTTAATTGTTTCCCAAAGTTAGAGAAGAATTGGGGAAAAGAAAAGATGAACTAAAATTTTAATTATCATGAAGAACAAAATTATTATTTTATTAATTTTAACTATTCTTATCGTCGTCGGATTTTTTGTGTTTAATTTTAATAAACAAAATAGAGATTATGTTCTTACAGAAAAAATGCCGGTTCAAGAAAAAATAAAAATTGCGGCTTGTCCGACCTGTTATGAATTAAGCAAAAAACTGGATTTGGAAAAATATCAAGTTATTAAAACCAATTCTACCGCTGAAAGCATTGCTTTTTTGGAAAGCGGACAGGCGGATATGATTTTGGCTGGTCGGACGCTTAAGTCAAATGAACCGCAGATGGACAATCTTTTAATTGATGAGGGCTATTCTTTTTTAAGCAATCAGGATGCAACGATTTTTGTTGATCAATTAAATAATTATAATGTTTATACTGATCTAAATGCGGAAGAGCTAAAAGAAAAGTTATCTATTAAAAACATTCAAAGAGTAGATAATATTTATGAATATTTAGATAAGGGAATAATCATTACTTTTTGGGAAAATACTGATTATAATCAAGCGGAAATTGTTCATATTCTGGAAAGAAATGGAGAAAGGTTGAAATTATCCCGACAACCAATGGTTTATTGTTCGAATGCCTGTGGCGAACAGGCTCAGGAGCTGGTTTTTTTGTTAAAAAATAATTAAAATAAAGCTTATGATTAAAAAATTTTTATTTTTTTTGCTATTTATAACTTTGCTTATTCCCGTAAGCAGTGTTTTTGCTCAAGAAAAAACAAATGATATTAATATCTATTTTTTCTGGGGCGAAGGATGCCCGCATTGCGCTAAAGAAAAGCCGTTTTTGGAAAAGTTGGAAGACAAATATCCGCAGGTTAATGTTCAATCTTATGAAGTTTGGGGTAACAGAGAAAATCAGAAACTACTGGTTGATTTTGGTAAAAAACTAAACGCCAATGTTTCGGGTGTACCTTTTACGGTTGTCGGCGAAGAATATTTTATTGGTTGGTATGACGAGCAAAGCACGGGCAAAGCGATTGAAGAGGCGGTTAAATGCGCGCAGCAAGACAGCTGTCGGGATATTGGCCGCGAGATCTCTGCATTATCGGTTGAGAAAAGTTCAAACGAAAAAAATGAAGAAGACTGTGGCTGTGAAGAAGAACAATCACCTCTGCCGCAAAAAATAAAAGTTCCCCTTTTGGGGGAAATTGAAACTAAAAATTTTTCCTTGCCCTTATTGACAATAGTTTTAGGCGCCTTGGATGGTTTTAATCCCTGCGCTATGTGGGTATTGTTGTTTCTGATAAGCTTGCTTTTGGGCATGAAAGATCGCAAACGGATGTGGATATTGGGAGCCGCTTTTATCGTCGCTTCGGCCTCGGTTTATTTCGTGTTTATGGCAGCTTGGCTTAATTTGATTTTATTTATTGGGGTAGTCGTTTGGGTTAGGGTTGTTATTGGGCTTATCGCTCTTTTGGGCGGCGGTTATAATTTAAAGGAATATTTTACCAATCGAGACGCTACTTGCAAGGTAACGGGCACGGAAAAAAGACAGAAAGTTTTTGAAAAATTAAAAAGCATCACTCACAAAAAAAGTTTTTATTTAGCTTTGGGCGGAATAATCTTATTGGCTTTTGCCGTTAATTTAGTTGAATTAATTTGTTCGGCTGGTTTGCCAGCGGTTTATACCCAAGTTCTAGCTTTAAGCAATTTAGCTAAATGGCAGTATTATCTCTATATCCTACTGTATGTTTCCATCTTTATGCTCGACGATTTGTTTGTGTTTTTTGTCGCCATGACTACTTTGCGAATGGCTGGCATTACCACTAAATACGCCCGCTGGTCGCACTTAATCGGGGGGATGTTGATGCTGATTATTGGATTATTGTTAATATTCAAGCCTGGTTGGCTGATGTTTGGATAAATTTTTTAAAAAAAAATGATTAATTATTGTATTGAGCAATTCTTTATTATGTATTTTCAAATTTCTTAGGGAGCTTCTATCTATCGTTTGCCTGCAGGAGGTGCGGCCGAGGCAATCTCTTCTCAAAATGCTGAAACTGTAAATTGGCGGTGGGGGCGAGATTCGAACTCGCATGGGCCAAAGACCCGCTGGTTTTCGAGACCAGTGCCTTGCCAATTCGGCACACCCCACCTTTTAGTGCATTTATATAACCACGCTCGAACCTATTTTAGCAAAAATTTCTGAAGTCGAACAGCCATGAACGCTTCCGCTCTTTGCGCGCCGGCGGCTGAAAAAAATGGCTGAAATAGGCCGTTTTTTGTTTGGTTCTTTGATATAGCTTTAATTTTACCGCCAACTCTTGACAAAAACATAGTAATCTGATATAATACAATATCAATTGAAAATGAAATTAAATTCATTTTTAGTTGTTCAAACAGCTCTTTGATGAAAACCATCGAAAAATTCTATTTTGCCTCATCGTGATTAGCGTCTTGAGTATCAATTTTGGTATCTAGCGCGCTACTCACGGTAAGTGGCGCTCCTCGTAGCGAAAGCCGGGGAGTTAGATTTTCACCCAAATCCCGTAAGACCTGACCTACCGGCAGGCAGGGAAAGGAGGACAAAATGAAAAAGAAAGAAGACGGCTACATCGCCGACCCGGTGTTTCAGGGCGTCAGCCTTGAGCAGTTCATCGGGTTTGCCTCCTCGGCCTTGATGACCGATAGAGAGGTGAGGACTCCGCGGGAGCTTGCCGTGAAGATGGCGAGCCGCCCGTACGAGCCCTGGTGGGGGTGCGCTTGCTTTTACGCCCTTCCTACGCCACAAGAAGAGTGGGGGTGGGCGTACGAGACTGTTTCCGGGCGTCAGCTCATCTGGTTGCCCGGTGGCACGGTCTTCACCCGCGGCTTGCGGGAGTCACAAAACTTCCGCGACTGGGTGGAGGAAGCGCTAGGCAACGCTGTGAAGCTCGCCGAGCCTGAATGGCTCGAGGATGCGCTCATGTTGTCTATCTCCGTGGACCGTCCGTGCGTTCCGTGCGTTGACGATGATGAATCATCGGCGCGCGACAACGAAGGGTTCTTTACGGCCATTAGCCGCAAGCCCTTCGAATTCTACGAACACATCAAGCAGCAGCAGCAAGAGGAGTTTTCTTGCTCCTGCGAATTCATTGCAGCGCAGATCGAGCAGGCCCAAGCTTCGCGCGAGGAGCGCATGCGCAATGCGTTTCAAGCGCTGAAGAAGGCTGCGGCCACTAATTAGTGCTGAGGACACGGCCTCAAGCACTTATCAAGCCCCTCGTGATATTATCACTTGGGGCTTCTTTCTTTTCAAGATTTCAAGGTGCTATCATGCATAGGTTCAGATACATATTAGACTCTTTAGAAGATTAATATGTATGCGAATTCATTGTAAACATTCAGGCGTTAAGGGCTTTATCAATCTATACGAATATGCTTTAAAATAATCATATATGATCACGGATAAAGCCAAATACAAGACCAAGATATTAAGTTTCTGGGCAAAGCAAATACTATGTGGATTCTCTTTCCGAAAACACCAAACGGGGTTTGCGCCAAAAAGTTAGGCGGGGCGAATGCCCCGGCCCCGCGCCAGTGGGCTATATAAACGATAGCCGCACCAAAACGGTGATAGCGGATAAAAAGAAAGCGAAAATTATTCGCGGGGCTTTTGAACTTTACGCCGAGGGAAATTCGCGATTGGAGGATATTTCAAACTTTTTGGCGCAACGCGGGATACTCTCCCGCGGCGGAAAGAGAATCCACAAGACGAGGGCGACTTTTATCCTCTCCAATCCTTTCTACACCGGATTATTCAAATACGGCGGCGAGCTTTATGAAAGTAAGCACGAGCCAATCATTGCAAAGAAAATTTTTGATGAGGTGCAGGAGGTGCTAAAGCAACGAGGTCAGCCAGAGCGAAAAGCAAAAAATGAACCGCAACCTTTTTGCGGACTTATTCGTTGTGCCTCCTGCGGAATGATGATAACTGGCGAGCACAAAATCAAACGGCAGAAGAATGGAAATGTACATGAGTATACATATTATCGTTGTACCAAGAAACGCAAAGACATGAAGTGTCCCGAGTCTGCTGTTCGCGAGGAAGAAATGGATCAGCAGTTATCATCTCTCATCAAAAAAGTTACTTTGCCCAAAGACTTGGCGGAAGAATTGATTCGTCTTGCAGACGAGGACTTTAAAAATTCCGCCAAGTCTTTGACTGCTGATGCAAAAGAGAGAGAAAGTGAAATGCAAAAAACGGAAGTTAAGCTCGGGCGACTTCTTGACGGCTATTTGGAGCAAGATATTGAAAAAGAAACTTATCGCACTGAAAAAGCGAAACTGCTATCCAAAAAGAAGTCGCTACAAGAGGAAATCGGCTCTCTTTCACATCGTCAGAATGATTGGCTCGAACCGTTCCAAAATTGGGTACAAACTGCGCAAACAATGGATAAAATTGCTGTCCGTGATGACCTTTTTGCGAAAAAGGTCATAGCCAAGGAAGTCTTTGGCTCGAACCTGTCGCTCCGCGACAAAAGACTGCGCGCTTGCGCGCCAAA
>CAZKWY010000016.1:0-18046 GCA_964556655.1 uncultured Candidatus Saccharibacteria bacterium
ATTAATTAATTACTTTTATCCTGAAAAACTGTGAACAACGCGGTTAATTCTTACATTATATCATACAATAAAAAAAGGGATCAAAATAGTGTGTATAACTAAAAAAAGCTTAAAAGCTTCTTCTTTTTGCGAGATGAGACAGCTTGTTAGCTTGTTAGTCGCCAAGACGTTCTATCTTCCCACCGCCAAAAACATTCTGGTCAATCTGTGGATTGCCCCAATAAAAAATCCTGCCCCTGCCGCTAACATCCGCCTGAAGTTTTTCCCTAGTCCTTATCTCTGCTTCTCCCTTACCGACAATTTCCACTAAAGTATGGTTATTCAACGTTTGCACTCCGTCATATTTGCCTGATCCATCAATATTGATACGTTGAAAATCTGTCCAGCCAAAGACATAAAAATTTCCTTCTTTTTCCATAGATATTTCTAAATTATTAACTTCCAAACCTAAGCTTGCTTTTCCATCCCCTATTGCTTGAATTAACAAATTATCTGCCTCAATCCTATCTACTATCACTTTGCCATCGCCTATTATTTCTATTTTCTCTATATCTTCCAAAGTAAGGTAAAAATTGATTTCTTTGTTAACTAAAAAGAATTGTTTAAGCCAATCTTCTCGACAGTCTATCTCTAATTTTCCTTTCTCTTCTCTAATTTTTACCGCTTCGATAAAGTTCCTATCCGCCTCAATAACTAATTTGTTTTTCAATCCTTGATCAACAAACAGGTCCCCTTTGCCAAGCATAGCCACAGTTTTAATATTATTCCCTAATTCTTTTTCTTCAACTACTATATCCCTCGATCCTCCCCATAAAGCATCTGATCCTACGCCGAAAATAACAACAAAAAGAAGCCCTAAAGCAATTAAAACAAAAACAGCCCCGCCGGCGAAAGAAAACCAGCCCTTTTTATGCAGGATAATTAAACCGGCTAAAATAGCCCCTAAAGGCCATAAATAGCTCCATTCAAAACTAATCCAGAAATCTTCTCGGCTAACATTGTCAATAAAATAGATTACGCCGACAAAAATAAAAAAGAGCCCTATAATAAGGCCGCCTATATTCAGCCCGGAAAAAGGCCCTCCATAATATCTCTCTTCATATTTCTCTTTCTCCTGATTTTGTTTTTTTTCTGGCTCCATAGCTGGTATTTTATCATAATTCTATTAAGAACCAAAATTATCTTGGGAATCTCTAAGTTTAGGCGCGTATTTTACCATTAATTCTCTGGCCTTTTTTAACGACTCCTCTAAAACTTTTTCCTTTGCTCTGATAATAATAGTTGGACCAGCAAAATCCTTTGGCTCAATAAGAAGATCGCCCTTTTGAGAGACCTGCTTCAACCGGCTATTTTCTTCTTGATGACGGCCCACTACTAAAAGATTGTCATCGGCCCAAAAATGACGCCCTAATTTGATTAGCTCAATATCGCTCCCACTCGCTTCCGGCCAGCGGCGAAAAGCTTCTCTAAGGCGCTGGCCAAATTGCTTATCGGTTAAAAGGCATCCTCCAGCAGGACTGGGATAAAAATCAATAGACATTTCCCTGGCTAGCGCTAATTGCCTCTTACGACCTTTGCCGTGAATATCCATTAGCTTGTCTCTTTTGATCAGCCCTCTTTTTTCTAGATTTGTCGGAGATAAAAGTTTTGCCGATAAAGGGCGGAGTAAATTGCCCTCCAGGCCTGATTTTTTCTCAAGGATTTCCAGAGCCCGTTTTTTTTGGGACATGGGCCGCTCCCCTAAAACTTCTCCTGTGGCAATAATATCAAATTTATTTTTTCGCGCGTACTCTTTTGCCTTTTTTAACATTAAAAGATGGCAATCAAGGCAGGGATTAATAGCTTTCCCATAGCCGTAGTGGGGATATTTAACTATTGCTAAATGCTCCTCTGAAAAATCAATTGTTTCAAGAGGCAGGCCCATTTTTTCTGCCGCTTGTTTAGCTGTTTCAGCATTAAAAAAATAACTGGCGAAAACAATGCCAGCCGTTTCAATATCCTGCTTTTCAAGCAGCTTAACTGATAGGATAGAATCTAAACCGCCCGAAAAAAGGACTAAAGCTTTTACTTTGGCCTTTTTAGATTCTTTCATTTTAAAATATATTTATGCTACTCTACCCTGTAAACTTCATCGCCTTCCCGCACTTGCTGATCTACTTTTAGCCCGATAGCCTGTCCTTTTTTCGCTTTGTCTACATCATCATGCTCTATCTGCATAGAATCAACTTCTTGTTCAAAATCGCTGGTTGCGCCCTTGATGTGTATTTTATCTCCCGCTTTCAATTCTCCCGAAAGCTCAATTACCGCCACCCCGATGTTAGTAAAGTAGTGGGTTATTTTCCCTATTGGTTTTTCTTCCATGTTATTCACCTCCTCCCTTTCATGCTTTGCCAAAAGCAAAGTATGTTTTTTTTAATTCTGTAGCCCCAAGGGGAATCGAACCCCTGTTTCCGCCGTGAGAGGGCGACGTCCTAGGCCGCTAGACGATGGGGCCTTTTAATTTAGCTTAACACGAAAATTAAATTATGTCCAACCAACAACCGCTTATTTATGTTTAACCAAAAGCTTATCAGCTTTATCAGGACGAGCCATTACTTCTTTGACCGCTTTTTCCATTCTCATAGAGCGAGAACCTTTAATTAAAATGATATCATTGGTCTTCATCTCTTTTTGTAAAAACCTGCCCGCTTCTTCTACGCATGAAAATTCTTTAATCTGATCTTCTGGCAAGCCTATTTTTTTTGCTTCGTCAGCGATAAAACGCGTCCTTGTCCCAACAGTAATTAAGAAATCAACTGCGTCAGCCAGTTCCCGCCCCACCTGGCGGTGCCCTTGTTCGGTCCATTGGCCCAGCTCAAGCATATCGCCCAAAACCGCTATTTTCCTAAAATTTCTCCCTGCTTCCAGTTCGCTTGCCAAAGCATGTATCTCTCCCATAATTTTTAAGGCCGCAGAGGCGGCCAGAGGAGAAGCATTGTAAGTATCATCTATCAACCAAGTGTTCTTTATCCCTTTAATTAATCTGGTCCGTCCGGGCATAGAGCGGTATTTGCTCAAACCCGAAGAGATTTCTACTAGGTTTAAGCCGTAAAAAAGACCGACTACGGCAGAAGCGGCCGCCGCATAAGCTTGTTGCCTGCCCAAAACTCTTTTAAGCCTGACTGGAACAATGCTCCCTTGTCGCTCTAGCTTAAAGCTTATCCCTAAATCACGTTTTTCTAAATCATTAACATATAATTCATAATTGATGATTTTTAAATCAGCTCCTTCGCCAAAACCATAGCTAATTACTTCTGTCTGTTTTTTTAATCTCTGCCCTATTTCACGTACGCTTAAATCATCATAGTTAACAACAGCCAGCCCTTTTTTAGGCAAAGATTTTAGCAAAAGAGATTTTTCTTCTACTAACTTTCCCCTTTCGGGAAAAAATTCTAAATGAACCGGAAACTCTCCCACCGCCGTAAAAACGCCTATTTTGGGCGAAATAAAGCTAGTCAGATATTTCATATCGCCAGGGCGATCTACGCCCATTTCCAAAATAATAATTTCTGGATATTTTTTTTTCTCCAAACCGAAAACAAGCAAAAAAATACGGAAAAAATTGCCTATCCATCCGACGACAGAAGCGCCTTTAGTTTCTAGGCCGAGAATGGTTAAGGGAACGCCCAATTCGTTATTATAATTGCCACGGCTTCGCCGCACTAAAAAATGTTTTTTTAAAACACAATAAATACATTCTTTGACGCTGGTTTTGCCAGCGCTTCCAGTAATCGCCACTATTTCAGGCCGGTATTTCCAAAGAACTATTTGGGCTAAAAGTTTAAGAAAATATTGTAACAGTTTGCGCATTTTTTTATGATTTTAATAAATTATCTAACTGGCGGTATTTCTAAATAGTCAAAAAGATATTCCGCCATTCTCTTAAAGACAGGACTTACTGAATCAGCCGCGAAGCGAGCTCCTTGAGGATTGTCTAATTTGACTAAAATAACAAATTTTGGGTCAAAGGCAGGAGCAAAACCAACAAAAGTATGGATAGTTCCTTCTCCGTAACCGCCTTTTTCCAAATCGGGTTTCTGCGCTGTTCCGGTTTTGCCAGCGATATCATAACCCTCCACTTTAGCTGGCCGGCCAAATCCATTGTCAACAACGCTAACTAACATCTGAGTCAGCTGATGAGCTGTTTCAGAACTGACAACCTGTTCTTTGATCTCTGGTTGGACAACTTCTTCATTATTATCCGAATGGATTATTTTTTCAACTACATGTGGCCTCATCAGCTTTCCTTCGTTAGCAATCGCGCCAAAAGCGGCGGCTAAAGACAAGGGAGTGACAGTATTCCCCTGACCGAAAGAAATTGTTGCTAGATCAATTTCTCTTCCAGTCAATAAATTACTCATATTGCCCCCTGCTTCGCCAGCCAGATCAACTCCGCTAGGCTCTCCAAAGCCAAATTTTTCTAAATAATTTTTTGAAATATCCGCCCCCATCTTCTGCTGGACGAAGACAGCCCCAGTATTAAGAGACTTTTCAAGCACCTGGGTCATTGTTTGCTCGCCATAAGCTTTTCCGTCAACATTTCTAATAACTCCTCCTCTTAAATTAACCTGCCCCTCATCTATATATGTAGTATGCTGGGAAATCTTTCCGCTATCTATGCCAGCAGCCATAGTAATGGGCTTCATAACTGATCCCGGCTCATAAGCTTCTTGAACGGCCTTATTTAAAAAAACGCCAATGCTTTCTACTTCATGGTAGGCATTAGGATTAAAGATATTTTTGTTGGCCAAGGCCATTATTGCTCCCGTTTCTGGCTCCAGCACAATGACGGTTCCATCCTCCGCCCCCTGCTCTTCAATCGCTCTTTTTAATTCTTCTTCTGCTTTAAATTGAATGTTTTGGTCAACAGCTAAAACAAGATCCGAGCCATCTTTGGCTGGCTCGAATTCTTCATTTAAAGAAGGAATCCAATCGCCAAAAGTATCTTTTCCGCCTGTTAAGGAACCGGCTTCTCCTTTGAGCAAATCCTCATAATATCCCTCCAACCCATACTGGCCTATTTTTCCATTCTCCCTTATCCCAACAAAGCCCGTCAAATGGCAGGCCAAAGACTCATGCGGGTAATAGCGCCACATCTCTTCAGCTATGCCCACCCCTTCAAATTGCTTTTCTATTATCTCCTTGGCCACTGCCTCCTCTATCTTATGCTTCAACGGCTCGTAAGGATCTCCCTCTTTCTCTATTTTTTTTATAATTTCTTCTTTTTTTAGATCTAGCAAATGCGACAGATCATTAGCTATTTCTTCTTTTTTTGGCTGGTCAATATTTTTAGGCGCAAGATAAACCTGATAGAAAGACCTATTAATGGCTAAGGGGGCGCGAAGTAAAGAATAGCCTTTTTTGTTAGCAGAAAAATCCTGCATAAAAATTTTCCCCCTTTGAGGAAAAAGCTGCTGATAAAGCTGATGCTGGTCATGGGCCAGAGCCTTGTAATATCCCGCCCTAACAATTTGAAGAGTAAATAAGCGGGCCATTATCCCGCCGCCCAGCACAAAAATTAAAACAACTAAAAGATAGAAGCGCCATTCCTTTGCTCTTATCTTAGGCATTGTCCCTAGAAATGATTATTGATTTAAAGCAACCGGCCTGACAATTTCAAGATAGCTCACCTGCTCGGCCTTGACCATGTTCAAAGAACCAACCATTTCCTTAAGGCGCCCTGGAGACTGCCATTGGTTTATCGCTATTTCTAGACTCTGATTTTCTTTATCCAATTTCTTTAAATTACTTCTTTGCTCACGGATGCGATAGCTGCAATCTACCAAGCTATTAGTTTGGACAATATATAACAAACCCAAGCTAACGACTGATAGAATTATTAAAAAGCTAAGTACAGCGATTCCTTTTTCGTGGCTTTTTTTATTAATTTTTTTAGAATGAATGTAAGCAGTCATATTTCTAACATTGTTTATCTTGTTATTTTTCTAGCGACACGCAGCTTAGCGCTTCTGCTGCGAAAATTATTTTCTTTTTCCTCTTCGCTTGGCTGAAGAGGCTTTTTCGTTAAAATCTCCAAAAGGCCTTCTTGGCTCTTTTCTTTGAAATATCTTTTTACAATCCGATCCTCAAGAGAGTGGAAAGAAACAACAGCCAGCTTTCCTCCTTGGCCTAAAATCCTTAATCCTTGCTCCAATCCTTGAGAAAGATTTTCCAATTCTCCGTTTACCGCGATTCTCAAAGCTTGGAAAATCCTGGTGGCGAAAAAACGTTTGCCTGAAAGGTATCTTTTAGGCATTCCCTTTTTTGCCGCCTCTATCAAATCAAAAGTCGTTTTTAGGGAGCTCTTCTCTCGATAGCGGATAATAGCTCTAGCAAGAGAGCGAGCAAATCTTTCTTCTCCGTACTCTTTAAAAATTCTGATTAGCTCTTCTTGCGGCCAATTATTTAATATTTCCCCCGCAGTTAATCCGCTTCCCCCGTATCTCATAATTAATGGCTCTTCTTTTTTAAAAGAAAACCCTTTTCCGCTATGCTCAATCTGCCAAGAAGAAAGCCCTAGATCAAAAAGGATGCCTTGCGGCGAAAAAAAATTATTTTCTCTGGCAATTCTTTCTACTTCTGAAAAATTCCCTTCCGCCAAGACTAACCTTTTAGCCGGACATTTCTCCCTTAACAAGGCCAGCGTTTCCTTACTCCAATCAATACCAAGCACTTTTCCATGAGGCTTGTTCTTTTTCAAAATAGGAAGGGCATGACCTCCCAGACCCACTGTACAATCTACAAAATCATCGTCAGCCTGAGGGTCTAAATAACTTAAGACTTCCCTTAAAAGAACCGGCTGATGGCAATGCTCTGCCTTATTGTTCTCCCCTGCCGCCAGCTTCCTGTTTTTTTCTTCTTCCATAAAAATCTGTCTAAATGCCTAACTCATTCATCTTTTCGGCGATGTCTTCCGCTTTTTCAGTAGTTTGCTTTTTATAAAGCTCCCATTTGTTTTCGTCCCAAACTTCTATTCGATTATAGAGCCCGGCGACAACCGCTTTTTTGCTCAATCCGCTATACTCCTTTAGATAGTCCGGCACGACAATTCTGCCCAAACGATCCAGCGAAACATCCATCGCTCCGGCCAGCATTAAACGGGAAAAAGCGCGGCTGTCAGCACGGCTGATAGGCAAAGAGGAAATCTTTTCTGCCATTTTTTTCCATTCCGCCAAAGGATAAAGGTATAAGCAATTATCTAACCCTCTGGTTAAAACAGCTTTTTTGCCTAAGTCTTTTCTAAATCTAGCCGGTACGGCCAATCTCTTCTTGCTGTCTAAATTATGATAGTATTCTCCAATAAACATTTTGTTTTCCCCAAACCTCCTTCTTTTTCCCCACTTTTATCCACAATCAATTACTTTAGCTCCATTATATTCCACCAAGAATCCATTGTCAAACACGCTCTACCCTCTTTGGACAAAAACAAAAAATGGCTTTAAAAAGCCATTTTAATAAAAAATCCTCCACAAATTATCCCCATTTATCGTATTTTAAGCCAAATTATCATTACGATACTGGTTAAAGGATAAAAAATATGCTAGCGACAATCGCCAAAATCGTCAGAGGAATGCCTTTGGGAAAAGAAAGGCCATGCCAATGATGGATCCAACAGTGAAAATAATGATGCCATTTCAGCCATCCGGGATTATCAAATGTTTTTCTAATAAGAGCAATAAAATCAGGCATCAAAGCCCCCAAAACAGCCATAATAAAAGTTCCTTTAAAAAGATGCGGCGCGGCTAAAAAAGAAACCGCTGCCGCGCCAGTTAAAAAATCAATAGCAATCTTTGTTTGATGATCTCTTTTATATACATCAATTTGCTTAAGGTAGTCCCAATGGGGCAAAAAATCAAGCAAATAATGGCTTGCCAAGCCCAAACCAAAAGCTGCCCAAATGCCTTCGACATGAATGCCTATCGCCGCTCCCACCATCATATGTGGCGTAATAGCCATATGACTTGTTGGTGGGCATATCTGGGATCGAACCAGAGGCCTTTGCGATGTGAGCGCAACGCTCTACCACTGAGCTATATGCCCACGAAATTTTTTTTTTAAATTTTTAACCGATTAACTAATTTTTCGTGCGGCTTTTCTAGAACATCGCGGATAAAACGGTCAAACATATCATAGCGGTATTTAAACTCTTCCGTGGTTAAAACGACATAATCGATTTCTCTTCCCACCTCTGCTTCTAAATCTTTAAAAAACACGTTCATCCTATTCTGGTTGATGTTATCGCCTACTACCATTAAATCAGCGCGAGCGTTTTCGGCATCGACAAAAACTCCAGAAAGAATTACCAAGTTTATTCTGCCCAACCCTTTAATTCTAGAAAGAATTTTTTCTTTTGAGGCGGGGCTTGATTTAAGGACAAGGATTCTTAACTCGTTATAAAAATCAAAAGCGCAGTTAACAGTATAGCTTTTTTTGTTGCCTTTGGCTCGGGAAAGAATAAACCTAATACTTTCCAGTTTATTAAGCTGAGTTTTGCAAGAAGAGCTATCGGCCCTGATTCGCCTTGTAATCTCTCCCATCTCAAAAGACTGCTCAGGGTTTCTTAAAAAAAGCTTAAGCAATCTTACTTTGACCGGCGAGTCGAAAAGCTGTTCTAAGATTTCTTTTGACATAAACGCCGCCAAGCGCCAGCCTTAAACCTTAGCCGGAATCGGCCATTATTTTAATTCAACACTGGCTCCTGCTTCTTCTAGTTTCTTTTTAATTTCTTCCGCTTCTTCTTTCTTAACGCCTTCTTTAATTGCTTTAGGCGCTCCCTCCACCATATCCTTAGCTTCTTTAAGGCCTTGGCCAGTAATCTCTTTGACCGCTTTAATGACATTAATTTTCTGTTCGCCTACACTTTGCAATTCTACATTAAATTCGCTTTTTTCTTCCGCTGCCGCGGCGCCTTCTCCTCCGCCCGCGCCGGCTGCTGGAACTGCCGCCATCGGCATAGCGCTCACGCCAAATTTATCCTCCAAAACCTTTACTAGCTCGGCCAGCTCTAAAACGCTAAGTTTTTCGATCTGATCAACTAAGCCCTTAAACTTTTCTGGAACCTTCACTTCGCTTTTCTTTTCCGAAGCTTCTTCCGCTCCGGCTTTAGCAGTTTTGTTTTTTTCTTCCGCCATAATTTTGTCTCTAGAAACAAAAACTCAAGATTGAAAACTTTCTATAATTTTAATCTTTAAACCAATCGTCTTCAAGCTTTTAAGCCTTTGATTCCAGTCCTTTTAAAATAAATAATAGTTTGTTTAAATTACCGCTTAAAGCATTAGCCAGTCCCCGCATAGGATAAGAAACACTGTAAACCAGCTTAGCCAAAAGCTCTTCTCTGGAAGGCAGTTTGGCCAAATTGATAACTGCTGGCTGCTCCAATCTCTCTCCGTCAATAATGCCCAGCGTTATTTCAACTTGCTTGTTATTTTTAGAAAAATTATAAAGCGTCCGCGCTGGAGTAATTTCGTCTTCATAACCAAAAATTAGAGCTATCTGCCCAGGCAAACCCTTAATGTCCATCTTCTCTAGACCAGCTTCTTCTAGAGCTAAATCAATTAAGGTTTTTTTAGCCACCATACAATCCATTCCCTCTTCCCTTAAGCAGCAACGTAAATTGCTTATCTGATCAACTTTCAAACCAGCATAATTAAAAAAGACCACGGCCTTTTGCCTAGATAATTTTTCGCTAATTTCTTTGATAATCTGAGCTTTTTTTTCTTTGCTGATCATATTTTTAATATTGAATAAAAAAACTATGGTATAAAAACCATAGACTTTAAAAATCCTTCTTTTTGCCTCAACAGGTCTTATTTTCTGCCTGTCGTCTATGGCTCAATTAATTGCTGTTTCTAATTTAGCTTTTCTTAAGCTCGCTGTCAAGAAAAACGGCTGCTACTCTCTTCTTTTCTTTATTAGCCACAAAATAATGAGCGCGGGAATTAAAACCAAAGCTAAAATTCCCCATGCTGAATCTACTAATCCGCCCAGAAAAGCAAGCAAAGAGCTTGATTCTTTTTTGTCTTTTTCCTGCTCTTGAGAAAAAGTTTCTCTGCCAGCTTTTTCTTCCCCCTCTGCTGCCTCTTCCCTATCGTCTTTTTGTTCAGATGAATCCCCGCTTGTCCCAGAGCCCGATTCCGCTCTTTCTTCCGCTAGAGAGCCTTCTTCCGCTCCGCTCTCTTGTCCTGGCGAATAGCTAGGAGAAAAACCTTGGCCGTTTTCGTCAAAGGAAATAAATTCCTCTTGGTTGTCTTCTCTGGCTTCTCCCAAGGCAAGGGTAGTAAAATGATATTCCCTGCTGATAGTCGGAGGCGAAGCGTGAGAAATGACGCGGTAATAATAAGTTGTGTTGGGAGTCAGCCCCGTCAAAAGAACCTCATGAGCAACTACTCCGTTCACGCTGGCAGGCGTATCAAATTCTGCTGAAGAAAATGGATAGCCGTAATTAGGAGCATCAGTTAAGTCGAAAACCCCCGAGTCCGTGCCATAAACCACTCGACTGCTAGATTGATAACTGGTCAGCCAAGTAATGAGAGCCGTGCTAGTGCTAATATAGAGGCCTTTACCATAAGAGATGGTCAAGCCGGAATAGCCTCCGCTGCCGCCTCCGCCAGAGGGCGGCGCGCCAGGCTCAACTCTTCCTTCCACTCCCTGAAAACCGATAATAATATCAAAACCCAATTCTGCTCCTTGGGGGCTTTCGCTTCCCGCGTCAAATCTTACCAAAAAATCGTACCGGGTATTTTGGCCAGTAGATAAGTCTGATAAATAAACTTCCCCGCTGTTAAAAAAATGAGCCAAAGAATTGTCGTAGCGGACATTGCCTCCTTCTTTTATCGTCAAACTTAAACCATCGCTTAGGCCATGGGGATCAATAACGTTTATTGCTTCAGCGGCAATTCTTTGAGGCTGGCCGCTAGTATTGGTTACAAAGGATGAAGCGCTAGCTGTTTCGCCAGGCATAAAATTATCTTTAGAAAACATCGGATCTGGATTAAAAACTACATCCAAACCGCTTTGAGCAAAAGAAAAATCAGCCCATCCGAAAATGCCGCCTAAGATAATTGAGGCGATAGACAAGCACCAAATTATTCTATTCTTCATCTTGGCTTTTTTCATTATTATCACTGCTTGAAGCTTCCTCTATGGCAACTCCAATTTCTTCTTTAGCTGTTTGTAAAATTTCATTTTTTTCTGGCACCTTTTGCTGAACAGGCTCTTTTAGGGGAGCTTCTTCTTCCCGCTCTTGGCTGTTCTCTTCGGGCAAAGAAACGGGCTTTTCTTCATCTGTTTCTGGGACTTCTTCCCGCGATTCTAAAGCATTGCTGTCTTCATTTTGCCCCTCTTTTACATCCTCTTCTGTCTCTTTTTCCGCGTTTTCCTCATCGCCTTCTTTCTTGTCACTTCCTCCCTCGCCTTCACTCCCTTCGCCTGCCTCATTAGGAGCGCTCTCCTCTTCTTTTTTCCGAGGGTCTTCCTTAGGAACATTTTCTTCGCTTGATTCTTTCTTATCAGCATCCTCTTCTGACAAATCATTTTGCTCGTCTTCCGATGGTTCTTCTTCTGCTTCTTCTTCAGAAAAATCATCTTTTTCGTCAGCTTCCTTCCCTTCTTCTTGTCCTGTTAAAGATTCGCTTTCCACGTTTTCTTTAGGCTCATTTTTCTCTTCTGTCGGCTGCCCATTATCATCTTTCCCGCCTTTTGGCTGATTTTCTTTTTGGCCTTCGGGCTTATCCTTCTGGCCTTCCCCACTTTTAATGCTGGGTTTCTCGCCAGAGAAATTATCAGCCTCTTCTTCCGTTAGTTCCTCTTGGTTGGCTTGCTGCTTTGGCGCAGGCTCTGGTTTTGGTTCGTCATGATTGAATTGCGCTAAAAGATTAGGTCCGCCCGGCGTGGGAACAGGATCATACCAAGGCCCGGAACCGTCAGGATAACGAGCATGGGATTTATTCTCTAAAACAGCGCCGCTGTAAGCATAGAAATCAATTAATTGATGGCCCGGATCACGAAGGCTAATCTGGTCTCCATCATTGTTCATCACGCATCCATTAACTACCACCACCAGCCATTCACTGCCCGACCCTTTCGCTCCAATAATCGTAGAGCCGCCAAGGACATGAGCAGAATTAACCGGAACAGCGTGAATTCCTCCCTCGTCTTCCACATACCAGCCCGCCAGGTCCACCTCTTCGTCTCCCTGATTATAGAGCTCAATCCATTCTCCTCCTACACCGCTCGCCTGGCAGTCATCTCCAATTGGATTAGGCAAAATCTCGTTTAGAACAATTTCTTTTGGCTGGCGAAGCGTTAAATGGGTCAACGCTTTTTCTATATCATTAAAGCCGCCTTCTTCATAGTTGTCTTTATTGTCCTGCCAGCCTTTAAAGACTAGATCAAACTGGCATGGCGTATTAAAATATCCGGCCGGGTCTCCTCCGCCAAAGCTGAAAAAAAAGTTCCATTCATCTTGGCCGCTATTTAATTCTAATGTTTCGCTGGAAAGGCCGTTCAAACTTCCTTGGTATTTTTCCTCTCCATTCCTTTTGGCTGTTACGTTTACTTTGTCGCATAGAGAGCCGATTAAGCCCTCTGCCTCTACTTTATATTTCATTCCTAAGGTGCCTTGATTCTCCACCCAGACAAGCCTCATCGTTTCATCTGAAGGAGTAAAGTTTAAGGAAAAATCTCCCGGAGCGTAAAGGGAAAAATCCAATGTGCCAGCCGCCAAGCTATTATCATTAGCATTTTCAAGATCATTAAAGAAAGCCGTTGTCTCGCCGACCAAAGAAAGGCCAAACCAATTAAGGCCGATGATTAATAATAGAGCGGTGAATTTAAAGAAGATTTTTTTCATGATCTTTTAATTTTGTTTTCTACATCTTCTATTTCTTTTTCCAGTTCTTCAATTTTTTGATCCTGCTGGTTGTCTTTTTTCTTGCCTTTTAATTTTTTAATTTCCTGCCAAATTTTCCTAAGCTCATCGTAAACAATTGCCGTAGCCGGGATGATAATAATCAGCATAAAGCCAAGAGGCTTTTTAGCCGCGCCGACAGCGTAGCCAATATATGGAAGGTCAAATAAAACTTTGCCGGTAATTTCTCTGGCTCGAACCCTTCTTTGGTCTGGCGCGTTATTAGCATCCCCTTGGGTAATATAGAAGGGCTCTCCCTCTACTGTTTCTATATCAGCAATACGGTGAGTAACCGGCTTATCCGGCATTCGCGGATTAATAAAAGTAATAATATCTCCAATTTGATATTGCTCTGCCGGCTTTACCGCCACGATACTGCCCGTCTTAATCGCCGGCTCCATAGAGCCGGACTGCACCATCTTTACCTTGTAATTGCCAGTAATCGGAAAAGAGGAAATCAGCAACAAAACAGCGATTCCTCCCAAAAACCCTAAAAATATGTAATATAATACTTTGAACGCTTTTTTCATTGCTAATCTCTCCCCATCTTTTTGAAAAAGATGGGGATTTCATTAACAATCAAAACTTATTGCAAGCTATCGTAGTAGTCCATCAAAGCAGTTTCAAACAACCAATCTTCGCTCCAACCAAAAGTACCAACTTCTTGACCAAGAGGCAAGGTTCCGCTGACCAACCAGAGCTTAGCATTTATAAGATCTCTGTCGAGATTAATGCTCCCGCTAACGACTGTGTCGCCACTTACAGTTACATTTACTAATCCAATAGCGTTCACCACATCGCTCCAAGCAAAGGCTTGTCCATTTTCAGGCCAGGCAATCAAAGTATAATCACCATCAGGCATATCGTAAACAGATAATTCATAATTAAATTCTGCATCCTTTACGTCATAAGTAACTTCTGCATATCTATCGTCATCAACAATAGTTGGTTCTTCTCCAGCTGGAAAGTCTTTATTTTCAAGAACTACTGTATTTGTTAGCTGTTTGGCGTAAAGCTCAATATCAAAGAACATTTCGTTGCCTTGATACTTATTTCCAGCGTTTTTATCCATATGATAGCTCTGCTGAACCACCATGTACCAATCAGCCGGAATCATACCCAATAGAACAGCGTCATTCTTAACATCGTTTAGGGTAACACCCATTTCATCGGTATAAATTACCTGCCACCAAATTGGTTCTGCGTCTTCATTTTCTTCTGGGTCTTCATTGTAAACCCAAACAGACATATCATAGATAATCTTTCCTGATAGTGAGTTAACATCTTCATCATAATCACATGTTCCATTTCCGTTAGTTTCATCCCAGTTGCCACCATAAGCATCACACTTTGGTTCAGACCAAATACCTTCTCCGTCCTCTATGTCATAGATGGTTTTCCAAACATTGGCAGGATTTGTGCCGACATTATGAATTACATATTCTGTATATTCATGCTGGGAAGGCTTCATATCTTCTACGTGTAAGGTTGTTGAATCTTCCCAAGGATTTTGACCATCAACGGCAATATCAATTGTTCCTGCAGTGAAAGTATTGCCAGTAGAAATTTCGGTATCGCTGAAATAAGCGGTAGTGGCGCCGATAACGACAGCTGCCGCCGCGACGATAATGCTTAAGCTTACTATAATTCTTTTCATTTTTTTCACCTCCTTCCTTTTTTAAGGGTTATTTAACGACTTGCCTTAACCCTCCACCAGCCCTGCTTTTGCAGGACTAACGAAAGCCGTTTTCGACCTTTTGTTTAATTTTTAATTATCCAAAAATAAAAAACCGCCCCTAATAAAACGAACAAAAGCCAGGGCGGCCTGCGTTTTTTTTGCACCAAAAAATTTACTGCTTCCCAATGCTCTATGCATTTCTAGTATTCAAACCCCCCATCTCTAATTTATGCTTCTATGATACTATTTCTAAAAACCCTGTCAAGGCGATAAGTATTTCCCCGCGTTTTGTTCATGCTCTTCGGACGTACGGCTGTAAATAGTTTGCCCGTTTGGACCGGCAAGAAAGTAATAATAGCTGGTCTCAAGAGGGTAGATAGCCGCCTTAATAGCAGAAAGGCCCGGACTGCAAATAGGACCGGGCGGCAGCCCCTTGTTTTGATAGGTGTTGTAAAGAGAATCAATTTTAGTATCAGAAATAGAATAGCGCCATTTGTCTTCTCCCAAAGCGTAAGCGATCGTAGCGCAGGACTGCAAAGGAAGCCCTTTTTTGATGCGCTTCCAAAAGATGCCCGAAACAATTCTTTGATCATAATAAACGCCAACCTCTTTCTCTATGATACTGGCCATAATGATGATTTGATCAATGTTTTTTTCTTGGCTGGCAATTTCTTCCCTTAATTCCAACGTCATTTTTTCCTCAAAGTTATAAAGCATTTTAGCAATAATCTCTTCTAAGCTAGAGTCTTTATAAAAACGGTAGGTGTCGGGAAAGAGATATCCTTCCAGCTCTTTTTTCTTTTCCAGCTCTCCGGGAACTATTAACCCGGCTTCCGCCAGTCTCTCGTCTATCTTCTTAAGGTTGAAGCCTTCAGGGATAGTCACGGCTATTTCTCTTGAATCAGCCGCCCCCTCAACAACCCGTCTGGCAATTTGAGACATGCTCAAAGAAGGACTTAAAGTATATTCGCCCGCCTGCAGGCGAGAAGCCCATCCTTTTAAAAAAACATAAAACTTAAACCATAAATCGCTCCTAATAAGACCTTCTTTTTCTAATCGCAGGCTTATTTCTTCCAAACCCGTCCCTTCTTCTATCTGGAAAGACTTGCTTTCCCATTGCCCTTTTAGGGGGGCGTTAATTTGGTACTGGATAAAAACATAACTTGCCAGCGCGAAAATAAGGCACAAAAGCCCGGCCAGAAGAAGAGATAGAAAAATAAAAAACCTCCTTTTCCTTATTGCCTTGCTTAATTTTTCAACTATTTTTCTCATTTGTTTTTATCAGTGGCACAAAAGAAAAGCCGGGAAATTCTTTTTGAATAAAATCCTCCTCGCTTTTTTTAACTAATAGCCAAATGCTGTGTTCTATCGGCACGACTAAGCGGCCGCCTTTCTTTAATTGTTTTTTCCACGGGCTTGGCACCGCTCCAACGCCTGAGACATCCCCTTTGGTCTGGACAGCCGCCGCCACAACAATCTTATCAAAAGGCGCCTGGGAAGAAAAACCTGAAGCGCCATCTCCGCAAATAAATTCTATATTGCTTAGGCGATATTTTTCAGCGTTTTTTTCGCCGAATTCCTTTAGCTCTGGGATAATTTCTATGGCATAGACAAGCCCTTTTTCTCCGACAATTTGGCTAAGCAAAGCGGCCTGCCAGCCCGACCCAGAGCCAATATCTAGAATCTTATCCCCTTCCTGAGGCTGGAGCAGCTCCAGCACAAAAGCCACTGTTAGGGGCTGGGAGATAGTCTGTCCATGCCCGATCTGCAAAGGAGCGTTATAACTATTAATAAAGTCCTCTCCTTGCGCCACCTTAACCTCTTCAGGCACAAAATCAGCCCGCTTTATCTTTCTAAAAGCTTCAACAATCCGCGGTGTCTTAAGATAATTTTGCTGGATAAGCTGGTCTACCAAATCTGCCATATTTTAATTATTTATTTGCCATGTCTTCTTTCTCTTCTCTGGCACTCGCCAATCGCTTCAAGGAATTTTTCTTTGCTAAAATCAGGATATTGGGTCTTGGTAAAATAGAGCTGGCTATTGGCGGTTTGCCACATCATAAAGCCAACGCTGTTATGAGGATCCTTTCCGCTGCCTGTTCTAATCAAAAGGTCAACTGGCGGAAGAAATCCCGTCCAAAGATGCTTTTTTAATAAAGACTCGCTTGCCTTTAAATTAGGGCTTGCCTTGGCTTCTTTGACAATGCCTTTTACGGCGCTAAGCATTTCATCGGTTCCGTTATAGCCAATTAAAAAGTTGAGTAAATGCTGATGATGATCTTTTGTCGCTTCTATTAAATCACGCGCCGCCTTAACGCCCGATTCACCAATAAGTTCTGGCCACCGGCCAATGATATTAACCTTTACCTTATTTTCGTAAAGCTCTTTTCTTTTGATTATTTTTTTAAAATACTGCTCATATATTCTTAAAAGAACTTTAACCTCTGTTTTAGGACGTTTAGTTAAATTATTCCAAGAACCGCCCCACATAGAAAAGCAGCATATCTTCGCCTCTAAAGCCGCCTTAAGTATTTCCTTAGTTATTTCCGCCCCTTTGATATGGCCACGCCAAGGAGCCAATCCCTTTTCTTTGGCCCATCTTCGGTTGCCATCAGGAATAATCGCCACATGGCTAGGCATATTTTCCATCTTATTAAAAATCATAACTAGAACTATCGTATCACAGGCAAGGAAGAAGATTCAAGTTGAAAAATAAAAGCCGCCTCTTTGTTTATGGAGGCGGGATTTAAAATGTTCAAGCTTCAAGCCCTGCTTCTTCCCAAGGAGGACAAGACAAATTATTGCTTTCTATTTCACAAGAAAGTAGAAAAATAATCTTTGCTAAAAAAGAAAAAGCTGGGTGGTCGCAGGAAAACATTATGGCAGTAAAAAACAATCGTCCTTTTTCAATAGAAACATCCGCCAATTCGCTAAAAGATCCGTTCCTTTTCTCGAGAATCAGCAGGCTGTCCTCTGTTATTCCTATCCCAATATTGGTCTCGCTTATTAGCATAACTTCGCAAAACATTTGTCTAATGCAGTCAAAAGCCTCAAAGGAATCAAGAAAATCCCATTCAAGACCTATTCTCTTTGCTAGACGATTTAAGACAATCTTTGCTTCTTTTTTCTCTCTTGGCATGTAATCCTCCTTTTTGCTAAAAAAGAACAAAAAATCTTTTCTTTATAGAACAATAGTCAAAATAACGCTTTTTGGCAAATTATCTTTCCTTTTTAACGCAAAAAGATTATTATAAAAATAAAAAGGAGGTTGTAAAATTGGAAGAAAAAAAATTGATGGAAAAGCTTTTACATCTAGAAGACGAAATAGAAGAATGGCTTCAAATGATTGAATTAAAGGGAAGAACTGATGGCAGGTACCCCAAAATTCAGACAACATATTGTATACTGAAGGCATAAGAATA
>CAZKWY010000017.1:0-17275 GCA_964556655.1 uncultured Candidatus Saccharibacteria bacterium
GGGCGGCGGCACGGAAAAATGCACGGTTTTGTCCTTGTTTCGTATCCATATAATTTTTTCAAAATTATGACCACACCAAAATATTTTCTATACGCTCGCAAGAGCACCGAAGATGACGACCATCAGATTATGAGCATTGAAGCGCAGTTGTTTGAATTGCGAGAATTTGCGCGTAAAGAAAATCTTGAAATCCTTGAGGAATTTCAAGAGTCGAAAAGTGCAAAGACACCGGGGCGAGAAAAGTTTACCGAAATGATTTTGAAAATTGAGGAATTGGGCGATGTCGGTATTCTCGCGTGGCATCCCGATAGATTGGCGCGTAATAGCGTAGATGGTGGCAAAATCATTCACCTCGTTGATCAAAAGAAAATCGTGTCTTTGCGCTTTCCGACATTTTGGTTTGAACCCACTCCGCAAGGGCTCTTTATGTTGCAAGTGGCGTTCGGGCAATCCAAGTATTATTCAGACAACTTGATTCAGAATATCAATCGGGGTATCCGCCAAAAAGTGCGCCGTGGCGAGTGGCTCACAAAAGCGCCATTCGGGTATGTGAACAATCCGCGCACGCGAAACATTGAACCGCATCCGGTCAATGCGCGGATTGTGAGGCGCGGTTTTGAGGAGTACGCCAAAGGAACATATACCTACAAATCCCTCGCGCACTTTTTGGCGGATTTGAGCAAGACCAAGTCCAACGGAACGCCACTTGCCAAAGCTTCCATCAAAAACTTTTTATCTAACCGAGCATATATCGGTATGACACACCATAAGGGCGAATGGTTTGATGGAAGCTTTGAGCCAATTGTTTCTCCGCAATTGTTTGAAGCCGTCCAAAAGACGCTCGCGGAAAAATCGCGTCCGCAGAACCGACGAGCAAAACATGATTTTCCGCTCACCAATCTTTTTCGATGTGGCGAATGTGCGAGCATGTTCACCGCGCAATTTGCAAAAGGTAATGGCGGCGTGTATCGCTACTATCGCTGTACCAAGAAGCGCGGCACATGCTCGCAAAGCTATGTACAGGAAAAAGATTTGGTGAGCCAAGTGCAAGATCGGCTTCAAACAATTTCACTTTGCGATCGCTACACTAATTGGATGTTAAAAGAAATTGACAAATGGGAGCGCAAGGAAACTTCTGCATCGCAAAGTGATGTTCAAAATCTTGCTAATGAAATCAAAGCAAGCGAGGCACGCTTAGAAAAGCTTGTCTCGGCGTATTTAGATGGCGATATACCAAAAGAAATATATTTGAAAAAGAAAGAGGAAACTATGCGCGCCACCCTCGCTTTGAAAGCTAAAATGAAAGATTTTGAACGCGGAGGAAACAATTGGGTCGAACCCTTGCGGGAGTGGGTTTTGGATACGAAACAGGCCGCTTTTTTGTTCTCATCCGCGGATTTGAAAGAAATCCGCTCTTTCGTCCAAAAAATCGGAACGAACCATACGGTTCGTGACAAAACCGTGCATTTTTCCGTGCCGCCGCCCTCGCAATTCGTCGCGAAGCGACGGGCTTTTCTTCCTTCCCGCGCGCCTGCGGCGCGCGGTGCATCTGCGCTTTCAGCGCGAGAAGTTTCGTTTGGTGGGCGGTACTGGACTCGAACCAGTGACCTTCTGCGTGTCGAGCAGACACTCTAACCAACTGAGCTAACCGCCCTCAAATCTACCGAAAGGAACATCCTTTCGATCGGGTGGGCATGGATGGATTCGAACCATCGGCCTTGGCCTTATAAGAGCCCTGCTCTAACCTCTGAGCTACATGCCCTTTATTTCTTTTCTTTCTTGCTTCTTTTTTCAGGGGCTTTTTTCTTGATTAGCTTTTCGAATTCTTTTCTTTCAATAGTTTCCTTTTTAATTAACGCTTTGGCAATTTGATCAAGCTTTGTTCTCTTATTTTTGAGGATTTTTTTTGCGTTTTGGAAAGCATCGTTAATAAATTTACTTACTTCTTCGTCTATCTGGCCTGCGATTTCTTCTGAATAATCCTTTTCTGTGGCGATTTCTCGTCCCAGAAAAACCATTTCTTCATTGCCGCCAAAAGTTCTTGGCCCCAGTTTTTCGCTCATGCCATACTTGGTAACCAGCTTGCGGGAAAGCTCGGTTGCTTTTTGCAAGTCGTTGGAGGCGCCGGTGGTAAGTTCGTCAAAAACGAATTTTTCTGCGGCGTATCCTCCTAAAAGCACGGCTAATTCGTCAATATATTCAGAACGGCTGTGAAGATGGCGGTCTTCAACAGGCAGCTTTAAGGTATAGCCAGCCGCTCGTCCTCGGGAGATAATGGAAATTTTTTGGACTGGGTCAACATTTTTTAGCGAGGAAGCTATTAAAGCATGGCCGGCTTCATGATAAGCGGCAATTTCCTTTTCTCTTTTAGACAAGACATGACTTTTTCTTTCGGGGCCCAAAAGAACTTTTTCAATGGATTCTCTTAATTCATCTTGGCTAATTTTCCTTTTATTTCTTCTTGCTGTCAAGATTGCTGCTTCATTGACGATATTAGCCAAATCTGCTCCGGAAAATCCAGGCGTTCTTTCGGCAATTTCTTTAAAATTGACATCAGTGTGGACGGGCTTATCTTTGGCGTGAATTTTAAGAATTTGTTCACGATCTTTAAGATCGGGCAAATCAAGGATGACTCTTCGGTCAAATCTTCCCGGCCGCAAGAGAGCGGGGTCAAGAACATCCGGTCGGTTAGTAGCGGCGATAAGAATAATGCCGGTGTTAGGATCAAAGCCGTCCATTTCTACCAAAATCTGGTTAAGGGTTTGTTCCCTTTCATCGTGGCCGCCGCCTAGTCCGGCTCCGCGTTGACGGCCGATAGCGTCTAGCTCATCGATAAAGATAAGCGCGGGGGCGTTTTTTTTGGCGGTTTGGAAGAGATCGCGCACTCTGCTAGAGCCGACACCAACAAACATTTCTACAAATTCCGATCCTGAAACGCTAAAGAAGGGAACTTCTGCTTCAAAAGCGACCGCGCGAGCCAAGAGAGTCTTTCCAGTGCCGGGCGGGCCGACCAGAAGGACGCCTTTGGGTATTTTTGCTCCCAAGTTAATAAATTTCTTTGGTTGTTTTAAAAACTCTACGACTTCTTCCAATTCAGCTTTTGATTCTTTCAGCCCAGCGATATCCTTAAAAGTGACGCGGTTTTTTCTGTCTTTGGGGCTAAAGAGGCGCGCTCGGGAGCGGCCAAAAGTCAAAGCCTGCATCTGCCCCTGCCTAGCGCCACGCATCATAAACCAAAAGAAAAAGCCAATAATGATTAAAGGAAGGAGGAAGGGCAAAATAGCTCCTGTCCATAAAAGCGCTGCGTTCTCGCCTTCTACCTTAATATCTACTGTTTTAAGCTTTTCTCCTTCTAGGCCGTAATTTTTAAGGGATTCGGTAAGAGAAGATTCTTTTTCTTTAACAGTTTTTTTCAGGGCGCCGTCTTTGAGTTCTGCTTTAATCTCATTTCCGTCAATAGTGATTTTAGCTATTTCTTCTTGGTTAATTTGGTTAGCTAGCTGGCTTAAAGTGATTTCTTCTGGCTTTTCACTGGAGCTGTTAAGCAAAGCGAAAAAACCGGCCACAGTCAAAAAAGCCAGAAAAGCTATTAAAAGGTTTTTGAAAAGAGGTTTCATTTATTTATATTGTAGAGAAACATTTATTCCGCAAGGGCGAGGGACATTTTATGCTCCTGCGGAGAAAGGGACAGAATCTCAAAATTATATGATTGATTGGTCTCAAGAATTTCGCTGATAGATTGGCTGTTTTGCCTGGCGGCTTCCGAAGAGTGAACAAGCCCATGAAGGCCTTTTTCTATTTGCACTAAAGCGCCTAAAGAGGTGAATTTTATTACTTTGCCTTTGACTTTTTGTCCTGGCTGGTATTTTGACTCTGCTTTCTGCCAAGGATTTTCTTTAAGCGCTTTCAGGGAAAGGGAGATCTGGCCGTTTTGGATATCAATGATTTGCGCTTTAACTTTTTGGTTTTCTTCAAGGACTTGGTTGGGATGCCCAATAATTTGCCAATCTAGCTCGGAAATATGAGCTAGCCCTTCTAGGTGTTCATTGAGCTGGATAAAAGCGCCGAAATCAGCCAGAGCGTTAACAGTCCCTTCAATGACATCCCCGGGCTTGTATTGGTCTAAACTTTCTTGGATTTTTTCTTTTTGGGTAGCTTTTTCCGAAACGATCAGCTTCTCATTCTTTTTATCCAAGCTGATGATTTTTACTTTCATTTCAGAATTGACGAACTTGTTAAGGTGATTGAGGATTTTGTTTTTATCTCCTCCCTCAACGCGCGGATAATTCTGAGGAGAAAGCTGGGAAACTGGCAAGAAACCAACAACGTCATAGAATCTAACCACTAGTCCTCCTCTATTCGCTTCAACGATCTCAACAATAATAGTTTCGTTTTCCTGTTTGGCTTTTTCTAAATCCTGCCAAGCTTTTTCAAGGTTGGCTTCTTTAAAAGAAAGCTCTACATACCCGTCGTCGTTTTCGGGGTCAACTACTAGGGCGGAAATAGTATCGCCTTCGTCGAAGTCTCTAAAAGACCTTCTGTTTTCTTTTAGCTCTCGACCGTAGATGATGCCGGTGCCGAAAGGGCCTAGTTCGACAATAAGGCTGGTCTTGCTAATCCTAATAATTTTTCCCTCCATCATCTCACCGGGGCGGGGCATTCGTACCGCCTCTTTGTTGAGAAGTTCTTTCATAAATGATGTTTTTTTCTCTTGATTCTCCATAGAAGAGATTATAATTCAAGATTTTTTAATTGGCAAGAGGCAGATATTTCGGTATTGACAAATATGGCAATAGTAATTATTGTTAAGAAAAGATCTTTAAAAACTAAAAGCCAAGGAGGTCCTTGTATGGATGCCTATAAAATATTAGGGGTTTCAAGAAATTCTTCTTTTCTTGAGATTAAGCAAGCTTATCGAAAACTTGCTAGAAAGTTTCACCCTGATGTTAGTTCTGACCCTCAAGCGGCCCGTAAGTTCGCTAAAATAGAGGCTGCTTATAGAGAGCTTTCGGATCCCGAAAAAAGGTTGCGAGCAGAGGGAAAAGTCGGTTCTACCGACGATCCCCATGGTTTTGCTTATAGAATTTGGAAAAGTTTTTTTGACGAGGAGGAGCTATGATTAGTGTTAAAGTCAGTCGTTTCCTAGCAGAAGCTTTCCGTGAGTATCAAGAAACTATCCTTAGTTATTCTGATCCGGAAAGCCCTGGCTCATTGGAAGGTTTTTTGGAAGGTTTTCGTTTTCAGATAATGGAAAATCCGGAAATTTGTCGGGAATCTTCTCATTATCTCGCTTTGGCTATGCTAGGACAAGTTAAGCTTGTTGGCGGAAGCCCTCTTGTCGCTTGGCTTAGTGATCTCGAAAACCTTGAATGGTCAAAGGCAAAGCAATATCTTGTTGCGACCGAAGCTGGCAGAAGAATTTGTCAAATTTTTGACGAAGAGTCTTTGGGCCAGGCCTTAAAAATTTTTCTTTTATCTTTTAACCATAAGCATGTCAAGCTTATAATTGACGAGGAAGGAGGATAGAATGGCAGATTTTTCACTTATCTTGGTTTCGACAGAGGAAAGAGTAAAAGCTCTTGCTTTGTCTGCCAAGGAAGACCCTAGAGCCGCGGAGAAGCTTCTTTGCGAGCTGGCTGATGCTAAGGGAGACGAAGCTATTGTTGAGCTTCTAGAGCAAAGCTCTCCTTTGACTTTAGCTGCTATTTTTTCCGAGCATGACGCTGGCTCGGAGACAATAATTTCTTATTTGGCTAGTCCGAGCCAAATCGCCAGGGCTTTAGCCATGGAACCGGCAAGATGGGAGGCAATTGACAAAAAAGAGGCACTGGAGGCACTGTGGGTTTTAAAAGGCGTTCGTGGCATGATTATTTCTCTTCTTTATCACCGCTCTTTTGCCGAAAGAGAGCAGATTATTCAAGCTGTTTGGGAGAACGAAGAATCGGCGCCTTTTCTTGTTCTCTCTATGATAGACCTTGACCTCAAAAACCTGCCCGAAGAAGAATCAGAGGCAGCTCCAGGCACTGCCGAAATGATCTGGTGGTGGGTGGCGGAGGTTTTGCCTGACGTTGCCGCCGAAATATGCCATACCTTAATAGGAAAAAGGATTGGCGTTTGGGAGGCGGTAGCCACGCTTCGAGAGGAGGCAATCAGCCGCTTAATCAAATCGGAAACCTCTAAACCTCTAAACCTCTTTAAACCTCTTTAGTGGGAAGGAGACAATCTATGGGCGGAGAGCTTGAGAGAACAGATCTCCGCCCCTTTTTCTTTCAGGTTATTGAAATCGGCAAAAAAGAAGGCCTTTTTTCTGATAAAAAATTAGAGGAAATTCGAGAAAAAGGGGCGGAAATGACAGTCGAATTGGCTAGAAGACATTATAGTGTTGTTAGCCAAGCTCACTTGTGGCAGTCCTCCTATAACCTGCTGGGGATTTTGAGCGTATCATTTCTGAGCCAATTTGGACATGATATTGTCTCTGCTGCAAGTTTCATAAAAGAAAAGCCATCGGAAAATATGGTTAAAATATTCCGTCGGGGCTGGGCTCTTATTGAGTCTATCGTCAAAGCTAGAAAAGAATTCTACGACAGTCTTACGCCGGAAAGAGACCTTTGCGAAGAGATCAGCGCCGAGCCGGATCTTGATTGGTTTGGCTGGCAGCGCCTTAGCCAAATTCGAGAAGAAACTCTTTTTTTAAAAAAAGAAAGAGAGTACCACCAGTGGGTGATAAAAAAGTGGTGTCGAAAGCCCGACCCGGAACTTGCAAGATGGGATGAAGAAAACGCTTATCATGACATGAAAAAGCGAGAAAGACGACAGGAAATCGTTAATACTGTTATTTTTTCTTTGCTGATTAGCGAAGCTCCCTTCGCTCCATTAGCTTTTAAAGATGTGGAGCGAGTAATAAAAGAGCTATTCGATTTGGATGAATTCAGAAAAAGGATCAGAGCGATGTCTCTGATGCTTCCTGAAGGATGGAACGATCTCTTTGACAGAGACGTTGTTGTCCTTTGTAGTAAAGTTATTCCCCAGATGAAGAAACATCTGGAAAAAGAAGATTTCCAACTTGCCATTAATTGGATGACTAGTTTTCTTTTTTTGGTGGCGGAGGGGGAAGACCTCTAAAAATAAGGCCGCTTGCTTGGCGCAGGCGGCTTTTTTATCTAGCGGAATTTTTAATCTTGGCATAGGCCTTGAACTGTGATAAGCTAAGATTAAAGCAATTGCTTGCTGATTTTAATTTTAAGCTATAAAAATATGACTATTAATTGGTACGGCCATTCGTGTTTTAGAATAAGCAATCAAGGCGGTCGCTTGACTATTATTACCGATCCTTTTGACAAAAGCATTGGTCTGACCCCGCCTCGGGTAAGCGCGGATATTGTTGCAGTTTCTCATGGCCATTACGACCACAACAACATCGGAGCTATCAGCGGAGAGCCTTTTGTTGTCGAAGGGCCGGGCGAATATGAAATTAGAGGAGCGCAGATTACAGGCATCAATAGTTTTCATGATAGAAAAGAAGGCCAAGAAAGAGGGGCTAACACTATTTATGTAATGGAAGTAGACGGCATTAGAGTGTGTCATTTAGGTGATTTGGGCCAGGAAAAGCTTACGGACAAACAGCTAGAAGCCATAGGCCTAGTAGATGTTTTAATGGCGCCAGTAGGCGGAAATTATACTCTAGGAGCGAAAGAAGCGGCGCGGGTTTCTAACCGGTTAGAACCGCATATTGTTATCCCTATGCACTACAAACTGTCTCAGCTTAAAATAGATTTGGCTAAAGTCGATGACTTTCTTAAAGAGATGGGGCTAGAAGGCGTCAAGCCGGTTGACAAGATTACGATTAAAGAGAAAGACTTGGCTGGCAAAAAAACAGAGGTTGTTTTAATGAAAATATAATCTTAATGCCTTTTCTTGAAGAGCTTCAAAAAAAATCTCGCAAAACAAGAGTAAAGATTATGTGGTCAGCTGTTTTTGCTTGTATGGCTGTTTTAATTTTTTTCTGGTCAATATCGCTTAATTCTTCTATGGATCTTGCCAGCTCAAAAGAAAGCCAGTCCGAAGAAGAAAAAAATAGACTAGAAAACGCTAAAAATGAAGCTCTCTCTATCAAAAGGTCTTTAAAAGCCAGCATCAAGGCTTTTTTCAATGAGAATGAATTGCAGGAAAAGATAGAGCAGACAAAGAAAGAGCTTGAAGAGAACGACATCAAAAAAGAAGATTCTCTTGCTCCTTCGCGCCTTCCCTTGTCAGAATAAGTTTTCTTTGCCCAAGGACTGTCATTCTAGGACTGTCCTAGAATGACAGTCCTTGGACTATTAATGGCGAAAAAGAAGAAGACAATTAAAGAAAAAACAGATAAACATCAGGAAATAGGCTATATTAGAAAGCGCTCTATTACTGATGAAATGAAGGAATCTTATCTGGATTACGCTATGAGCGTAATTGTGGCGCGCGCTCTGCCTGATGTTAGAGACGGCCTTAAACCGGTTCACCGGCGTATTTTGTATGCCATGCATGGCATGGGTTTGCATCATTCTGCCAAATACCGTAAATCAGCCACCGTTATTGGCGAAACTCTTGGCAAATATCATCCGCACGGCGATGCGGCAGTCTATGAGTCCATGGTTAGGATGGCCCAGCGTTTTTCTATGCGCTATCCTTTAGTTGACGGGCAAGGCAACTTTGGCTCAATGGATGGAGATAACGCGGCAGCGATGAGATATACAGAAGCGCGGATGGAAAAGATCGCCGAAGAGATACTGTCTGATATTGATAAGGAAACTGTCGCTTGGGCTGATAATTACGATGGAACGAGAAAAGAGCCAGTAGTTTTACCTGCTGGCTTGCCCCAGCTTCTTTTAAATGGAGCTATGGGAATCGCGGTAGGAATGGCGACTAATATTCCGCCCCATCACTTGGGCGAAATCGTGGATGCTATTATTTACCTAATTGATCATCCCAAGGCAACGGTAGAGGATCTTTTTAAGTTTATTAAAGGCCCTGATTTTCCTACAGGCGGTGAGATTTATGACCGTCGGGCGATGATTCATGCCTATTCTACTGGCCAAGGGCCGATTGTTAATCGCGCCAAAGCAGAAATAGTAGAAAGCAAGACGGGCCGGTTTCAGATCGTTATTAACGAAATGACTTATGGAGTTAATAAGGCTGCCTTAATTACTAAAATAGCTGAGTTAGTTAAGAACAAGAAAATCACTGGAATTAAGGATGTTAGAGACGAATCTGACAAAGAAGGAGTGCGGGTAGTCATTATGCTCAAGGGAGAAGCCCAACCGCAAAAAGCGCTCAACCGCCTCTATAAGCTGACTGATCTGCAAAAAACTTTTCATCTAAATATGCTGGCTTTAGTAGACGGTATTCAGCCACAGGTGCTTTCTTTGGTTAGTGTGCTTAGCGAATATATCAAACATCGCCAAGAAGTAGTCACTCGCCGCGCTAAATATGAACTAAAGCAAGCCAAAGAACGGGCGCATATTTTAGAGGGACTAAGCAAGGCCCTAAACCATATTGACGCGGTCATTGAAACAATCAAGAAGTCGCAAACAAAAGAGATGGCGCATAAAAACTTAATGAAGAAATTCAAGCTTAGCGATCGCCAGGCAAGCGCTATTTTAGAAATGAGGCTTCAAACACTGGCCGGATTAGAAAGGAAAAAGATTAAAGATGAATTAGAGGAAAAAAGAAAGCTTATCCGCCGCTTAGAGGATCTGCTTAAGAGTCCTAAGAAGATTTTAGGTGTGGTTAAAGAGGAATTACGCAGGATTAAAGAGAAATATAATGATGAACGGCGGACAAAAGTTTACGTTCGTTCTGTGGGGCAGTTTAGCGAAGAAGAGCTTATCGCTCAGGAAGAATGCGTTATCATTCTAACTCAGGGAGGATACATAAAAAGAGTCAATCCGCAGGGATATCGTGCCCAGAAAAGAGGCGGGCGGGGCATTTTAGGCATTACCCCTCGCGAAGAAGACGCTGTTGGCTGGTTTATTTCTGCCTCTACTCACGATAATATTCTTTTCTTTACTGATCGAGGAAGGGTTTTTCAGGCTAGGGCTTATGAAATTCCAGAAGCGAGCCGAACTGCGCGCGGGCAAGCAATTGTTAACATTCTGCAAATGGGTTCGCAAGAAAAAGTTACTGCCATCTTGAATGTCAACAAAGAGAACAAAGCAAAATACTTGGTGGCAGTGACGGAAAATGGTATAATCAAAAGAACTCCCCTAGAAGACTTCGCCAATGTTAGAAGAAACGGCCTTGTCGCCATTAAATTAAACAAGAACGATAAATTATGGTGGGCTAAATCAACTTCGGGCAAGGATGAAATTATGTTAGTAACTGCTCAAGGGCAAAGTATTCGTTTTAAGGAAACTGACATTAGGCCGATGGGCCGGTCGGCGGCTGGCGTTAAGGGCATAGCTTTAAGGGAAGGTGATAAGCTAGTGAGAATGGACATTATAGACAGGGAAATACCTGAAAAAGACCTCAAAGTACTGATCATCACTGAAAATGGCTTTGGTAAAAAAACCGATCTCAAAAATTATAAGCTTCAGAAGCGTGGAGGGTATGGGATAAAAACGGCTAAGCTAACGTCTAAAACAGGCCAGATTGTCGCAAGCCAAATATTAGGGATAGAGTACGAAGACTTGATTATTATCTCTCAAAAAGGACAAGTGATCAGGACTAAAATTAAAGATATTTCCTCTCTAGGACGAACTACTCAAGGGGTAAAAGTAATGAGGCTGGCGTCTGGCGACAAAGTGGCTTGTATCGCCTGCCTTTAAAAATATGGAGGGCACAGGAGGCTTTCTCCACCCAGAAAAAATTATTAAACAGCTGGTCTTGCGCGATAATATGGTGGTGGCTGATTTTGGTTCGGGCCATGGCTATTTTACTATTCCTCTCGCCAAAATGATCCCGCAAGGAGAAATCTATGCTCTAGATGTTTTAAAAGAAGCGTTAGAAGCGATTGAAAGCCGGGCTAAAATAGAGAAAATAACCAATATTAAATTAATACGTTGTAATTTAGAAAACCTAAATGGCGCTAAGCTTGATTCAGACTCGGTGGATCTAGTAGTGCTGGCTAACATTCTTTTTCAAACTCAAAAAAAAGCGGAAATTATCCAAGAAGCAAAGAGAGTTTTAAAAAAGGGAGGCAAAGCAATCATCATTGATTGGATTAAAGGGTCTTCTATGGCTCCTAAAGAAGGCGGGTGGCTGATTGGAAAGGAAAAAGTGCGTTCGTTGGCAGAAGAAACAGGGGTTGATTTTGTTAAAGAGCTGGAAATGGATAATCAGCATTACGGTCTGGTTTTTAAAAAAGTAGCAGGTAAAAGTTTTTAGCTGGTCTTGATGACAATGCCCAATAGAAAAATTATTATTCTTGCTGTCGCAATAGCGATTATTCTTATAGTTGCGGGAATTATTTATTGGGGCAGGAAGCCGACTCTTCAAGACGAAGTGACTATCGAAGTATGGGGCGTTTTTGATGATTCCGATATTTATAATAAACTGGAGAAAAAACTCCAAGAGTCTCATTCCCATATTAACATTGACTATTACAAGAAAAGTTTTGCCACTTACGAAGATGACATCTTAAACGCTATGGCGACTAATCGCGGCCCCGATGTTTTTATGATCAGTAACAATTGGGTGCCGCGCTATCTAGACAGAATCCAAGAGGCTCCCTCAGAAATAATTAACTTAAAGAGGATGCAAGACGAATTTGTTGATGTGGTCTATTTTGATTTCGTCTTTAACGGAAAGATTGTCGCTTTGCCCTTGGGCGTAGATACTTTGGCTCTTTATTACAACAAAGATATTTTCAATACTGCTGGCATCGCTCAGCCGCCTGTTACTTGGGAAGAGTTTATTGACATGGTAGAAAAGACCACTATTCTCGACGAGCAGGGGAATATTATTAGGGCGGGGGCGGCGTTGGGGACAGCGCGCAATATCAATCGCTCAACAGACATTCTTTCTCTTTTAATGTTTCATTCAGGCAGCAGCATCTTTGACCCTGCCAAAGGAATGGCTGTTTTTGACCGCTCTATTTCTTTAGGAGGAGAAATGTTTTATCCTGGCGAACGCGCTCTGCGATTTTATACAGATTTTGCTAATCCGCTAAAATCTGTCTATACCTGGAACAGGAATATGGATTATTCTATTGATGCTTTTTACAAGGGAGATGCGGCGATGATGATTAATTATTCCTATCACCTTCCTACAATTAGAGCTAAATCTCCTTATCTTAATTTCGATATCGCGCCTTTGCCTCAAGCGGAAGGAGCGGAGAGTAAAATTAACTACGCTAACTACTGGGGAATGGCTGTTTCCGCCAATTCTAGAAAAAGAGAAGCCTCTTGGAAGTTTATTAATTGGCTGGCGAGCGCGGAAGGAGCTGAAAGCTATCTTGCCCTAGCTAAAAGGCCGACTGCTCGAAGAGATCTTATCGCAATCCAAGAAGACGATCCTGATATTGGCGTTTTCGCCAAGCAAGCGCTAACGGCTCGTTCATGGTATCAAGTGGATAACTTATCTATTGAGCGAATCTTAGCGGATATGATAGAATCAGTCATAATAGGCAAGGCTACTATTAAAGAGGCTGTTGGTCGGGCGGCGGATAAAATAACGGCGCTGGGGAAATGAAGATAGCCTTTTACAAAAAAATCTTTCTTGGGTTAATAATTCTGCTAGGCCTTTTGTCTGGCGGACCGGCAAAAGCGGAAATGGGTTTTTTAGACGAACCAATCGTTCCTTGTGGAGGAACGGATCAGGAGGAATGCAATCTTTGCCATCTATGGGAACTGGGAGATAATATTATTCGGTTTATTACTTTTAATTTAGCTCTTCCCGTAGGGGGATTGCTGTTCGTGATAGCAGGTTTTTATTTTCTCGTTTCAGGCGGCAATGAAAAAAGAATAGTAAAAGCAAAAAGCATTTTTACCAATACGGTAGTCGGTTTGGTGATTATCTTTTGTAGTTGGTTGTTGATTGACAGTATTTTGCAAACTATTGCCGCTGAAGAATTTAGCGGAGCGTGGGAAGTTTTTCCTACTTGCCAAGAATAAGCAATCGAAAATGAAATTTAAACATTTATTCCTTCTTTTAATTATTTCCTCTTTCTTTTTATCGCCTTTTTTGGCTCTAGCTGAGATTACGGAAGGGGAGAGATTTCCTAATCCTATAAAATCGAACAATTTTACAGAGCTAGTTACTGATATTATCCAATGGCTGGCTAATATTGGCATTCTTGTCGCGGTGATTATGATTATTTATTCCGGTCTTCTTTTTATGGCCTCAGGCGGCAAAGAAGAAAAGCTAAGCCAGGCAAAAAAAACTTTTACTTGGGCGATGATCGGCCTGGCAGTATTGATTATAGGGGAGGGCTTTATCGGTATTATCAAGTCAATTTTAAATGTTAATGGTTAAAATGATATTATTTAAAGAGAAAGGGGGTGAAAATGAATGAATCTTAAAAAGATTATTTCCGTAAGCATGCTTTCTATGATGTTTCTTTTTGTCGCCGCTCCTGCTGTTTTAGCCGAGGGGGAAACAGGGAAAGAAGCAGGACCAGGAAGCATAGGCGAATTAATAACTCTTATAGAAAACATAGCGGCCTGGTTTCAGAATATTGTTCTAGTCATTGCCATTATTATGATTATGTATGCTGGCTTTCTTTGGATCACTTCAGGAGGTAGTGAGGATAAAATAGCTTCAGCAAGAAAAACTCTTCTATGGGGCTTGGTTGGCATAGCAGTGGTCCTTTTCGCTTATTTGGCACAATCGTTTGTGGTTAGTATACTCCAATAATAAGAATATCTTGAAACTGTATAATTATAACATAAAAGCCGGCGAGTTTTTGCTTTTAGCATTGACTGCGCCGGCTTTTGTTTTTTAATTTCAGAAAAGGATTACTTTAATTTTAAGCTCCTTTTCTGAGGTATTTTTTATCGCTAACTTGTCGCGAGAAGTGGTCTTGCCCGAAGTATAGATTTTTCGATCTATCTTCAGGTTTGGAATATCTTTGTTGACCACTTCGAACCTACCGATGACAGGGCCAGGCTGGTAAAATTTCACCCTCTGGCCTTTTCGGTAGTAAACATGGTTGCCGTCGACGTCCTTGTCGGCGGTTTCGCCAGGCTTTAGATTGAAAAAATAGACAGAAACCTTTTCCGTCTTTTCTTCCGTCACGCGGGTCTTCTCTAGGGTTTTCTCTAGTGTTAGGGTTGATGATGCTGGCCGATCTTTTCTCTGGCCATGGTGTTGAAATGTGGCTGCGGTTAACGCAATAGCCATGCCACAAAACAATATACCAAGAACAATCTTTATAGCCTTCATAACGCCCTCCTAAACGCCCTCCTATTTTATAAGTCTTAAGTCATAAGAGGCGCCATGCCCTGCGTGCATAGCTTTTCTTCTTCTTATCTCTAGAAGGCATTCTTCCAGATTCTTTGTCTCGCCTGTCTCTTCGTAGCTTCTTTTGAGTTTACGCGCGAGATCTATTTCTGTCTCCAGCTCAAACTCTTCCGCTCTGCGCTCTTGGATCTCGCGAGCTTGCGAAGACGCTATTTCTGCTAGCTCGCCCTCCTCTTTTATTTTTCCTACGTGGAGCATCATGATTCTTACTCCTAGATTCATGTTGTCGATAAGCCCAACTTCATTCATCCTTTTCTGTTTCTGTAACTCTTCTTGTGGGCTTTCATCTTCAACTGTTACTTTCTGGATCAACCCATTCGCAAGCTTGTTGCCCGCGAAAGTGAGACTTTCCCAGGACATTTGCTTTCCCGTTTGGCGGATGTCTTCATCCATGGCTCCATATAGAACCTCTAGGACATTGTCCATTCCGCCGGAATCGATAAAGAGAACAAGGCGTTCTCCTTCTTCCGATTCATAATCGGGTATGGCTGTAATGTTGATTTCAACAGTTACCTCTCCGCCTGCTCTTGTCTCTTCGGACAGGGATAATTCTTGTTCTATCGCGCACCTTATGTTATTGAACTCGAAAACCCTTTTAGTTTTGCGGTAATCTATAAGCGCAAAACTGTAGAAGAAAGGCCAGTACGGCCAGAAAGCTTGTTTTCCCTCCCTCGCTATTTTTATTTTGCCTCCTGTTCTCCATCTTCTTTCTCCCCACAGAGTTGTCACTCCTATGTGAGAAATAGGAATTTCGAAAAGAAGGTATTTCTTATAGATTTTAATTGATGTGGTTATGGCGATTACTGTAAGCACGCCTATCACTATCAGTCCGAAAAATCCAAAAAGGAAAATAACGATAGCGATGAACAGCAGAGCGGCAGAAAAAAAGAAAAAAATATCTATCTTTTTACTTCCCCCGCTCCTGTCTTCTCTCCAGTTAAAAAATGCTTTTATTATTTCTCTCATTCAATCCTCCTTTTTGTGGGTTGTGTCAAAGAACTTTTACATATTATATATAATGTATCGTAGTATGTCAATACTTGATTTATTAAAACAATGCGTTTATGATGTTTTTAAAATGCGGACGTGGCGAAATTGGCAGACGCGCATGGTTTAGGACCATGTGGATTTATTCCTTGTGGGTTCGACTCCCACCGTCCGCACCAGAATCTGACTTTTCGGTTTTTCATTAACCATTCAGTGGGCGGCACTTTGTGCCGCCCACGATCTGGCTCTCAAAAAGCCGAAAAGTCATGTCTTGGTGTATCTATACAACCACGCTCGAACGTATTTTAGCAAGAATGTCTGACAATTCCCACGCTCCGCGTGCGTGGTGACTTGAAACCAAATCGTACGCTCTCGCCCCGCCGTCCGCCTCCGCTACGCTACGGCGAGAACCTCGCAGAAATTTTCCCTTACAATTTTTCTTTTGCGCGCCCCCTGAAAAAATTCTAAAAAGGAAAGGGAAATTTCTGCTCGGTTCCGCCCTCCAAGTTTTCGGGCGGTGCGGCGGGGTTACCCCTTGCATAACTAAAGAAGTTGTGTTATTATCGCGGTCAGAAGAAATCAGAAGAAACCGATGGTCGGTTTCTGAAAACAGTACATTCACAAGCTGAAAGAGGAGGTATTGAAGATGAAAGAGCGCCTGCATGTTGTCGTAATTTCGGGTCCTTCCGGTGTCGGAAAGGACACGATCATGAACATCATCACGTCTCGTTCCAGTTTCACCAAGTTTCCAACCTGTACGACCAGAAAGCCGCGTTCTGGAGAAATCAACGGAGTTCACTACCACTTTGTGGACGAAGAAACGTTTATGACTCTCTGGCATCGCGGTGATCTACTGGATCATGTTGTCATCACCGGCCACCATTACGGCTTGCCTATCGAGAAACTTGGCAGGTCGCTCGAAGATGGTCAAAACATCATCGTCCATCTCGTGACCGGAAGTGCGTTCTTGCTCAAACGAATCATCCCAGACGCCGTCATGGCGTTTATCATGCCGCCGTCGCAAGAAGAAATTCTTAACCGGTTACGTGGCAGAGGGATGACCGAGGAGCAGATTGCACATCGTCTCCGCGACGATCCGACAACGCTTCAAGCGTCACGTCTCTACGACTTTGTCGTGGTAAATCATGACGGTGAAGAACAGGAGACTGCCGAACGGATTCTGGAGTTTATCTCGCAGAGACGCGGAGCGGATCGCGGATTCGGTTTGCGGAAAAGTCGCGGATATAGTAGAATAATACATATGCATCCAGATTTTTTCGCAACCAAAAACGAAAACAAACTCCGCGAAGTGAACGAGATTCTCGGGCAAACCTTGGAGCAAATCTCGGTCGAGCTCTTCGAACCGCAGGGCGTAAAAGTGGAAGACGTTGTCCGTGAGAAAGCGGAAGACGCTTTCCATAAAACCGGCAAGTTCGTGCTGGTGGAAGATACCAGCTTGGAATTTGTAGCTTGGAACGGGCTTCCAGGCGCGCTCATCAAGTGGTTCCTTGATACTGTCGGCAACGAAGGTGTTCTCAAGATGATCACTGGCGAGACGAACCGCAAAGCAATCGCTAAAACCGCGATCGGATTCTTTGACGGCGCTCAAGCGCGAGTGTTCGTCGGAGAAATCTCCGGCACCATCCCGGAGACAATCCGTGGTACTGGCGGCTTCGGTTGGGATCCGATTTTCGTTCCCGACGGCTACGAGAAGAGTTTTGCCGAGATGACCCCTGCTAAGAAAAATGCCATCTCCATGCGCAAGCTCGCGCTTGAGCGCATGAAGGCGGAGCTTAAGTAATGGCAGGTACCCCAAAATTCAGACAACATATTGTATACTGAAGGCATAAGAATA
>CAZKWY010000018.1:0-17001 GCA_964556655.1 uncultured Candidatus Saccharibacteria bacterium
CTCTGCGTCTGGGTTTCGGACAAGGTCGCCGTCAACTACGTCAGCGGAAGAGTCTGATTTTTGCTCTTCTTGTTCTTCCTGTTCTTCTTGCTCTTCTTGGTCTGAAGAATCTTCATTGTCTCCCTTATCCTCGTCCCCTGTTTCTTCTTCGCTTTCTTCGCTTTCGTCCTTAATAAGAGATTCTATTACGCCTATCAGGGCGTTGCTTGTATTGTAAGCGCCGCTCTTTTGGTAAGCTAGCGCCACCTTTCCTCCTCCAAGATAAGCAACAGTTGTAGAGCCGGTGGAGCTCTTATTAAAATCAACAGGCGCGTTATAAGCAACGCTTTTGCCAAAAACACTGCCTACCACTGCTCGGCCATAACCATAAAGATTGTCCCGATAAATTAAGATAAACTTTTCCTCGTTAAGACTGGAAGAAGCGACATAGCCTGTCGCTCGAGAATTAAACTCGTACTCAGACCCATAGCTAATAACCTTATCTGAAATCTCTCCGACTACCGCACGACCATAATTATTTCCTCCGATGTCTTTATAGGCGACAACAAATTTATTTTCCGAAAGCGCGCTTGCGGTTAAATAATCTGTTTTAGCATGATTAAAAGAATATTCCTCGCCATAACTAATTATCTCTCCCGAAACAGACCCGACTAAAGCCATAGTCCATCCCAGGCCACCTCCCTTATCGATATAAGAAAGGACAAATTTTTCCTCTGACAAAGCATCGCTTTTAATATCAGTGGTTTCCGCATTATTAAAGGGTTGTTCCGAGGAAAAATTAATTTCATTTCCGGAGATATCAGCGATTAATCCTTTGCCCGCCTTGTAAGAACCGTTCTCCTGCCAAAAAATAACTGCCCGGCTGCCTGAGAGAGAACTGGCCGAAATATAATTAGTCAATCCCGGATTAAAGATATGCTCCGGCCCATAATTGACGGATGTTCCGGAAATATTGGCTATTAGCGCTGTGCCGTAGCCAAGATAGCCAGTATCTTTGTAGGCAATAATCAACTTATTTTCGCTAAGCAAAGAAGCTGAAAGATAGTCTGTGTCAGAAGGGTTAAAAATATGCTTACTGCCATAGGATATCTTTTCGCCTTCAATAGTGCCAACAACAACTGTCCCATATCCTTTTCCACCGCCGTCATCTTTAAAGACCATGGCAAACTTATCCTCGGACAAAGGAATGATAGAAAGATAACTGCCCTTAGCTCCGTTAAAAATATGCTCTGAACCAAAAACAATCTCCTCATCTTCGCTAGCTTGCGCTAAAGGCGCGGACAGAACAAAACTAAACGATACAAAAAACAAAATTAAAGCTGTTGGCTTAAAAATATTTTTAGACATAACATTTAAAATTTTCCTATTTGATTAAATTTTAACACAGACGAAAAATAAGTAAAGCAAGAAAAGCTTGCCTTATTAGAAAAAAAATGACAAAATATCAAGCAAGATGATGCTTAACTCCAAAAAATCACTGCTTTTTTTAGGGGACATCTGTGCCCTTTACCTCTCCCTAGGGCTTACTTTAATCTTGCGCTACGGCGGAAATTTCAGTTCTAATTTATGGCAAAGACACTTTTTCCCCTTCACTTTGCTTTACGCTCTTTGGATTATTATTTTCTACATTGCCGGTATGTATGAATTGACTTTAGCCAGAAACAATATTAATTTCTACTCCACCATCCTCCAAAGCCTCATCATCAACACGAGCCTTTCCATCGCTTTCTTCTATTTTATCCCCTATTTCAGCATTACTCCAAAAACCAATCTCTTTCTCAACCTCATTCTTTTCACTGTTGTTTTCTCCATTTGGCGCCAAAGCTATAACCATTCTATCACGAACAAAAAAACTCTTAACAACGTTTTAATTATCGGCGGAGGAAAAGAAACTGATCAGATTAAAAAAGTGGCCCGCGAGAACCCCCAGCTTGGTTATCGTATCTCAGAGCAAATTAATCCGCGAGACATTCAAACCCCCTTCGATCTTTTGGAAATGGTCACTCGCGAAGAAATCAGATCCATCATCACAGCTATTGACCCGCATCAGGATTCAAAATTAGTCCAAAGTCTCTATCAGTGCCTTCCTTTAAAAGTAAACTTCAGCGATCTGCCTTCTTTTTATGAAAAAATCTTAGGCAAAGTGCCTATTTCAAGCATTGGCGAAATATGGTTTCTAGAAAATCTAACCGAAAGCCAGAAAAATTTCTATGAAGCGATTAAAAGGGTCTTGGACATGATAGGCGCCTTTTTCTTTGGGCTAATTGCTCTTCTTTTCTTTCCTTTCATTGCTCTGACGATAAAAACAGACAGTCGAGGGCCAATTTTTTACACCCAAAGAAGGATCGGACAAGACGGACAAATTTTCAAAGTAGTTAAATTTCGCTCTATGATAGAAGAAGCGGAAAAAGGAGGTGTTCAATGGGCCGACAAGCATGACCATCGCATTACCCGCGTAGGAAGATTTTTAAGAAAGACCCGCTTAGACGAACTGCCTCAGCTCTGGAATATCTTTATTGGCCAGATGAGCTTCATCGGTCCTCGGCCAGAAAGGATTGAGTTTGTCCAACGCCTGGAAAAAGAAATCCCTTATTATCAAATTCGTCATATTATTAAGCCGGGGCTAACTGGCTGGGCGCAAGTCAATTTTCATTACGGGGCCTCTGTAGAAGACAGCATTGAGAAACTCCAGTACGAACTCTATTATATCAAACACCGTTCTTTCATTCTTGACGTAAGCGTTATTTTAAAAACCATTAATATTGTCCTCAAAGGCGGAGGAAGGTAGCCTTTTAAGAATCAGAATCAGTTAATGCTTCTATTAGCTCGTCATGCAAAAGGCCATTGCTTGCCGCCACGCCCCCTTTAAGTTTAATTTCTTCTTTGTTATAGACCAATCTTCTTCCGCAAACATCGCTAACCGCTCCTCTCGCTTCTTTTAAAACAACCTCCGGAGCGCAGGTATCCCATTGCCCCATCTGATCGGTAAAATTAAAAAATATTTCCGCCTTTCCTTCAGCGATCAAACCAAGCTTGATACCCATGCTTCCCACTTGCTCAATGTCGGCTAAATTCATTTCTTTAGCCAATTTTTTTTCTCTTTCCCTAAGATGCGAACGACTAATCACCAGACAGGCATCTTTCATTTTTTCTTTTTCGGAAACACGCAAGCGTTTATTTTCTAGACCCATTTTAAGATAAGCGCCTTCGCCGGCTTGAGCTGAATAAAGCTTATTCTTCGTCGGCTGGTAAACAATTCCTAACACTGGCCGGCTTCGTTCTGACAAGCCAATCATTAAACAAAAATCTCCCGTCTTGTTAATAAAATCGGAAGTTCCATCCAAAGGATCAACTATCCAAACCCTTTCTTGGCTTATTCTTGAAAGATCGTCCTTCGACTCCTCTGAAAGGATAGGCAAGCCATAAATAGAAAGCTCTTGAGAAATAATTTCATTAGCGATCAAATCAGCCTTCGTAACCGGAGAACGATCTCCTTTTTGGAAGACCTGATAAGAGCTTTGCGAGTATATCTCCATGACTGCCCGGCCAGCTCGCCGAATAGCCTTTTCAAGATGGTCCATGGAAATTTTTTTCATCATCAAATCTTTTTTTGACTTTTCTTAGAGAAAAGCATAATAATATAATAAAATCTTATCAATAACCTCTTTTATAAAAAATGGGCAAAAAAATTTTTATCGCCGGCGGCACCGGCTTCATAGGATACCATACCACCAAAGAGCTTTTAAGCAAAGGCCACCATGTAGTCATTTATGACAACTTTTCCAATTACATTCCGCCTCAAGAAGGGCACTATCCTTTCTATCTGCAAAAAAGATTAGAAGATATCAAAGACAACGCGGAAATTATTAGAGGAGATGTTCGCGATAAACAAACTTTAGCCCAAGCCATCAAACAGACTAAACCGGAAATAATCATCAATTTAGTGGCCATCCCATTAGCCAAGGCCTCCAATGTTTTCTTTGAAGATGCTATTCATATTAACCTTAACGGACACATTAATCTCTTGGACGCCGCCAGAAGCGTTGATTCAGTAGAAAGAATCCTTTATTCGTCTTCCAGTTTTGTTTACGGACATTTCCAATACGATCCCGCCGATGAAGAACACCCTACCCATCCTATTGATATTTACGGCGCGACCAAGCTTTCCTGTGAAATATTAAGCCGAAGTTATAGCGAACGCTTCGGTGTAGAATACACTGTAATTAGGCCTTCGGCCGTTTATGGGCCAACCGACGCCAACCGCCGCGTTAGCCAAATTTTTGTTGAAAATGTTTTGACCAATAAACCGCTCTGCTTGCACGGAGGAGGCAAGGATAGAGTTGACTTTACTTATGTTACCGACATAGCCCATGGCTTTGTCCTAGCCGCCCTCTCGCCAGAAGCTAAAAACCAAGTTTTTAATATCACCGCGGGCCAAGGACGAAGCGCCGAAGAATTCGCTCAAATTCTAGAAAAATTAATGCCGGGAAAAGTAAAAACGGAAATCAAACCAGCCGAGACAAATCGGCCAGTACGAGGATCTCTTGCTATCAGCAAAGCCCAAAATCTGCTCGGCTATCAACCTCGCTACCAGTTAGAAGAAGGCCTTAAAGAATACCTGGAGTATATTAAATCCACCGGCTTATTTAATAATTACTAGACTTATGGAGGTCAAGCTATGCAAAGCCTATCTTAATAAAAAGGAATTGAACGCCATCAAGACAGCGCTTGATTCCGGCTGGCTTACTCACGGCCCCAAAAATCAAGAGTTTGAACAAATATTTGCCGACTATGTCGGCGCCAAACATGCTGTCAGCTTAAATTCCTGCGCCTCGGCTCTCTTTGCGGTCATTAAAACACTTAACATTACTGGCGAAGTCATTCTGCCCAGCTTTACTTTTGTCGCCTCGGCTAACGCCATAGAGACCGCCGGCGCCCGGCCTGTTTTTTGCGATATAGATTACCAGACCGGAAACATTGATCCAAAGACCATAGAAAAGAAAATTACTTCAAAAACTCAAGCCATTATGCCAGTCCATTTTGCCGGCCAAAGTTGCCAAATGGATGAAATTATGAAAATTGCCCGCCAGCATAAACTTTCGGTCATTGAGGATTCGGCCGAAGCAATCGGCGCTGAATACCAAGGCAAAAGAACTGGTTCTTTCGGCATTGGCTGTTTTTCTTTTTTCCCGACCAAAAACATCACTACTGGCGAAGGCGGCATGGTTACCACTAGCAACAAATCTTTAATTCAAAGCATCAAGACTCTTATGGGACACGGCATTCCTAAAATGACCAATCAAAGGGTCAAAGAAAAAACTCCTTGGCGCCGCTCCGCTGTCGCGGCCGGCTATAATTTTCGGATGAGCAACATTTTAGCAGCCATCGGCGTTGAGCAAATGAAAAAGATAGACCAGATGAATAATTTGCGACGAGAACGAGCCATCTATCTCAGCCAAAAGCTAAAAGGCTTGCCAGACATTGAGCTGCCGCGAGAAATGCCCCATGCCAAGCACGTCTATCAGATGTATACTATTAAGATTAAACAAGGAAACCGCGACGCGCTAGTCAGGCGGCTAAAAGACCAAGGTATTGAAGCATCGGTCCATTTTGATCCGCCAGTCCACCTTCACCAATACTACCAGAAAAAATATGGCTACAAAAAAGGTGATTTTCCCGTCAGCGAAAAACTTTCTTCTTCTATTATTACTCTGCCCATGCATCCAGCTATAACTAAAAGAGAGATAAATTATCTTTCTTCCATTTTAAAACATTCATTAAACGCCTGAAACGCCACTGAAGACAAAAAAGAATAAGCCAAAAAAAGAACGCTAAAATGCGTCTTTTTTTTAATAAAGTTGATTTTATAAAAGCTTTGTAGTAATGTCTCAATATATTTAAAAACAACTTTGGTTTTGCTTGTTGACACGAATCAACAAACAGAGCCCAAGCCCAAAAATATGCAAGAATACCGCTTGCCTTATGTAGTAGTTTATATCCCCGCCTATAATGAAGAAGGATCTATTGCGAAAATTATTGAAAAAATTAACCAGCTTTATAAAAATAGCCAGGAAAGAGATTTTGTTTTGGATATTATTGTCATAGACGACGGTTCCAAAGACCGGACCGCTGAAGTTGCCCGTCAAGCTGGCGTAAAAAAAATTATTACTCATCCCTATAACCGGGGATTGGGCGTGGCAGTCAGAACCGCTATGCAAACCGCCTATGAGATGGGCGCTGATATCGCCGTTAAGATTGACGCGGATATGCAAAATCCGCCCGAAGAAATAGAAACAGTCATCCGGCCTATTCTTGAAGATAGAGCTGACTGCGTTTTTGGCTCGCGCCTCATTGGCGGCCTGCAATACAAAATGCCTCTCTATCGCGAGTGGGGAAACAAGTTTTTTGCCTGGCTTTGTTCTAAAATCACCGGGCTAAAAGTTACCGACGCCACCACCGGCCTTATTGCCACCCACCGAAGATATTTAGAGGTTTTTAATATCATTAAAAACTATAACGAAACCCAGCAGCTGATTATTGATTCTTGGGGAAAGCATATGCGAGTTATGGAAGTATCAACTAAGTTCTTCCCTAGAAACTCTGGCGGCTCTTTTATCAAAATGGGGCTTAAATACCCTCTAAACGTTTTACCGACTATTTTTAGAATGTATATCCACTTCAAGCCCTTGAGATTCTTTCTTACTGTCGGCCTTATCTTCCTTATTATCGGCCTAATCGGCGCTATCTATCTTTTGTCCGTCAGCCAAGACAAACAAGTTTTTTTTGGCGACGCCACTATTGCCATTTTGATTCTCTTGGGTTTTCAGATAATCTTTTTTGGTCTTTTGGCAGACCAGATCAGTTATCGCAGGAAATAGGAGCATATGAGAATTCTGCTTATCAATCCCAGTTTAATAGAAGCCAATGTCGGCCACTACAAAAAGGCGACTGAAAGACAAAGGGGCATTTATCCCTCTTTAGGTCTTTCCTATATCGCCGCTGTTTTAGAGAATGAAGGCCATCAGGTTAAAGTCGTTGACTACGACGCGGAAAAAAACGCTTTAGAAATAATTCTTGATCTAGCATCTCAATTCCAGCCTAGCTTAGTCGGTTTCTATACTATGACCTGGACTTTTAGAGAAGCCGCCGCCCTAGCCAAGAAAATAAAGCCTCTTGCTCCCAAGGCAAAGTTTGTTGTGGGAGGGCCTAATGTTACTTGTCTGCCTAAAGCATCCTTAGAAGAAGATGTTTTTGATTTTGGCGTAGTTAGCGAAGGAGAAGAGACTATCAAAGAGCTAGTCAATGAAATAGAAAAAGAAGCCCCCGACCTAAGCCGAGTAAAAGGCATTATTTACAAAGAAAACAGCCAGCTTAAAGCGAATGACCCCAGGCTCCTTATTGATGACCTCAATTCTTTGCCTCTTCCAGCTAGAGATCTTTTGCCTATGAAAAACTACTTTGACATCTCTACCCGCCGAAAACATTTTGCCACTCTTTTGGCCACCAGGGGTTGTCCTTTCCAATGCACTTTCTGCGACCGAAGAAACAGAATGGGACGACGCTGGCGCGTGCGCTCTACGGAAAATATTATTTCTGAAATAAAGCAGATCAAAGACAACTATCAGATCAAAGAGTTTATGTTTTTTGACGACAATTTCATTGTTGACAAGGAATGGGTGCGGCGCCTCTGCCAGCAAATAATTAACGAAAAACTAAACATTATTTGGGAGTGTCGAGCAAGGGTGGATATGGTCAACGAAGAGATTTTAAAAATAATGAGGCAGGCCGGTTGTTACAGAATTAGATTTGGCTTTGAATCCGGCAACAACAAAATTTTAAAAATCCTTAAAAAGGGCATCACCGTAGAGCAATCGCTTGCTTGCGCAGAAATGTGCAAAAAGGCAAAAATAGAAATGTTTGGCTATTTTATGATGGGCTCTCCCTATGAAACAGAAAAAAATCTTCAAGAAACCATGGACTTAGCTCTCAAAATAGACCCTAGTTTCGCCCTTTTTAGCAAAACAATCCTTATTCCCGGCAGTGAACTTTTTGACTGGGCAGTTAAAAATAATTACATCCGCCCTGATTACTGGTCAAGATTCGTCAAAGGCGCAGAAAAAGACGGCGCCCCCTCGCTAGACACCCCCCAATTACCGGAGAGAATAGTCGATCACTATATTTCTTTAGCCAACAAAAAATTCTATCTTAGGCCAAAATATTTATTCAAAAGACTAACCGCCCTAGAAAACTGGGATCAATTAGTCTCCCAGATGAAAATGGCCAAAGGGCTTCTTTTTAAATAAAATGGGAGAACAAAAAGAGCCAGCAGGCGTCTTAGACAAATCCTACGCCCTAGGCAGACAACAGAAGAAAAGCTGGCGCTATCGCCTTAACAGGAGAACTCGCGAAGTAGCGCAGGCTATTGAAAGCTATTATCCGCTCCCTGTTTCCATTCTAGACCTAGGAGCTGCTGAAGGAGCCATGTTAAGCAGGCTAAAAAAACATTTTCCCCAAGCGCGCTGCTTAGGAATAGAATACTCCCGTGAGCTTATTTCAATTAACCAAGATAAGGAAATAGAAATTATTCAAGGAGATATCCAAAAAATTCCTTTTGATAATGAGTCTTTTGATGTCGCCGTTGCCACCGCAGTTATTGAACATCTCCCCCAGCCTCTAGCTATGGTTTCTGAAGCGAGAAGGGTCTTGAAAAAAAACGGCCTTTTCATTTTAACTACCCCCGATCCATTTTTTGACAAAATTGCCGATTTTTTAAGCAAGGATGAAACTGCCGGACACCAAGAGACATTCGACCTAACGAGGTTAAGAAGTATTTTTGAAAAATACGGATTTAGAGTAATGAAAGCGGAAAAATTTATGGTTTCACCTATGGGCATGCCTGGAGAATTAGCCATAGAAAAAATTTTCCGCCTTTTTAAAATTAATTTTTTGATGCTTAATCAAATAATCGTCGGCCAAAAATAATGAAAGTCTTATTAGTCCAACCGCCTTTTTCAAAAAAAGAAATTGCTTCCTTAGTAAAATACGCGCCTATGGGCTTACTCGCTCTTGCCGCCTATATTCGCCAAGAAGGCTACGAAACAGAAATTTACGACACTAATACGGAAAAATTCTATGATTTGGCAAAAACGGTAGAAGAAATCATTAAACGCGAACCGCAAGTTTTGGGCCTGACCGCTATGACTGCCAATATTGAAAATGCTCTAGAAATAGCCCGTCTCGTCAAAATCCAACGTCCGAAGATAAAGATTGTCTTAGGCGGTATTCATGCTACAGTAATGCCGAAAGAAGTCCTTGAAAAAGAATATATTGATTTTATCGTGGTTGGCGAAGGAGAATTTACTCTTAAAGAATTGTTGGATAATTTAAACCGCCCTGAAAACTTTTGTCGCATAAAAGGATTGGGTTATAAGCAAGACAAAAGCCCTTTTGTCAATGAGCGGAGAGAGCTGATTAAAGATCTTAATGCTTTGCCCATCCCCGCCTACGATTTGCTTGATATTCGCCAATACCGCAGCCCTTATGGCGTTAGCGCTCCTTTTATCAGCATTATTAGAAGTCGGGGATGCCCTTTTAGGTGTATTTTTTGCGGCGTCCAAAATATGTTTGGACGAGCCTATCGCTGCCAAAGTCCGCGAAGAACGATGGTTGAAGTTGATTATTTAGTCGATAGGTTTAAAATAAAAGAGATTGGTTTTAAGGACAGCGAATTTACTCTGAACACTAAAAATGTTACCGAATTCTGCGACCTTTTGGCCGAAAGAAAATACGATCTCGTCTGGTCCTGCAACGCCCGCGTCGACTGCTCGGATCCCCTTCTTTATCAAAAGATGAAAAGAGCTGGCTGCCATACTATTGCTTTTGGGGCAGAATCAGGCGATCAAGAAATCTTAAACATCCTTAAAAAAGACATTCAAATAGAGCAAATCAGAAAAGCCGTTCAGGCCGCTCAATCAGCTGGCATCAGAGTCAGCCTGAATTTTATTATCGGCAGTCCTCACGAAACCAAAGAGACCATAGAAAAGACTATCCGTTTCAGCAAGGCGCTTCATCCAGACTATGTGCTCTTCAGCTTTGCTACTCCTTTCCCCGGCACCAAGCTGAGAGAAATGGCGATAAAGAATAATTGGCTGCTTAATCCAGACACTTCAGCTGTAGCCTATGAAGAGCTGATTATGAACGCTACCGACCTAAGTGTTTCTGAGCTTAAACAATATATGAATAAGGCCTACCGCTCTTTCTACTTAAGGCCTGCTTATTTTTTTAAAAGGCTTTCCCACCTTCATAAAGGAGAGCTTATCACTTCTGTTAACGGCCTAAGGGCCTTGATTAAAAAAGTTTTTTAACCAGCTGATGAAATATCTTTCATTAAATAAATTAGCCCATTTGATAGGCATAGTTATTTTTGCTCTTCTTTTAATCCAACTGGACCTTGCCCAATTGGCTTTGGCCTTTTCAAAGATCAATCTACAATATTTTTTTCTTTCTCTTTTGCTAATCCTTCCTCTTATTATCGTCCAAGCCTACCGCTGGCACTGTCTTAAAGAAAGACAAGGCATCCGTCAGCCCTTAAAAGATTCTATCTTGATTTACGGCATTGGCACAACTATCGGCACCCTCACGCCAGCCCGCTTAGGCGATTTTATTATGGTTAAATACCTTAAAGACGAAGGCCATTCCACTAGCAAATCCATGGTGACGGTCGTATTAAGCCGTCTTTTTGATTTGTTCTTCCTTCTTCTCGCCGGTTATTTAGGGCTATTCTTTTTTACTAATTTTTTCCAAAGACAAATCGTTATCGGCTTCCTAATTATTATCTCAACCGGCGCCATAATTTTTACTTTTGTTAAAAGCGGCCTTTATCGATCCGCCGCCAATTGCCTTTTAAAATCTTTGATACTAAAAAAATACGCCTTTCAATGGCGCATTAAAATAAAGGAATTTTTTCAAAATTTTAAATCCTATTCCTTAAAAGACTATTTTTACCTTTCTGCAATAACTCTTTTTTCCTGGTTTTTCTATTATTTAATCGTTTATTGCCTAGCATTAAGCGCCGGCCTTCCTTCTCTTCCCTTAATTTATTTTATTTCTTCAATAGCTATCGCTACCCTTATCTCTGTTCTGCCTATTTCTATCCTAGGCCTAGGCACGCGGGAAGCAACCCTTATTTTTCTTTTTTCTTTTTTCAACATTCCTGCAGAAACCACTCTCGTTTTTTCTTTGCTTATTTTTACCATCTCTATCGCCGCCGGATTTTTAGGAATATTCTTCTGGTTTAAAAAACCGATCTCTCTCGCGCGGACTACTTGATAAGATTCAAGAGCCAGCTCTTATTGCGAGAAAAAGTTTTCTCTTCTGGCTTATAAGAACTGCTGGCAATAAGACGAACTGCGGCTTGCTCCGTCATTTTCCCGCTAAGCTGTTCAGAATAGCCAAGAATAAAATCAACTTTAAACTCTTTAAAAATTTCATTCAGCCGTCCTTCAGCCAAAATCTTTTCCATAGTCTTAGGAGAAAAATAGACTAAAGATCGATCAGTTAAGTAATTTAATTTCATCATTTCGTTATTCCTCAAATTAGCCGCGATAACGCTAGAAGAAGGAACTTCTAATTGATTTATCTTTTGGCTAAAGGCCTCTATTTTTAAAGCGCTTGCCTGATCGTAATGGCGCGACCAGCTTAAATGATTGGCTAAAATTAGATTATAGACAATAAGAAGCAAAACAATCGCCGTCACCAATCCTTTTCTTTTTAGCCCAAAAAAGTTATCGGCTAAAACGCCGGCCAGAGCCAAAAGGCCCAAAGAAGCCAAGAGAACTACTGGCCAGCCAATATCCGCCAAGTAGCTTCTTCCTGCCAGAATAACAAAAGAAAGAGTAAAAACGACCCCGCCTAACCAAAAAAAGAAAAGACGAAAAAGCAACTTATTTTCTCTTTTTAGAACAAAAGCCCCTAAAATTAAAAACAGGGTGGTAAAAGACCCTCCTAATTCGTCAAAGGAGAAAAATCTAGCTAGATGGCGAAAAAGAAGAACAAAGCCTGCTTTTATCCTGTCAAAAAAACTAATGGAAGCCAAGCCTAAATTCTGCATCAACCGTGTTTTATCAACGCGGGAAATAAAATCAAATTCCTCATTAGAAATTTTTTCTTGCAACTCGCCCAAATAGGCCTCTTTCTCAAAATGATAAGTATAAGGATCGGGGAAAAGGTGGCCGTAAAAAGTATAATCAGCTGACTTTATTTCTTCCGGCGCTTGAGTGGTAAAATGCTGGAGATAAGCATTGCCTGAAAGATGAGGCAACCACAAAAAAGAAATGATAATGCCAAAAGAAGCAAACAAATAAAACCCTTCCGCTTTTTGCCTAGATAGCCACAGATAAAGGAGAAAAAAAGGCGCTATCAAAAAAAACGACTCTCTAGCCATGCAGGCCAAGGCCAAAAAAAATCCTGCGACAATAAGGCTAAGCCAATGACGGCCCGAACGCGAAGATTTATTCTTTTGGCTAATGCCGTAAAAATAGAGAACAAAAGAAAGGGCTAGAAAAAAGAGGGCGAATTCATAGGCGCCAACATGAAAGGGCAGAGACCAATAAAAGGGCATTAAAAGATAAAGCAAACCGAAAACAAGAGAGGTTCTAAAATTAAAAAGATAGAAAGTCAGGCCAGTCCATAAAAGAAGAGTAAGAGCGTGAATAAAAACCGACAATAAAAGCAAACTAGAAGCCTCACTAATGCCTGTTAATTCAAAAATTTTGCTATAGAGAAAGGCAGTTAATCGATTGCCTATGGCTGCTGGACGGCCTTCTTCGCTGATCGATTCCGGAGCTAGCATTACATTAAAATCATTTTCCATAGCATAAAAGCCGGTCTGAGAAAGATTGCGGCCTAAAATAATCTGCGGGCTAAGATCATAAGAAGCATATCCTTTGAATAGGACAGGGCTGTACCAAACAAGACAGGCGATAACAAAAAGCCCCAAAAAAGAAACTCCCCAGATAATTTTCTCTTGACTTATTCTTGCTCCCATTTTTTAATGATATTATTAATAAAATGATTTTTTCTCGCCAAAAAATATATTCGCTTCTGCGCTGGTCGGAGAAATACACTAAAACAGATATGGTTTATTTGGCCTCCGGCGGCTTTTGGCTTTCTTTCGGCCAAGTTATTTTTTCAGCCGCTTCTTTTGCTTTAGCGCTTGCTTTTGCTAACTTGCTGCCAAAAGAAACTTTTGGTCAATACAAATACGTTATCACTGTTTTTTCTCTTCTCTCTATTCCCGCTCTAAAAGGAATGGAGACAGCCATAATTCAAGCTGTGGCGCGACGTTATGAGGGATCGATTATTTCTGCCCTAAAGACCAAAATAAAATGGGGTCTTTTGGGTAGCTTGGCCTCGCTCGGCTTGGCCGTTTATTATCTTATCAGCAATAACAACGCCCTAGCTATTAGCTTTTTTATTGTCGCCTTATTTGTTCCCTTAATGAATTCTTTCCTTATTTACGAAAGCTTTCTTAAAGGAAGAAAGCTCTTCAAAAAAGCTACTGCCCTAAGTGTTTTCATTAAAATTTCTGCCACAATAACCATTATTGCCAGCCTTTTTATTACCAAAAACCTTTTTCTAATTATTTTTATCTATTTTGCCTCCCTCACTCTTTTCCAAGTCGCCTCTTTTGTCTTTGCCTTAAAAAAATACCAACCCAATAAAGAAAAAGATAAGCAGACTATTTCCTACGGGAAACATCTTAGCGTGGTTAGAATTCTTACTACTATCGGCGACGAACTTGATAAAATACTTATCTGGCACTATTTGGGAGCCATCCAGTTAGCTGTTTATTCATTTGCTCTTGCTCCTATTGTCCAAATAAGAAAAGTATTTAAAAATATCACTTCTTTGGCCTTGCCAAAATTCGCTGAAAGAAGCATTTCAGAAATCAAACAGGCTATTGCCAAAAAACTTCTTTTTTTCTTTTTGTTGATGGCTGTTATTGTTTTTTGCTATATCCTCGCCGCGCCTTTTCTTTTTTCTCTTGCTTTTCCCAAGTATATGGATTCTGTTTTTTATTCTCAAATCTTTGCCCTTATCTTATTGCTTAAGCCGACTGACCTAGCTAGAACCATTCTTACTGCCCATGCCAGAAAAAAAGACATCTATTTTCTAACTTGCGCTACTTTTATTTCCAGAATTACTCTTCTTTTCATTCTGACTCCTTTCTACGGAATTATTGGCGTCATTTCCGCCCTTTTAAGCGCTAAGCTCATCAATTTAATGTTGCTTATTTTTCTCCTTAAAAAAATCTAGATATTTTTTTGTTTGTTCTCTCAGAGTAAAATGCTTTTTTATTCTGCGGTATCCTGCTTCACCAAAAGCGCGCGCGCGCAAAGGATTTTTTAAAAGACCCTCTATCTTTTCCGCCAACGCTCTTTTATCAAAAGGATTAACAATATAGCCGGTTTTATCGTCTCGGATAATTTCCGGAGTTCCGCCAAAACAAGTTCCCACCACCGGCCTATGGCAAGCCATTGCTTCTAAGTTAATCGTTGGAAAAGGGTCTAAATAAAGAGAAGGAACAGTCACTAAGTCGCTGGCCCAATAAGCTGCTTTTAATTCTTCTCCGCTAATCCAGCCAAGCATAATTATCTTAACCCCTTTCTGCTCTGCTAAAGACACCATCTTTTGAGCATAGATATCTTTTTCTCCCGCCACCAAAAGAACCGCTTTGGGCATTTGTTGATTTATGATCTCCATTGCCTCAATTATTTTTTCTCCTCCCTTAGGAGCACTAAGACGCCCCCCAAACAGGATCGCTCTTTTATCAAACAAGTTATTGTTTTCTTTAAATTTATTGACAATGCTTTCCTCAATCTGCCATTCCTTGGGATTAATCCCATTATGAACTACGGAAGTTTTTTTAATGCCATTTTGGTTGAGGGCTTCTTCTAGAGCATACGACACAGGCAAAATCATATCTACCTTTTTCAGATAATGCTTAATGATTAAATTTCTTAAAGGGTTATATCTTTTCTTAAATCTTTTTATTTGGTCTAGGACGCCAACTCTATAATCAAAAGGCGGCTTAGAGCCCTTATCCAAAAATTCCACCAGTTTTCCATAGTGAAAAAGCATCGTATCATGAGCTGTTAAAAAAACGGATCTTTTGCGAGAACGAATTGCTTTAAGGCAATGGTAAGAAAGAAAGCTTTGTAGATTATGGACATTGACTACTTCCGGCTTAATTTCTTTGACTATCTTTTCTGCCTTGCTGGCAACTTGACGATTATAAAGACAAGCGTAGGCGCTCCAACAAGGATCGCCTTCAGGGACAAAAATTCTAAAAACGTTCTTCTCTTTTTCTCCGCCGGATAAAGAGATTTTTTCTTTGTCTTTGTCTTGCGTTGTTGTAATAATAAAAACCTGATGGCCGCTTTCAGCAAATCCCTCGCTTAAATTAAAAGCTATTCTGTCAGCGCCTCCTTTGCTGGCAGGCGGAAAACTGTCTGATAGAATTAATATTTTCATAAACCTTAATGCCAAAAAGAAAGATCGCGCCTAAGCAGTCTTTCTATTTTTTTAATTTCATCTTGATAGATATCCTGCAAATAACTTCTTATCTCTTTATCTAAAGAAGGCTTGGCAAAAGGGCAAGAAGAAATCCCCTCAGTGTCAATTAAATTATTCTTTTTGATAAAGTTAACAAGGGAGCGCAACCTCAATAGCTTTATCAGCCGAGCTGCCAACCGACCGCAAAAAGTGTTTTCAGGCGGTTTTATTTTTTTTAACTGGTTAATATTATGTTCGCTCAAAAAATTCTATTTCAGTCTTTTTTCTGTAGAAGGATGAACTATTTTTTCTAAATAAAAAGGGTTAAAAGAATCATCGACGCCTAAAAAACGATAAACTTTTTTTATCACTGCTGAAGGATCTTTTTTAATATCTTCATAGATAAGAGTTAAAACATTTTCTTGGCCAAAAGCCTGATAATATTTCTTTAGGCCTTCGCAGTAAAAGCCCATTGAAAGATAGCGGGGATCATTAGCCAAAGCCTCTTTAAAAGAGACGTCTTTGCCTATCTTGCCGACAGTCTTATAGAGCCAATAATGGGAATAGGCGCGTTCAATAGGATTTCTTAAACAAGCTATTATTTTCAGAGAAGAAAACTCCTTTTTTAGGAGAAAAGACGTTTGGGAATCTGTAAGATAGCTTAAACTCGCCGTTCCTTTAACCTGGCCGCCGCAGCAGTGAGAAAAATACTTATTGAAGTAATCGCTTTTTTCAAGGACATAACGATTTTGGTCAAATAAATAAGTTTCTTTTTTTTGGGAAAAACATATCTCAGGATGCTCTTTTAGGCATTGGTAAAACCAAGTGCTTGCCGCCCGAGCCGCGCCGATGACAATAAAATCTAATTTGTCGTTTTCCTGCTTCATTTTTTTTTGACAATGATATATACATCACTGTAAATAATACGACTCTTAGAAAATCTATTTAAAAAAGCAGATATCCTTAGAAGAAGATTATAAATCTTCCAACTGCCTTTTTTCTCTTTTTTATATGGATTGAAGTAAATAAATTTGATGAAGCTAACCAATACAAAAAAAGAACGACCGTAGGGCTCACATTCCAATACTTCAAATCCATAGTTTTTAAACAATGATTTTAGTCCTTCTGTGGTATATCTAAAATAATCATTAGGATCGGCGTGATAAGGAGTTAAAAATGGCGCCGTTAAAATACAAATGCCGTTCTTTTTTAGCAATCTGCCAATTTCCTCTACCATAAGCCAAGGCCTTTTAACATGTTCTAAGACTTGGGTAGAAATAACCGTGTCGAAAGAAGCGTTTTCAAAATGAGTTTTTGAAACGTCTCCTACTACGTCGATGTTATCTCCATCAACCTGATCAAGGGCGAGATATTTATCCGCTTTTTGCTCAATAATCTTTTTATACTTTGCCGAACCAGCGCCTAAATCTAAAACATTTCCTGAAA
>CAZKWY010000019.1:0-12354 GCA_964556655.1 uncultured Candidatus Saccharibacteria bacterium
TCAGCCCCGCCGGTCGCGGCGAGGGAAGAGGAAGGAGAAGGCCACGAAGACCAGGCCAAGGCATCCTTCATAAGCCCTTGAGTACCACTAATAATATAGACCAATGCAGTAATATACCTGCCCAACTTTTTAAATATTAAAGTTGGTATAGATATTAATTTTTCAAAGATCAAGCCAATCAAAAAGACCGCCGAGAAAGCGGTCTTTTTGGCAAAAACAAACTAAATCTGCCAGTCATCAGCCGCTTTCTATTATTCTTAATCTACTTGTTCTTCTCATAGCTAAGTAATATATTATATTCCCAGCTATTGCTTGTCAATAGCCAGATAATAATATCTTTTTTTATTCTCCTGAGAGGTCTTTCTTGAGCCTGTTAAGCATCTGAACAGCCAAATCTTTTCCGCCTAGACCAAAAGCCAGGCCAGCGCTGATAGCCAACGCGGCTACTAAGCCAGTAAAGAGGGTCTGAATCAAGGAAGGAACGATGCCCAATTGCAGCAAAGCGGCAAGAAAGGCAAAAACTAAAACAGCCCACTTTGTTAAACCGGCTAGAAAGTCAGCCGCTCCCAATCCTGCTGTTTCCACACTGGCCTTAACAAGGCGATGGAGGGAATTAGCAATCAGCACTGCAGCAAGAAGGATCAAAACAGCTACTATCAGCTGGGGAATGTAGAATAAAACTCTCTTTAAAAAATCTGTCACCTGAGGCAAGCCAAGAATATCTGTCGCTGACATCAAAAAGACAACAATGAAGAACCATTTCACTAGTTCTCCAACAAAATTACCTGAATCCAACCTCATGTTGGCTCTTTCTAGACTCTTTTTGAAGCCGATTTTTTCCAATACCTGGTCAACCCGTAAAGTACGAATAATTTGCGCGGATAAACGACCCAAAAAAGCTGCTATCAACCAACCAATAACAAAAATTATAACCGCTCCTAACAAACGGGGCAAAAAGTCAACAAAACCATACCACAGCGTTTGCATAGAGCCAGAGACTATCTCTGTCCAAGTCTGAACGCCCATTTTTTTCTCACCTCCTTTCCTTGTGCCGCAAACAAACTTCTGCCAGATTTACAAGTTTCGCAAAAACTAGCAAAAGCAAACCTTGAGCGGCTATTTTAAATTAATACTATTCTTTATCCTAAATTACTTTTATTTTAACATAAAAAAACCACAGTTAACTTGTGGATAAACAAAAAATAGACAACGGATTTAATTTAAGAGCTAATCTTTTTCTAAAACTCCTTCCATTTGCTTGATAATAACATTATGGGCAGACCCCTCTTGAATGGCAGCAGGAGAGACAGAAACTAATCTAGCTTTTTTATGAAACTCCTTAATAGTCGAAACCCCGCAATTGCACATTGTAGACTTAATTTTGCCAACTATCTTCTTAATATTCTTGTCCAGCCTTCCCGCATAAGGCACGTAGGCGTCTACCCCCTCTTCAAACTGAAGCTCTTTTTTGCTGCCTCTGCTTCTCTCGCTGTATCTTTGCCAATTCCTAGCTCTTTCTGATCCTTCGCCCCAATATTCTTTAACATAATTTCCTTTGAAGTTTATGATTTGTCCCGGGCTTTCATCAAAGCGAGCAAACCATCGTCCCATCATAACGAAATCGGCACCCATGGCTAAAGCCAGATTAATGTGATAATCCTGGCCTACTCCACCGTCAGCACAAAGAGGAATATATGTGCCAGTCTTGGAAAAATATTTATCCCGGGCCCTAGCCACTTCTGTTAAAGCACTGGGCTGACCTCGTCCGATTCCCTTTTGCTCCCGAGTAATGCAAATAGAGCCTCCGCCAATGCCAATTTTAACAAAATCAGCGCCCGCCTCAGCCAAATACTGAAAAGCTTTTTGATCAACAATATTGCCCGCGCCGACTAACACCTTGGAGCTGTATTCTTTTTTGATAAACCAAAGCGCTTCTTTTTGCCACCAATTAAAACCGTCTGATGAATCAAGGCACAGGATATCAGCCTCCGCCTCTATCAGAGCAGGCGCTCTTTCCCTATAGTCCCAAGTATTAATAGCCGCTCCTGCCATTAATCTTTTTTTGTTATCAACCAATTCATAAGGATTAGCCCTATGCTCATTATAGTCTTTTCTAAAAACTAAATATTTTAGCTTTCCTGATTTGCTAATGATGGGCAAAGAATTAAGCTTATGAGCCCAAATCAAATCGTTAGCTTTTTCTAAATCAATCCCCTCTTTAGCGTAAACCAAAGAAGGAAGAGAAGTCATAAATTTTGCTATTTTTTCTTTCCAATCGCATTTATCCAAACGATAATCGCGACTAGTTAAAACACCCATTAATTTGCCTGAAGGAGATCCGTCGTCAGTCACTGCGATAGTAGAATGGCCAGTTTTTTCGATCAAATCAACCGCATCGGAAATAGTGTCAACCGGCCGCAAATTAGAATCGCTAATCACAAAACCCGCTTTAAACTTTTTCACCTTTCTAATCATCTCTGCTTGTTTTTCTATTGGCTGAGAGCAATAAATAAAAGAAAGCCCTCCTTGCCGGGCCAACGCGATAGCTAATTCAGAACCAGAGACTGCCTGCATGGCAGCCGAAACTAGAGGGGTATTAAGTTGCAAGATAGATTTCTTATTCCTCTTAAATTTTACCAGCGGCGTCTTTAAATCAACATTATCAGCAATGTGCTTTTTCTCAGTTAAATTAGGTAATAATAGAAATTCAGAAAAAGTTTGCGACGGCGCTTTGCCAATTAACTCCGACATAAAGAGCGTTAATTTTTTACAGATAATCTGATGGAAGAATAGAAAATGATGTTTGTGGGCGACTCAGGATTCGAACCTGAGACCTCGTCTTTATCAGAGACGCGCTCTAACCAACTGAGCTAGTCGCCCTTGTTCCAGTAAAAACAATATAACAAAAAAACACTTGTCCTAGCAAGTGATCCCTTGTTTCGCATAGAAAATCCGCAACGTCTATTCCGGCCCACCCGCATGGCTATGCGATTTGAGCAATTTCCTAGGTACCATCCATCGCCTATCAAAACTGTAGCATACAAATCCTCCTCTGAACAACCGCATCAATGATTGCTTTTTCTTCCGCGCACTCTCATAAATTGAGAATGCAGTTTGATTGTGAAGTGCTTTTCTGATTATTCAATAAATCTAAAATTAGACAAAACTTGATTAAGCGTAGGATGCGGAAATGAAGAATCATAATAATAAGGATTTGAAGATAAAATAAATACTAAATTATTTTTTTGAGTTGCTAAAAAATATGTAGGAACAACATTTTCACCAATATATTCAACCCATTCTACTCCGTTTATTTTCATCTCTTTCTTTTGATAGCTATCTCCAAACCAGTACTTATCATAAATATCTTTTTCGCCTGCCTGACCAATAAACTCATTTAATGATGCGCCTGATTCGTTTTCAATAACTATTAAATTCACTTCTACTCGTAATTGTTCGTGAGGAACTTTATTTGAAGTGGCTTTTTCAGATTCAGGGCTAATAAACTGTTTATTTACCAATAGCCTTTCCCAAAATGGCCAACCGTTGAAATAATGTCCACTTTCATTGCTTTTTGAACCATCCTCGAATTTCCATTTCTCTGGATAATCTACTTCAAATTCATAATTTTCATTTCGATAAGTTTTCCAATCTATCTAATCGATAAAATTACTTCCATCTTGCCCTATTCCTTGATATCGTACGCCCTCTTGATTCTCCGAAGCTTGCTGTTCAAACGTCCCTATCTGCTCCTCTTTGGTAGCAATTCTATTTTGCCAATACCAATAAGCGTTACTGATAATTAACAATACAGTAATCAAAATAAAAACCCACGAACGCAAAAAAAAATTTGCTCGACTTTGAAGATGGAGTTAATTGATTCGGTTTTTTCATCCATACTTTTATTGGCAATGATGTAAAATTCTTTCTTTAAACTAAGCCGTTATTGCCTGAACAAGACACCGCATCAAAGATTAATGCCCTTTCCTAAATAATACCAGAAAGGACAGCAAGATAAAAAGTTAGCATGTGAATAAATATTTTTTAAATTATTGCAATCTTGTGCAGTTGTCCTACGCTAGTTGTCTAAATCATAGATTTAGACAACTAGCAATGCCCCGACTTTACTTCGGGACAAACCGATATTTCGGGCTGTTCGGCCAACACCCTATGATTGAGTATGGGATTCCAAAAACTCAATTATAATCAACACTCCTAGTTTTAGTATAAAAACTAGAAAGAAGATGTTTCTTAGCAACAATTAAAAGCGCCTGTTTGCGGCTTGCTCTCGCCGAAGCTATGGCAAGCTAAAGCAGGGGCCGATATTTAGGGCTACTCGGCCAATGCCCACAGGTTAAAGCGAGAATTCCTACGCTTCAACCTGTATCGACACCCCAGATAAATTGCCAAAATAATTTTGATAAAAAATCGACAAAATATCTAGAAAGGAGGTGATCCACGCACAGCTTCCGCTACGCGTGCCTTGTTACGACTTCACTCTGGTTACCGATCTTACCGTAGGCCCTCCACGTAATTGTGGAGAAATTTCGGGTACTACCGGCTTCCCTAGTGTGACGGGCGGTGAGTACAAGAGTTGGGAACGTATTCACCGCGGCATGGCTGATCCGCGATTACTAGCGATTCCAGCTTCATGAGGGCGAATTGCAGCCCTCAATCCGAACTGGGACTAGGTTTGGTGGGATTGGCTCCGCCTTGCGGCTTAGCGACCCATTGTCCTAGCCATTGTACCACGTGTGTCGCCCAGGGCATCAAAGGGACACGCTGATTTGGCGTCATCCTCGCCTTCCTCCTCCTATCCGGAGGCAGTCTCCTGTGACAGATTTAACACAGGATGAGGGTTGCGCATGTTACCCCATTTAAGGGAGCGCTTCACAGTACATGCTGACGACAACCGTGCACCACCTGACCCTGATGTCCTTGAAGAGGGCCCGCGTTTCTGCGGGCTTTCATCAGGATGTCTAGCCCTGGTAAGGTTCCTCGCTTATCGTCGAATTAAACCACATGGTCCACCGCTTGTGCAACTCCCCGTCTATTCCTTTGAGTTTTAGCCTTGCGGCCGTAATTCCCAGGCGGTCCACTTAACGCGTTAGCTTCGCCACTCGGAGGGTCGATACTCCAAACGGCTAGTGGACATCGTTTAGGGCGTGGAATAGGAGGGTATCTAATCCTCTTCTCTCCCCACGCTTTCGTGAATCAGCGTCAGCCAGGCACCAGCTGATTGCCTTCGCCTTTGGTGTTCCCTACCATATCAACGGATATCACCCCTACTTGGTAAGTTCCATCAGCCTCTCACCTGCTCTAGTTTTAACGTTTGACTGGCGGTTCCGAAGTTAAGCCCCGGAATTTAACCAGTCACTATTAAAACCGCCTACTCACGCTTTACGCCCAGTGATTCCGGATAACGCTAGGGGCACTCGTATTACCGAGGCTTCTGGCACGAGTTTAGCCGCCCCTTATTCCTATGGTACGCTCATCCCGCAAAACGGGATTGTTCCCACAGAAAAGTCCTTTACACGCCGAAGCGCTTCTTCGGACACGCGACGTCGCTCCATCAGGCTTTCGCCCATTGTGGAAGATTCTCGACTGCTGCCACCCGTAGGTGTGCGGCCCGTGTCGCAGTGCCGCTGTTGGAGGTCACGCTCTCACGCCTCCTACCCGTCATCGCCTTGGTGAGCCATTACCTCACCAACAAGCTGATAGGACGCAGGCTCTTCTTTGTCCGGAATTCTACATAAATGCAGAAAACCTTTACCCTTACGGGACTATCAGGTATTATTCCGGATTTCTCCGGACTGTTCCTGAGACAAAGGGAGATTCCTACGTGTTACTAACCCGTTCGCCGCTCTCCCGGTAAACCGGGATCGCTCGACTTGCATGCCTTATCCACGTCGCCAGCGTTCATCCTGAGCCAGGATCAAACTCTCAATAAGAAAGTTTATCTGGTTGGAAAAACTCTTAATAAGTTAACCTGCTTTAAAAAAACAGGCGCTTTTAATTGTCGCTAAATAAAGAGAAATTGCACTCTTGGATCTATTCATCTATTAAAGAACATTTCTATCTTATCCAATTAAAAGAAACATGTCAACTCCTGCCCCCAAGGACTGTCATTCTAGGACAGTCCTTTTTTGACAGTCCTTGAAGGACTGTAATTTTAGGACTGTCCTAGAATGACAGTCCTTGGGGAGATTAGTGGCTATGTCGGCTCCGCCATTTCCTTATTGCTTGATGATCACCTGACAAAAGAGTTTCTGGTACTTTTCTTTTTTTGCCGCCAATAACAAGAGTTTCTGGCCTAGTATATTGAGGGTATTCATATTTTACGCCTACCGATTCAGAGTCTTCTTTGCCTGAAAAACTTTCCTCTTTTAATGATTCCTTGTTGATCACTCCTGGTACAAAACGGCTGACCGCGTCAATAACAACCATCGCAGGAAGCTCTCCGCCTGTTAGAATATATTCACCAATAGAAATTTCCTCATCAGCTATATAGTCAGCCACTCTTTGATCCACTCCTTCGTAGCGTCCGCAAATAAGGGTTAATTGATCTATCTTAGCTAGCTGACAAACCTTTTTTTGGTCAAGCTTTTTCCCTTGCGGGGAAAGCAAAACAACCCTTCTTCCTTTTTTAGTCTTTCCAGAATTTTTTTTCTGGACGCTTTTGACTGCTTTGTAAATAGGTTCGACCATCATCACCATGCCCGGTCCGCCACCGTAGGGCTTATCGTCAACTGTTCTATGGCAATCTTCTGTATAGTCCCTAGGGTTATAGAAATTTATCTCAATTCTCCCTTTTTCCTGCGCCCTTTTAATTATGCTTTCCTTAAAATAGCAATTAAAAACATCGGGAAAAATAGTAATAATATTAAATATCATTTTATTCAAACAAACAAAAACTGCGCCTAAAAATAGAGTAGCACAGTCTTTGCAATCCCTAAAATGGAATTTGAGCGATTTTTATAGCTTTAATTCGTCAACTACCTCGTCTACGTCTTTCTTTGAATTATTCTCTTCTTCGGAGGCAGCAGTTTTTTCTTGAGTTCTGACTCTACCGCCTTCAGGCTCTTCAATCTTAAGATTAATTCGAGCATTATTTTTAATGCCGATAACCCGCAAAATAGTACGGATAGCCCTAGCTGTAGATCCTTGCCGTCCAATAATCTGACCCATATCTTCTGGGTTTACTTTAAGGGTTAAAAGAACCCCCATTTCGTCAACCGATCTGGTTACCTGAACATCGTCAGGATGATTAACGACGGACTTGACAACGAACTCTAAGAATTCCTGATCAAGATACTTAGCCATAATTCTATGCGATTACTAATCAACTACGAATTTATCCGAATTGCCTTTGTCGCAAAATAGAATAATCCGAGATGATTTGCGATTTATAGCAGTTCGACCTTTCGCTCTTTTTAACTGCTACTCTGCTTTTATTTTACTCCTGTATAAAAATTTGTCAAGAGACAAAAATCCAAAGTTTTCCTATTTTGATTCATCTTCTGGCTCGACTTTTCCCTCTTTTTCTAGTTCTTCGGACTTATTGCTCCCAAGTCTTTTTTCCCTGTCTTCTTCTTTGTTTTCACTCTCCTGTTTTTCCTCTTTAGCAGGCTTTTCCAAAGCCTCTTCGCCGCCTTCTTCCACTGCCTTCTCTTCGGTTTTTTCTTCTGGTTTTTCTCCCCGATCTTTAGCCTTTATTTTCTTTGGCCTTCTAGGCCCTTCTACTGCTCCCTGCCTAACCAGCAGATTATATACGGAATCCGAAGCCTGGGCTCCTTGGCCAAGCCAATATTTAATCCTTTCCGTTTCGAGGTTGGCTTCTTTCTGCCGCGGATCATAGCTGCCCAATATTTCTAAAAAACCTCCGCTTTGAGCGGCGCGCTTTTTTTCTATTAAAACGATCCGATAAGTGGGAGCATTCTTTTTTCCTCTCCTTGAAAAGCGAATAACTAGCATACTGTTTTATTAATTAAATATGTTTTTACCATCCTTTTTCTTTAAGCGATTTTTCTGCTGCTTTTTCCTGCGCCTCTTGCTTAGAGTTCCCTTCGCCTTTGCCTGTCATCTCTTCGCCTAGAAAAACGCCAACCGTAAATTTCTTGTTATGATCAGGGCCCTCTTCGCTAATTACTTCGTAGACCGGTGTAATTCCCAATCTCTCCTGCGCCTCTTCCTGAAAACGGCTTTTCGGATCGCGATAAAGCTGATGATTAATAATTTCAGGGAGTTCTTTTAAGATCTCTCTTTCAATCAATGATCTGGCTTTTTCATATCCTTGATCCAGATAGATAGCGCCTACTAATGCTTCAAAAGTGTTAGCTAAGATACACTGGCGGGCCCGCCCATTATCTTTGGCCTCTCCCCGGCTTAGAAACAAATATTTGTTTATTCCTAGGCGCTCCGATATTCGCGCAAGCATCTTGGTATTAACTAAGGAAGCGCGCCAGCTTGTCAACTCTCCTTCTGGATTAGAATAGTTGCGGTACAAAAAATCGGTCACTACAAGTTCTAACACAGCATCGCCTAAAAATTCAAGTCTTTCGTTATCTTTTAGGTAAAAGCTTGGATTTTCATTAAGATAAGAGCGATGAACAAAAGCCTGCTTTAAAATGTCCTTATTTTTAAATTTTACGCTTATTTTTTCTTCAAAAGAAGAGATGTCCATTTTTTCAAGCAGTCTATAGAACGCAAGGCAAAGATCTTTTCTTCGCCCTAGGTGCTAGAGGCTGTCTTTTTACTGTTCCTTGCCCGGCTCTCCTATCTCCCGATAAATAGTTCCCAGTACCCCGTTAACAAACTTACCTGAAGATTCTCCGCCAAAAGTTTTCGCCATTTCAATGGCCTCATTGATAGCTACCTTGGGAGGGACTTCCTCGCGATTGGCATAAAGAAGCTCGTACAGCCCTATGCGTAAAATATTACGGTCAACAATAGTAATCTGGTCCATAGGCCATTCAGGAGCCGATTTTTCAATAATTTTATCTATCTTTTCCGAATGCTCCACCGCTCCATTGACTATCTGCCAGATAAAGCCATCCTTTTCCATTCCAGGACCGAACTCTTTAATATTTCTTTTGACAATCTCTTCTAAACTTTTTGGGTCTTTGCCCTTAAAATCCCATTCATAAAGAGATTGCATCGCAATGGAACGCGAAAGATGACGATTAGCCATAGCAATTAATTTTTGCTAGATCTTTTAATTTTCGACTAAGAGCTAAGAAGTAATTTTAACTATTTTTTAGAAAGCCCCTCCATATTTAATCCCTTGCCAGCCTCTTGCTGAGTCTCCTGTTCGGCCATTTCTTTTTCTTTTTTCTTCCTTTCTTTTTTATCCAGCTTCTTCATCACGTCGATTACTTCCCTGCCATTGTAAAATCCACAATTTTGGCAAACCCGATGAGAAGCAACAAGCGCTCCACATTTGGAACAATTAAAAAGAGTCTGCTTTTTTAAAGCATGATGCGAACGCCTTTTATTCCTTCTTGACTTAGTATGTCTTTGTTTCGGAACAGCCATTTTAAAATTAGTTAAAAATTAAATTATTCTCTTTCCCCTAAGACAACATCCAATGCTTTTTCCTCTCCTTGACGCTGAATTTTAAGAGTGATTTTTTCTCCCACCTGATATTGATGAATTAATTCGGCCAAAGTATTTTCTTTGGTTATCTTTTCTCCATTCACCTCCAGAATAATATCGTTTTCTTTAATCCCCGCTTTGTCCGCAGCGCTTCCGGGCATTACTGCTGTCTCGCTCGGATACTCTCCGCGGATGACTAGAGCCCCATGATCTACCGACAAATTATTATTCTCTTGAATATTTTCATCAATGAGAATATATCTTACTCCCAAAAAGGGATAGCTGATTTTACCCTCTTTTTTAATTTGCTCAATATCGCGGCGGGCTTTTTCTATGGGCAGAGAAAAGCCAATATTTTGCGCTCCCTGAGCCATAGCTACATTTATGCCGATAGCCTTGCCCTCCAAATCCAGGAGAGGGCCGCCAGAATTGCCTGGATTAATAGCAGCGTCGGTCTGGATAACTTCTGAGAATTCTTCTGTCTGGCCTAACGAGCCTTGCGCGCTAATAGACCGCCGCAAACCAGAAATCACTCCTACGCTCACCGTATTGCGAAATTCTCCCAAAGCATTGCCGATAGCAATGGCCGTCTGGCCAATTTTTAAATTATTAGAGTCGCCTAATTCTATAACAGGAAGATTGCTTTTGTCAATTTTTAAAATAGCGATGTCTTCTACTGGATCACGCGCTAGCACTTCAGCGGCGATTTTCTCTCCTTCGTTGGTTAGCACCGTATAATCGGCTTCTTCGTCCAAAACCACATGCTTATTAGTTAAAATTAGCCCGTCAGAAGAGACGATAAAGCCAGTTCCGCCTCCAACTTCTTTTTCTTCGTATCCTCTTTGGCGATATTGGGGCACGCTAAAATCAAAGGGGGAAAAGAAGTCATTGCCAAAAAACTGGCGAAAAAACTCTTCCTCGCCAAAAGAATTATAGTCGTCGTAGTGCCTTTCTATTACCGGCAAATCTTTGGTAACAATAATGTTAACCACTGCCGGCGCGTTCTTTTTCACCAGATCAATTATTTTCTGCTCATAGGAAAGAGCTGCCTCTTGCTGGTTTGTTTCTTTTTCGCTTTCCGAAGTGCCGTCTTTTTCTACAAGAGAAGACAAGTTGCTAAAATCGCCTACCAGTCCGACAACTAAAAAAGCAGTTAATACTGCTGCAACAAAACTGACGACAGCTGACAAAATAACTGCCTCTCTTAGCTCAATTTTTGACCTGCTTTTAATTTTCTTCATTCCTCCGATAAATCTTTCTTAAACAAGTTATAAATTAACAAAAAATATTCTTTCTGTCAAAGTCCGACCAATAATTGCCAATGATTATTGGGAAGGAAATAATTTTTCTATCATATTTTTTAGTTCTTCTTGTGCTTTAACGTTAAATCCTTTCTTCTGCTGGGAAGCGTTTTGATTGCTAGATGGAATTTCTTCTCCCTCGCTGGTCTGATTTTCCTTTAATTCCTGTTCCTCTTCTATCTTGCGCTTCTGTTCTCTTATCTCCTCCATCATTTGTTTATGCTCATTTTTAATCTCTTCTATTGCTTCCTTAATTGACTCCTGCGGAGATGCTTCTTTTAATTCTTCTATTATCCCCATCCTCCTAACTCTAAGGACCGCCGGTTCGGCAGAATTCTCCAGTCCCTTCTTTAGCATCTCTTTAAATTCTTCTTTGTTTTGCAGGCGGTTCATAACTTCGCCAAATCTTTCTAAATGCCTCTCACGATTTTTTCGGATAGTTTCCATGGGCTCTTCAGGCACTTGTTCTTCCAACTTTTTCAATATTTGCTGATGCTTAATTTGGTGCTCGGCATATTTATCCAAAAAAGCATTGGCTTGCTCTTTCCCTTCTTCGCCAAGAGAAACAGCTCTTTCATTAATGCGAGTAATAATTTCTTCGTAATTTTGACATCTTCTTTCTAACTCTTCTTCTAGAGCTTGATCGGATAATTCTTCACCAGCTCTTTCTCTTAGTTTAACAAGTTCGCGACTGGCCTTTTCCAGCTCCAATTGAGATTTTTTGACAGGATCCTGAGCAACCCATATTTTGACCTCTCTTACTAAATCGCCAAACCAAGAAAAATAGCCTGATTCGCTAACGCCCAACTCCTCTGCCGCCACATCTTCTTCTTGGGCGAAAGCCGTAATTGAAAACATAATCAGAAACGCTAAGACAAAAAACGAATAGAGAAGAATTTTTTTATCCATAATTTATTTTTTAGGCGGAAGGCCAATAATTTTCCATTCCATCTTTTCTTTAATTTTTTTTAACAATTGAAAGGGATGTTCTTTTTTATAATTTCCCGCAAAAGAAAAACAAACTTTTTTTCTTGCGCTAGGAGAAAACTCCTTCTCTAAAAGAGGAGTAAGATAGTCAGGACAAAAAAGATAAATCCTAGAAAAATCGCTTTTTTTTGAAAGAGCGACAAATTTATCTTTCATCTGTCTGAGAAATCGGTCCCTTACTTTTTCTTTTTGGGGCTCGCAAACAGCGCCCCAAGAAAAAACCTGCCCTTTCCCTGAAGTTTTAAAATGCCCTTCACGATCAGAGTAACGAGGCGTTTTTACAGAAAGAGTATCTATTTTAGAAATCTCGCCTTTAAAAGCAAGATAAAAATCAGCTGACTGTCGCCCAGCAACGACCAAAAGAGCGGCTTCATTTTTGAATTGAGGCAGTTCTTTTTTAATCTTCATAAATTAATTTGTAAGAATAGCTCGCGTTGTTAACACTTTTAGGATAAAGTATTAACAACATGAC
>CAZKWY010000020.1:0-11706 GCA_964556655.1 uncultured Candidatus Saccharibacteria bacterium
AAGCAAGTGTAAGTTTATGGTACAAGTCAGACGGAAACCAAGGAATCAATGCAAGGATATTCACGTTACGGGATGATGATTTTAACGACTGCTATATATTTGGCCTCTGGCAGACCGACGACGGCACAATATCATACCATATAAGGGACGATGACAGGCAGGACAACGCAGACTTATACACCACAGGAACAGGATACGAATTGGATGGAAGCTGGCACCACGTGGTAGCGGTAAAAGACGGAAACAGGGGAGTGCATCTGTATGTTGACGGTGGTGCCGGGGCAGGAGGAGAAACAGTATCAGATACAAGCGTAAACTTCGCAGATTTCACAAAATCGAATGACGGGGGAATGATAGGAGAAGACATATTCTCTGATACATACCACAATGCAGACAACGGACTGGACGGAAAGATAGATGAAGTCCTGCTGTTTGACAAAGCCCTGACAGCAGAAGAAGTTAAATTCCTCTATGACGTGGGCGGAATGGGCAGTCTAGGCGGCGCAGAAGAAACAACACCACCTAACGTGGACTTCATAGCGCCCACAGCAACCAATGGCACGGAAGCCTACGACAAGGACTACATAACATGGAATATAAGCATAACTGAAGACGCAACTGCAAGCATAGAAATAAACGGAACGAACCAGACAGCCACTTGCGTAAACGCTACTACGGATACTTATTGTTACTTTAACGAAACAGACCTTACTACCAACCAGACCCGTTGTGCGTGGGGTTACGCATGGGACGGGGCCGGAAACTTAAACAAAACGCTCGACTACGTTTGCAGGAATATAGAAACAGGTGCGGATACGACGCCACCCGTAATATTCTTCGAAAGCCCGGAAAATAAAACGTATAACGTGACAGATATAGATTTAAAATGGTGGGCCGACGAAGAAATTCACTATGCCGAATACAGCCTAAACGGTGGTTCTAATGTATCGTTGTTCCCAAATTTGTATGCTAACCCGAACGGTACAAACAATAACTCCAGATGGGAAAGCGAAGCGAGCAGGGACAACGTTATAGACGACGACTGGGACACTTACGGCGAAAAAATAAATTCTACGGACGAACCACAGGCCGAAATAAACATATCTTACGTAAAACCGGCCAATGTCGTGGGGGCAAAATGGGAAATAAAAGACGGAAACTACGGCAGAAGAAATAAAACTATAAGCAGTAGTTGTTTTAATTATAACGAAACAGGAATTTTATTACAGGCGGTGTCCGTGCAATATGTGATTAATGATTTTATGCTGTATGGTTTTAGGTGGTATTGTTGGGACGGAACATGGGTTTCACTTTCCGCAGCTGATGGCGGGGCTTTGAGCTGGAAATATATTTACGAAGAACAACTCTGGTGGAAGTATAACGAATCTGTAAACACCACAATAACGGCGTCAGAAGGTCTGAATAATTTAACAATATTCGTGCGCGATTCCAGCGGCAATGCTAACCAAAGCACTATTTGGTTCACGTCAGACACACCGCCAACGATAACACTGTCGTCACCGTCAAACACAAGTTATAATAATGTGCCTATTGATATTAATGTTTCCACAGATGAATCAGTGAACACGTGCGTTTACAATTTAGACGGCGGAAACAATATAACACTATCTAATAGTTCCACAACAAATTGGTATGGTCAGACAAACAATTCACTTTTAGAAGAACATACTTACAGGATAGACGTTTATTGTGACGACCTGACAGATAAGCAAAGTTTGGAAACGGAATATTTTTCAGTAGAACACCAACTCAACATAACCGCAGAATATCCAACGGGAACCATAGACTTTAACTTAAATCTGAGTTCAGGAAACGGTGAAGATTTAGACCATCAGGGCCCGCAGTTTAATTTCACACATAATACGGTATTCTGGTATAACGCCACGCCGGATAATCAGACTTCTTCGGTAGGAATACATAATGTAACTCTCAAAGACGAAGGCGGGTTCGTTTACAACGTAAGTATAGAAGTTATGATTAATCAGTCGTCGCCGTCCTGCATGACCCTATGGCTCACGAATAGCAGTTCCGTATACGACGACAAAGACACTTCGAAGGCGGTAAGTTTAACGGATTCAGAACAGACGGTGTATATCACGTCAACAGAAATCGGCGTAAGCAGATACTTCTGGGAATGGATAAACATGGAAAACTGCACGGCGGGAACAGTTTTCAATCACGATATAGAATTTAATTACACGGTGTGATTATGCCAACTACAGAAAGAACAATAACAGTGCCTTATGGTGAATTAAATAAGTGTTCGCTCTGGATTAAGGACGCCAATGAAAGCCCGGGAGAGTTTAATTTCACGAACAAGCTAACAGGATACAAGATAACCAAGAAATTAAACAGTGTGTGGAAGCTCAAAGCGGAAATAAAGAGCGTCACAGCGGACAATTTGAATTATGTTAACGAAGGCAACACCGTTAAATTCTTCGTTCAGAACGACGTGTGGTTCGTGGGAATAATAAAGACCGTAAATGTTAAAAACGGTGTTGCTTCCATAACTGCCGATGAAGCAGTGGCCGACGACCTATCGAATTACACATTCGGCCGCATTGAATACACAGATACCGCGTTTAACACAGTTTCTTCCGCAATAGTGAACGGGACTTCGGTAACGCTCGACACAAGCGAAAACTTCGGTGACGTAACCATACGATTCGACGGAGAAACAAGGCTCGAAGGGTTGCATGAACACGTGGAAGGCGTAGGCTACGACTGGCACCCCAAGTGGACAGGCGCCACATACGACACCTTCGAGCTTGATATAGAAGCAAGCCGCGGGGACAGTGACGTTTACACGTTCGCGCGAACCGGCACAGGGGCCAATATAGTAGAATCGAGTAAAAAGCCTGATATGGGAAGGCTAACTAACTATATAGAAGTCTACGGATACGGCGACGGCGATTTACAGCTCCAGTCCGCGGCGTTTCACGCAACAACAACCAGAAGCACCCTGGCATCTTCGATAACGGCTTCCGCGAACACGCTTACACTTTCCGACGCGTCGAGTTTCCCGTCTTCCGGTGATATATGGATAGGCTGCGAGAAATGCAGCTATACGGGGAAATCAACCAACACGTTAACCGGGATAACCAGAGCCACAGATTACCTCGGAAACGCCAACCAGCTACCGAGCTGGGAAGATAACACCAGCGGTTACGCGCATGACGCAGGCGTAGCAGTATACGACGCGCAATACACCACAGGAAGCCCGCAAACGGATTCGTCAATAGATACCTACGGGCTCGCCAAGGCAAGGTCTATTAACCGCAATGTCATAAACCAGAGCGCGCTCGACAGAATAGCGCAGAACATAATAGACAAATACAAGACACCACCTGAATACAATTATATATTAACCCACCGAGTGTTCGACGTTCTGCCCACGGTAGGCCTCGGCGATGACGTTAGCGTTACAGACGCCCAAAGCGGCTTAAGCGGAACGTACCGCGTGAAGAGCCTTACACTCGAAAGAAAAACAAAAAGCCTGTTACTTAAAATAGAGCTGAGCAACTACGACGACGACATGGCCGAGGTTATAGACCGCATAAGCCTAAATCTCGATAAAGAAGCCAGCAGGGTACAGGGCAGCCCCAATTATATACCACTACACCTATTCGAGAACGCCGACGGAAGCAAATACGGAATAATAAGAATGTATCTACCGAGCGAGATAGTAGCCATAAAGAAAGCCGAGTTGCGATTTAGGTTAACGGATTTCCGGGCTTATAACGACAGTAATCAGACCTCAGCCAGCGAGAGTGACCATAACCATAGTGTTACCGTATCCGCAAGCGGTGACCACGGCCACAATTTAGCCCACTGCACGGATGCTTGGCCAACGTCCGGTTTTCCGATTACCGTGGGAGTCGGAACCACTACCGGAAGCGGCGACCATACACATGATGCGGAAACGACGACAGATGACGGCAGCCATACACATAGCATAACTATGTCCTTCGGTATATACGAAGAAGACCTGAGCGACCCGCCCACCCCGTCCGTAGATATATACTTCGGTGAGGCCGGCGAAAGTTTTAGCAAAGTAAACGCGTCTGCTTTCACGACCGAAAACAGCACACTCAGTCAGGACATAACCAGCCAAGTAAAAGCTTTGGGAACGGGCAAGACTATGGAGGTGCAGTTCAGGTGTAACAAAAATATGAGAATAGAGTGCTACGGCTATATTTTATGCCATCTCAAACCATAAATTCCGAATAAAGGTTATAATAACAACAAAAAAACTATAATAATGAGAAAGTTCCAGCTTTACTGTGAGGGGTTCCCGGACAAACTACATATAACCAAAGACGGAAAGGCCCAAGAGCTATACGTATTAACAGGAAACGCATTCGAATACAAAAATAAGCTGCTCGTAGAATACAAAAATCTCGGCGAAGTAGACCTCTCAGAGGAGGGCGAAGCGTGAATATCCACGACGAACGTCTGGACACTCTCATGTTCAGGCTCGATGAAATAGATGAAGAACCGCGTTATATCGAATGGGTGATGAAGGGCCCGATATGGACACCGGAATACAAAAACGGCATGGAATGTATGTGTGATTTGATTTTAGGTTACCGTGCGGGGCCCCACGTCGTGCCTGTGGAGCTAAAACGCAACATAAAGGGCAGGAAAAAGGCCGTTCATCAGATAAGAATGGGAAAGAAGTTTGCCGAAGACTGCCTCGACATTCCGGCACCATACGGGAAGTTCGTAACATACGGACAGAAAAATTACAGATGGGAGAGGATAAACCTTGAATGATATACAAAAACAAACTATTGTGTATGTGGAAAGACCTTTATTATCTCTGGGAAGCGGGAGAACCCGTAACGACCTTCTCCGATTCGGGCACATGGAAGCCGGAACACCCATTACACGAATGCATAAGGTGCGACGGTTACAAGTGGTCGTGCAGGGGATACCGTTCACTGGAGAGCATACGAAAAACTTACGGTGAAGATGAGGAGGTGTAAATATGGGATACTATTCGCCAATAACAGGCCTGTGGAAGAGCCTCAAGAACACAATAATAATCCTCGGCCCCGCGATAGCCGCCGGCTGGGCAGCGTTCAGCGTAAATGCCCCACCGGAATACCAAGGCGTAATTTCGGCTATGGGTGGTTTCGTGGCTTATTTCGCCAAAAATTGGTTCCAAAATAAGGACTAATTCAGGGTTCCAGTAGAAATGAGGGTCGGGGTTTTCCATGAGAAATAATGGTTAGCAAAACACAAAACCGATAACGTGGTAAAACATATAACGGCGTTATAGACCCCCCATTGTTTCTACTGGAGAAATTTCTTATTATTATTATTACCTATTTCTTATTTATTTATATAATATATAAATAATTATAATTTAGGTATATTTAGCGAAAAAATATCGGAGGTAAATATGAGAAGCCCGGGAAGGCCACCCACATATAAGGACAGGAGAACAGTCGCCGTGTCCACAGAGAATGATTTACTTAAGGCTTTAAAAAGGAAGGGGCTAACCCCCAGCGACGCGTTTAATTATGGTATAAGGGCAGCATTAAGCGAAGACTGCTTCGACCCGGTTAAATACAAATTAAAGAACGTCCCGAAGGTCATGCTGAGCAGGGCTATACACACAGTAGGAATGAACCCAGCAGCAAAAGACAAACAGGCACAGATGATTAACACAAAATGCGGGACAAATCTAACAGGAGAAGAGCTTTTCAAGCTCGCTTTGGGTGAATAAATGGAACCTACACTAACCAACCACCAATTAAGAGTGCTCGCAGAGGGCATACTTAACAAGGGTGTGCTTAAAATAGACTTCATATATAGGCTCTACGCAAGCGACGACGCGGCCAAAAGCGCCATATTAAGCCTCGAAAGCTGGGGTTACGTAAGAGTAATACACGAATTACCGGGCCATTTGGCCGTAGTTAGGGCCCCGGATGACGCTTATATAATGGCTGAGAAGATAAAAGACGCCCGAAATAAGCCCGTCAAGTATAAAACCCCCGCTAATTAACCGATACCTTTATAAGCTTATTCTAACACAACCGATACATTTATAAAGCTTTCTGTTATATATAATGTATAGCAAAAGACAAAGTAAAGGGGTGGTCAGCAAGGCTGGCTGCAACCGACGGCTCTAATCGCCGAGTCAGGGGCCCGTGGTCATGGTTTTGACCGGGATTTTCGCGCTTCGCGTATGGCGCGGGTGCCCTGACCCACACACCGGCAACACACGGCGAGTAACGGTCTTAACCGAACGCTCCTGGAGAAACCCGAGATTATGATTCCGAAGCAGGCGAGAAGGCAAAAAAGACCGGGCGTGCCTAACAGCGCGCCCGCCCACTTTTATTATTTAGCCCGTATCCTACGGCTGCGGGCGTAAACTGAAAGAGGGAGTTGATTAATATGAAAGCACCAAACGGGTATGAAGAAAAAGAAGTTCCAATGTGGGACTATGACGAATACGGTGTTTTTGGTATTGTTGGGTATGAAGTTGTTTGGATGCCCATTAAACACAGGGGCTGATTAACATGGCTGATAGAATGGAAAAGAAGTGTAGTTTTTGTGAAGATACGGAAACAGCATACTATGCAGATGGGGCCTATATGTGCAGCTTCCATATTGCACAGGTAGAAGGTATGGTAGAGGAAGGAGTTACCAAAGAGATGTGGTTAGAGTAACAAGGAGGTAATTGATATGGATTACAAAAAACTAAAGGACAACGGAACAAAGATAGACACTGCATGCGAAGGAACATGCATTCTATACGAATACAATGGAACCGAGTGGGTCGTACTTGCGGACAATTCGGTAATAACAAGAGAAGAGGATAATAGGGTTCCTGAGGGTGCAATATTTCCGCTGTAAGGGTGGAAAGGAGAGCGATTAATATGGTTGTAGCAGAAGAAAGGAGGAGATATAATGCCCAAGAGATTAACAGTAGAGGAAGAACGTCTCCTCGAGGATAAGTTCAAGGCCCAGAGCGCGCTATACGAGACTGGTGGTGCGTTCGAACGTGCGTTGGCTAATTTAATAATATGGGCCGACCTTGAGAACACCAGAAGAATAAAGCGGGCGTTTCCCGAAATATGGAACAAAGCGGTGGCAGATTACTACCACTTAAGCCAAAGCAGGATGTGATAACATGGGAGAAACATACACAACTTATTACTACACGTGCCGCGTGTGCGGAGAAAACAAAGAAACAACTGACCCTGCGGAAGCCAAAGACGGAATATGCAGGGCCTGTCAGGACGAACACGACAGAGAATTGCTCGGCGTGGACGGCCCGGAAGACAAGAACGCGTGGCCTGATGAGTTCGAGCAGGAATACAACGAGAAAAAGGACAAATAAGGAGGCGATAAAATGGAGTTTAAAAATATAGTCACGTGCGTTCAGATATTCACCGAGGGAGGCGTGGATTTCTGGACACCCGAGGCATGGGTGAGGGCTAACGAACGCCCCCGAATTAAACCGAAAAAGGGACTGTGAAAAAATGAATACCAGAAACTGGACGATAGAGTTGTTAATGGTCGCCCTCGGGGCGACCTTGGCGCTCTGCTGAGGTGATACTATGAGCGGATGCACAGGAAAAAGACCACAGTGCGAAGACCCTTATAGTTGGGGCGTGCCTTACAGGGGGTTTAAAAAATGCATATATTGGGACAACAAAAACAAAACCTGTAAGGCATCGAGAAACTACTCTACAAGGAAGGTGATACAATGCCAAAAATCAAAGGCAAGATAGAATCAACAGGAGAATCGTCTTTCACAAAGAAAGACGGAAGCCAAGGTAAGCGATGGTACGTGAAAGTTCCGGGCGTAGAGAAAAATATAAGCGGGTTCGGTGAAATGCCAGATGAGATACGAAGCGCCGCGTCAAGCGGACAGGAGATAGAGATTGAATACCACCAGAAGGGCGATTTTTTAAACTACGGCCCGGAACAGCAGAAGAAAGGTGGTTGGGGAAGCCCGAAAAAGACCGACCCGGAGCAGTACGACCAGATGATGAGAATGTCCGTGCTTAAATTCCTCGGTATGCTCCAGACCGGCGCGCCGGGAGAGTTCGACGACAAGAATGAAAAATGCAAACAGGCGTTCGACTACTGGTATGACAAGATGAAAGGCACACAACCAGATAAAAAAGAAGACGCCGAGGCGTTTATGTAAAGCTTTATAAAGCATAAAGCTATATATAAAGTGATTGAATGGACGTAAGCAAAGCAATTAACGACTCTCTTTCGGAACCTCGCGTACCGAAGCCCCGACCCCCCGGATGGTTTCATGCCGGGGAGTCGGGGATGTGCCCGAGGGCATTATTCTATAAGTTCAAAGCACCCAAGGCCCACGAACCAAAGACGCTGAGGAAGTTCCGCGTAGGAACCATGATACATGAGGAAGTTCAGCGTATTCTCGGGCAGTCTAAAAAACAGTGGGTAGAATGTGAAAGGCCCGTAACAGTTACCGACGTGGAAACTGATATGGTCGTGTCGGGCAAGGCGGACGTTTTCATAATAGAGAACAATAAAAGAACGGTCGTGGAGCTAAAGAGTGTGAACACAATTAAGTTCGTGCGCGACAAGGGCGAACCAAACAAACACCACGTTGCACAACTAACCATGTATATGAGGGCCCTGCGCGCAGAAGGATATTTGGTGTATGTGGACAAGACCAACCTCGAAACCCAGACGTTCAAGGTTCCTTACGTTGAAAATTATTTCAAGCACCTGATGGACAAGTTCAGGAAAGTCTACGAACATTTAACACTGAATACGCTTCCTGACACAGACCCCATAGATAGTTGGGAATGCAGATGGTGCCAATATAAAAACGAATGCGAAAACGGGAGGATAATATGAAATTCATAGGCAAGATAGAAACGGACACGTTAAAGACCATAATACAAGGAATATGCAAAGTGGCCTACGAACCGGTAATAATGATAAGAAACGACGGTATACGTTTCAGCGAAGCCGACAACCCAAGCGCAGTGTGCTTATACATTAATGCCCACGTACCGAAAGAGTTGTTCGAGAAGTATGAATATGAGGGCGACATTAACATAAAAATAAGGGGCAGTATATTGCTTAATAACTTCAAGTCGCTGACAGGCCCCTTGATGATAGGCACTGACGGTGAACGGCTTAAGCTTAAAGCAATAGAAACAGGCAAGACATTCGACACCAGACTGCTTGTAGTGGGTGACGACGTAGCAAAAAATAAAGAAATAGAGGACAAAATAAAAACCCTCGACCCGCCCGTATCGGTAAGGGTTAATACCGATGAGTTCACAGGGGCAATAACCGACGTGATTAAGACATTCAAGAAAGAGTCGGTACCTCTTTTTACGCTGAAAACCGCAAGCGGTGGAATAAAAATAACAGCCGGTGACGCGGACGGGTTCAATAAATTCGAGCAGCTAATTAAAGTTAACGTAACGCTTCCGGAAGGCCATGAAGCAAATTACAAATCCGACCAAGCGGACATAATAATGTCTTCCGCGTTAGGCGAAACGATGAGTTTGGGGTTCGGGAAGGATTATCCGCTAATAGTGGATTTCGAAAATGACGGCGTGACGATAAGAGGCGTCACCCTACACATGGAGGGATAAAATGGAAAGACAAACGACAGTAAATGAGTTCGCGGTAAGCAGGCACGACAAGCGCACACATTATATACTTGTCAGAAATTGCAGAAAGAAAGAAAAAGACGGATATATACCTATACACGCGGACGGAGTTTCCAATGAAGAATTACAAAGAAAGATAGAGGAGGGGTTAGGCATTGGAGATAAAGAATCAAGACAGGCTGTGGAAGAACGCGTTGAACCTGAAAACGACGGTTAATCTCGATGCCGAAACCTCGAATTGTGATTATTACACAGTGGGAAAATACGGCGTATATTACCACAAGCGAGAGAAAAAGTGGACTTGCGAATGTCACTGGTTCGCCGTGAACGGCACGCAGTGCAAGCATATACTCGCGTGTAAATTATGGAGAAGGGAAAGACAAAAAGATAACGCTAATAGACAAGATAAAAGACAGGCCTAAACAGGGGAAGCTTAATGTCTAAAAACAAACCGAAAGCATTGACACCAGAAGAATACGATGTTTGGAAGAAATACCATAAACGTGGGTGCAGTCAGTTTGTTAAACCCAAACTCGACCAAGTGTGTCTCGACGTTAAGACGACCAAAGAACACAAGCTGGCGATATTGGGACTCGCAACGCGAGCCGTATATAAAGATGAACACTTCGTAACCGAGGCGGTTCCGAACGACAGGCCTAAAAGAAGGGTGGACTTCGTGAATCTGACAAAGGACGAAGAATTTGAAGTAGAAACCAACAGAAGGGTGAAGAAAGATGGTGCTACCACAATATACACGAATTAAGTGCCCGAAATGCGGCGCTGACGAAATAGGGTTTCACATACAACACGTGTTCTGTAAAAGGTGTGGGTGTGTTTTCAAGGTGGAGGACGCCCGATGAATGCCTATTGTGACCACTGCGGTGGCCATGTCAGCGAGGTAGGAAGGCTCTACAAGTTCTACGTTCATAATTACAAAGTCCAGAAGTTGTGCAGGCTGTGCAGAAAACAGGCAAAAATAGCGGAGGAAATAAACGCGGAGGGATTGTTAACATGAAAACAGTAATAGACCACCCGGTGCAATACGAAAAAATACGAAACGTAACGCTTAACGACGAAGGGAAGAATATAGGTTGTATAGTCCGTTGGGCCGCAGAAGGCAAGCTGGCTTACCTGAGCTGGCGCAACAAGAACCATTATTTTATTAACCACCGAGGTTTCGGCATAGACGCGGCGTTGCTAAACGACATGCTAATCAAGGACAGGATAGAAATTATTGTCATACAATACAAGGGCCCGAGAGGGTTGCGTTATTACGTTTCAGGAATAGACGACTGGGTGATGAACGCCGTACCCGTAAGTCACACAAAGGAAAAAGACGGGAATATTAGCACATATGGAAAACAAATGGTGCTATGCGAGGATTATATGACAAAATTGGAGGTGAAGTATTATGCCCAGAAACAGGCTTAAGAACAGGACGTTCGAGGAAGTGACCGAAGACGCGTTTTCGGAAGCCAGAGAAGCCGGATTGCCTAAAATGGTTATAGACGATGCAAGGACAATAGTGGAAAAGTTCCGAGGCCGTCCGGGAAACAGATACATAATGGCAGTGGCATCACTATTCATTTCATGTAAAATAAACGACATGCCGGGCAGTCAGGCAGCGTTAGGCAGGGTCTTCAATACCGCAGAAGCAAGCATAAGGAAATACGTGAGAATACTGCTGCCTGACGTAGACCTAAGAGAAATGTATCTCGAGAAGACCAAACCGAAGTTTTCCAACGTATTCTTCAAGGACTACGAAAAATACGATAAGGGTGATGTTCATGGACAAAATTGATTTAACGCTTATAGCGTTAGGCGTGTTGGCCATAATAATGGTAACCGCGGGATTTACACAGAGCGTAGAAACTGAAACAATAAGCTCGCAATTTGAAACCAAGCCGACCTGGCAGCCCGGAACGACACATGACGCCTTTATACTAACTGAGGAAAAGGACGAAATACTGAAAATGGCCGAGAAGCTGGCGAAAAACAGTGAGTACGTGGCAAATGAATACGACTGCACCGAGTTCACGGAAACCCTGAGAAGGGC
>CAZKWY010000021.1:0-9832 GCA_964556655.1 uncultured Candidatus Saccharibacteria bacterium
CCCATAGACTCATGGGATGTGAGCAACGTGACGGATATGTACCACATGTTCTATAGCGCGAATATATTCAACCAAGATCTTACTCCCTGGGATGTTGATCAGGTCACTCGGTGTGATGACTTCAATAAGGACGCGCCATCGTTTCCCATACCGAACTTTACTAACTGCGATCCGAATTAGCAAGCCGCGCTAAAGGCCTTCAGAGCCCGCGCGGTTAATGCCAGCGCTAATTAAACGCCCCATTTTAAAGAAATAAAGAATATGAAGATTTTTAAAGCTATTACTTTCTGCTTATTAACTCTATGCTTAGTCTGGACGGCTGTTAGCTATATTAGCATCTCCGCGAGAAAGGCTTTAGCTGGCGGAGAAAACACTACTGGCTACGCATGGTCGGAAAATATTGGCTGGATTAGTTTTAACGATAATAATTCCGGCTCCGGAGGAGGGACTTACGGAGTCCATATTGATGAAGGGACAGGCAACTTAAGCGGCTACGCTTGGTCGTCTAATATTGGCTGGATCAGCTTTAACCGCGCTGACACAGGCAACCCTCCCGCAGCGCCTTTTAACGGCGGGACTGGGCCGATTGCTCAAATTGATCCTAATACCAGAGAGATAACAGGATGGATGCGCGTTTTAGCTAATGGCGGCGGATGGGACGGCTGGATAGAATTAAGAAATGTTTTTCTCAATGAAGACGGCGATTGGTCTGGCTGGGGTTGGTCTGATATGGTGGTAGGATGGATCTGCTTTAACAGTGATAATTCTAATTCCGGCGGCGGAGACTATCGGGTTAATACCAGCATGGCCCTGCCCAATCCGTCTCCTTCCGCAACCAATCTTAAGGTTGTCCATTATGAGGACTGCACTAATCCGTCTGAACTTTTCACTTGGAATTACAGCGATCCTGACGGCGATCCCCAGTCATGGCTCCATTTCCAAGTAGATGATAATAGTGATTTCACTTCTCCCGAAGTTTTCAGAAACTTTACCTGGAACGAGCCTCAAAATACTACGAATACACAGGTTGTTCTAGTAGGGAATTCGCCGCAATTTGACCAGATTGTCTATAACAAGCATTACCATTGGCGGGTTAAGGTAGTGGATTCTAACGGCATTGATTCTGGATGGGTGCTGGGCCCTGAATTTGACACTAGACTCCACCATTTTCCTCTGGTTGGTTTTAGCGTTAGCCCTGATCCTCCCAAGGTCAACGAAAACACCCAAATTACCTCTAACTCAATATGTTTTGATGCTTGGGCTAATCCGGTTCCTTGCGTTAGTTGGGAATGGACCATTCCCGACGCGATTTATGTCAATGGGACAAGCGATACTTCAGAAAATCCTGTGGTGCGGTTTACTTCCAAAGGGCCAAAGACAATTAGCGTTGTAGTCACGGACGCTGATGGATACAGTTGTCCGGGAGAAGAAGTGGTTGACGCGGCTTCCACTACGGCTGAATTTAAATGGAAAGAGATCATTCCCAGGGATTAATTCCTGCTGGTAATCTTTAACCAAGGCCGAAGAAGATGATAAAAGAACAAAGCCAATGCTGTTCTTTGCAAAAAAGTCCGCTTTTGTGGATTTTTTGTTTTAAGAAAAAGATGGTTGATGGTATAATACTATTAATAAAATAAAAAGAATGTTTGCCAAGACAATATTTTTTTTCTTTAAAGGGCGTTCTAGATCAGCTGGCTTTACTATGTTGGAAATGATCGTAGTTATTTTTTTGATCACTTTTTTGTCAGCTGGCGTTCTTTTTAACTACCAGAACGCCAAGAAAAAATATGCCTTGGCTCAAGAGGTTCAAGAGGCGGTTTCTAATTTTCGCAAAGCGCAGAATATGGCCATCAGTGGAACTGGCATTTACGGCAATTATTATGGCTACGGACTTTATTTTAATCCCGCTGTGTCCGATAAAAGTTATTTTTTATACGGCGATTTAGATAATGATAATGGCTATGACGCAGGAGAAGAGATAGAAACGATTAACCTTGGCCAATTTGTGGAAATCCAAGCTACTTACCCTTTGGCTGATTTGGATGTTTTTTTTCTCTCTCCAGATCCTGCTACTTATATCAATGGATCTTCCATGACGGGACAGGTTGGCGGTGTGACCTTAGAAATTTTAGGCGGAGTTCAGGCTAGGCAGATAAACGTTTCTACCGCTGGTCGAATTGGCGCTAATTAGTTTTTATGATGGATATTTTTTTTACAACAGGTCGCGCAAAGCGCAAAGAAGCCGGTTTTAGCTTGATGGGGTTGATTATAGCGATTTTTATTACCGCTGTTAGCTTAGTGGCTTTTTTGGCGGTGGCAAGCCATTCTTTAAAAGGCGCTTCTTTGAGCAAACATCGCTTAATCGCTGCTGGCCTGGCTCAGGAGGGTATTGAGCTGACAAGATTTTGGCGCGCTTCCTATAGTAATTGGGACGGATGGTATAGCATAGTAAACAATAGAGACTATATCGGAGACTATAACGACAGCCAACTTTTTCTTATGGGGGCGGAAAAAAAACTTATGATCAATAACAGCGGCTTTTACCAATATTCCGGCGGAGACGATACTCCTTTTTATCGCAAGATGTCTTTAACCAAGGTCTCTAATGATCAGGTCAAAGCAGTAGTGGAAATAAAATGGAATATTAAAGGCGATTGGCGCTATTTGACTGTCGAGGATAGGCTTTGGAATTGGCGTTAAAATAATATGAAAAAATTCTTACTTAAAGGAAAAAAAATAAAGGAAGAAGGCGGTTTTAGTTTGATAGAATTCATGGTGGCAATGGCGGTTTTTACTGTGTTGATAGTCGCTGTCAGCCAGATCACTCATTTTGTTTTAAAAAGCCAAAGAAAAGCTTTTGCTTTGCAAAATGTCCAGGAATCAAGCCGATTTATTTTAGAAATGGCCACTAAGGAAATCAGGACAAGCTCTATTGAAGACTTGCGCCTGGCGGGCGAAGAATTAGAAATAATCAATAGCTATGGAGAAACTATTATCTACCAGTTTGATAACGCCAATAAGATCTTTTATCGGGACGGCGAGGCGTTGAATAACCCTAGCAATTTTGAAATTACTGGGACTTTTTACCACAACATTGCTTCTGGATCGAGTCGTTCTTCTGTTACTATTGCCTTAAAGATAAGCGCGGTTGGCGACAAACCGGAAGAGCAGGCAGAAATGAATCTCCAAAGCACTGTTTCTTCCAGGATTAATTAAAATGTCTATTTTAAAGAAAAAAAGCAATAAGGAAAAAGGGGTTACTTCTATTTTATTAATCATGCTTTTTTTAAGCGTTGTTTCTGTGGTTGGTTTTGGTCTTTCTCTTTTGATGTTAAGGCAGCTGAAAATGACTTCGCGTGCCGGGGAGTCGGTAGTAGCTTTTTACGCGGCTGAATCAGGCATTGAAAGATGTCTCTACGAGGTAAGAAAAAACGGCGCAACCAATTGTCCTTTTGACGATGTTTCTCTTGCTTTTGATCCCAACGCCACTTATACTACTTTTTATGACGGCGTTAGCACAATTACTTCCTTGGGCCGTTTCAAAAGCACAAGCAGAAAGATTGAAGTAAGCTGGTAAATTTTTATGATCGCGAAAATCGGCGATAAGGTATTTAAATTAGCGCTAATTTTAATTATTGGCGGAATAGGGGGCGTTTTAATGAGCCGCCTTTTTTTGCCTTATCTGGCGACTTTCCCCCCGTTCTCCCAGATGGATTTTTTTCGGCAGGCGGGCGCTGGTACGACTATTATTAATCCCGTAGAAAGGGTCATCGTAGTGGAAAACGATGCTTTAGAACAAGCTATCGAGGCGGTTTCTCCTCGCTTGGTAGCGATTCATTCTTATCAAGGAGCCAATCTTCTTTCAGGGGGGACGGGCTTTATTGTGACAAGCGATGGTCTAATAGTGACAGCGGCGAATTTAATGTTGGAAAACGCTGATCGTTATTTAGTTTTTTATGACGGAAGAAGCTGGGAAGCAGAACTCCAAAAAATCAGCGCCAAAGACAGTCTGGCTTTGTTAAAAGTAGAAGAAAATAATTTGCCGGTAGTAGATTTGGCTGACTTTAGCGAAATTCTTTTAGGCCAGCGTATAGTTTTGATAGGAGCGGAGGTTTCAGAAAGCAGTTTGAATAAATTTGTTAATATTGGCATAGTGCGCAGCATGAAAGGAAACTCTGTTCGTCTTAATCTGGGAGAAGAAAGCCTTTTGGCCAATGGCAGCCCCCTAGTTGATATTAAGGGAAAGGTCATCGGATTAAATCTAGTGGATGAAAAGGGGCTTAAAGAAACGGTGCCGGCAAGCAAAATTAGAGCGTTGATCGGCATTTAAAAATCTATGAATTTGCTGATTACTGGAGGAGCCGGTTTTATCGGCTCTAATTTTATTAGGCATATTCTTGGCAAATATCCTCACTATCGCGTTATTAACCTTGATAATTTAAGCTATGCGGGGAATTTAGCCAATTTATCCGATGTTGAACAAAATCCTAATTATGGGTTTGTTAAAGGCGATATTTGCGATAAAGAAATAGTAGAGAAATTATTTTCGCGCCGGCCAGACGCTGTTTTAAATTTTGCCGCCGAGTCTCACGTTGATCGTTCCATAGAAAGCTCTTTTGATTCTGTCAAGGCCAGTGTCTTGGGGGCGCAAATACTTTTAGAGGCGGCTAGAAAGCGCCGTATTAAAAAGTTCATTCAGATATCGACAGACGAGGTTTACGGCTCTATTAAAAGCGGTCTTTTTAGTGAAAAAAGCCCTTTGGCGCCTAATAGCCCTTATGCCGCTTCTAAGGCAGGCGCGGATCTATTGGCGCGCGCCTATTCTAAAACTTATAGTTTGCCAATTGTCATCACTCGTTCTTCCAATAATTTCGGCCCTTTTCAATATCCGGAAAAGCTTATTCCTCTTTTTGTTACCAATCTTTTAGAGAATAAAAAAGTTCCTGTTTACGGAGATGGCCAGCAAGTGCGTGATTGGATCTATGTGACGGATAATTGCGAAGCCATTGATTTTGTTCTCCATTATGGGCAAATAGGCGAGGTTTATAATATTGGTGGAGGAAATGAAAAAACGAATTTGGAGATAACAAAGCTTATTCTAAAAGAATTAAAAAAAGACGGAAGGCATATTGAGTATGTCAAAGATCGTCCGGGGCATGATCGGCGTTATGCTCTTGACTCTACTAAGATTCGTTTTCTTGGCTGGGAGCCTAAATATCCTTTTAAAGAGGCTCTTGCTAAAACTATTCAATGGTATAAAGATAACCCCTCTTGGTGGTCCCCTCTCAAACCCTAGGATTGTAATTCTAGGACAGTCCTAAAGTTACAGTCCTTGCCTTTTGCTGGGTGGCTGGGGTAAAATATTAATAAAGACGTATGGAGAAAAGGATCTCTTTTTATAGATATCTGTTTATTGCCGTTATTGGCTTTGGTCTAGCTGGTCTTTTTTGGGGTTTAATCTTGTATTTAGGGATTCCAGGAGTGGAATTCCCTTTTCACCATCAGGCCATTATTATTGTAGGGCTTTTAGGCGGAATTTCTCTGGCTTGGATTTTTAGAAGTATTAAAAAAATAGTTTTTTCCGTGGTCTCTTTGTGGGTTGGGCTTGGATTAGGGTTCGTTTTTGTAGGAATTTTTGCTTATTATTTGTATCTTTATAGCGTATTTTTTCTATCTTTTATTCCAATTAATGTTGAAACCTTAAAACCGTTAATAAATTTAGAAACAAATATTGGCATAGGAAGTCTATGGCTTGCTTTTTTGTGCATTGGAGCTATTGTCGGATTGTTTTGTTCTTTGTTTTTGAAAACAAGGAAATGGCCTTTAATGTGGAGAGGGGGAATTGGCATGGCCTTGGGGTCTTTAATCGGACCCATTATTGGGAATCTGGCGGGCAATTGGTTTAATTCTCTTTTATTGGCTTATTTAATTACCTTTTTTATCATTAGCGTATCTTTGGGCAAGTTTTTAGCGTGGGGGGTTTACAGGGAGGTTTAAAATTAACCAAGAAAAAGATATGGTAAATTTTTTTTGCCAAAGGCTAATTGTCTTTCTCCTTTTGTTAGTTGTATTTTTTAGCGGTTTTTTTGTTTGGGCAGATAGCAATAACTCTCCTCCGTCCGCTAAAAACTACGCGCCTAATTTTTGGTTTGATTCAGACGAAAGGTACTATCCAGTTAATCCGCTGGATTTTTATTTTGAAAATGGATTAGAGATTTCAGGAGAATTAGCAGTAGAAAAATACGATAGGCTTTCTTTTGAGCAAAAAATCAATCATTTTACTGTTTTTTATCATATTTATGATAGTGGCGACGAGTTTGTCTATCAGTTTTGGTTTTTTTATATTTTTAATGATTTCGAAGAATTTACAAAAAATAAGCACTATGGAGATTGGGAAGCTGTTTTTGTTTTTGTAGATAAAGATTCTAGAAAGATTAATAAGGTTATTGGCACTGCCCATCAAAGAAAGCTATTTGATACAGAAATTTATAATCCTAAAAACAATCATATTTGGACTTATGTTGGAAAAGGGTCTCATGCTAATTGCGTTGATGACGAAGGCGATGGAAAGTGCGAACACAAAAGATGGAAGTATGTTGAGGACTGGAACGCAAAAGGGGGAAAATTTTTTGGATCCGATTATAGATTACAAGAAATAGATATCGAATTTATAAAATCTTTTAAAGGAGAACGAACCTTAAAGTTTTCTCCTGATGTAAGTCCATTCGGAGGATCTCCCCCAAATCATCCATGGGCGCAAACAGGCTTCTATAACCCTGATGAGCTTAGGCCTATTAGCGCTAAATATATAGCAGAATATGTCTCCGATTCTTTTAAGGGGGTGAAAAATAAAGTGGCTGGAGTTTTGGATAGCGCTTTTGATAAAATTACTTCCTTTTTTAAGGGGTCGGACAAGCGTCAAGAGGCTGGTTTGGCTTATAATCTCTTTCCGAATGAACCTTTGAAAAAAGAGATTTTGCCAGAAGATTCTTCTATTAGTTATTTTTTTAATTCTCCTCAAAGTAAAGCTGAGGATGGTCAGGGAGACAAGGATAAAAATACTTTGCCCATTGCCTCGAACGCCAATCCTTTGCCGGAAGAAGATAAGGCAAAAAAGAACGATAAAAAGGATAATTTTTCTGGGGGAATAGAGGTCAGGGCTGGGGATTTGGCTCATGGGCCTATTGAAAATCAAGCTTCTGATGAAATTTCTTCACAAATAGAAAAAATTAAGCCGGTGCCGCCTGTCTTGCCGGATGGTTTTTTGAGTGGGGGCGGAGCAGTTAAGGAGCATTTCAAAGACAAGCAGGATGAGCCTGATAACAAGAATGTTATTGATGATGTACCTAGCGAGGAAAAGTTGGACGTTGATTTAGACGAGGAAAAAGAGAAAAGGGACGAGGATGGTGAAGAAATAGCATCGTCAACGGATTTTTTACTTGCTTCTCCTTCTGTTATTTCTCCTGAAAATGGATCTATTTTTGGGCCCGATGACGATTTTTCTTCTTCTACGAGTGAATTTGAGATTTATCTGGCAGGAACTTCTTCGCCGGGATATTTGATAAATATCTTTGTTAATTCTACCTCTACGTTAACTTGTTCTACTACAACTGATGAAAAAGGGCGATGGTTTAAGGAAGTCGTTTTAACAGGTGGAGCTTCTTCTGTTTTTATTCAGGCTGAAATGGATAGTGATTATAGCGATTATCAAATGTTAGATGTTTTTGTCGATTTAAAAGGGCCTTTGGATGTTTCTGATTTAAGGGCGGAGATAGGCGTTCAAAGAGGCTCTTTAGAGCTGTCGTGGAGCGCTCCTTACGATGACGGGTCTTCTGGCCAGGCAGAATATTATATTATTAAATATGCTACTTCGTCGGAAAAGCTTATTTCAGAATGGGACAAAGCTTTGAAATTTTCTTTTAATATGGCGCCTGGAACAGCTAGTACCAGTGAAAAATTACTAGTTGATGGGCTGATCCCGGGAGAAAAATATTACTGGGCCTTAAAGTCAATCGACTATTTGGGCAATGTTTCTGAAATTTCTAATATCGCTAGCACCACGGCTAGCGCTATAGCAGAGCATGTCGTGATAAACGAGGTCCAATTAGGGGCGAATGAATTTATCGAGCTCTATAATCCGACTTCTCAAGATATAGACATGACGGGATGGTATTTTGCTTATTATCCCAATACTCGCCGGTGGGCAAGCCCTTATTTATGTCGAGAATTTCCTGTTGGGGCGATTATTCCTGCCCAAGGGCATTATCTAATAGGCTTGGCCGGTTTCTCTGGCAATTTATACCTTGAAGAAGACTGGTCGCCATATTCTTCTTCTCGGCTTAATGATAAAAAAGGCTCTATTGCTATTTTTCCTTGGAATCCTAAAGAAAGATCAGAGGAAGAAGATATTGCAAAGGGTGTAATTGATGCGCTCGGATGGGGCAGCGTGGCTTTTGTTTATGAGGGCGACGAGAGCATTGTTTCTTCCCGCAATAGAAGTTTGAAGAGATTTTTAGATGGTTGGGATAGCGATAACAACGAGGACGATTTTATCGAAATTTTATGGCCTAGTCCTATCAATTCGCAGGGAGACAAGGCTACTTTAATTTATGACAACGCTAGAATTAAAGAAAACGCTGTTTGGGAAAAAGAAAACAGCCCCTATATTCTCTTTTCTAATAAAGGACAATATCCTACGATAGAAAGTGGCGCTATTCTTGAAATTGAACCTGGAACGGTGGTTAAAAGCCAGAGTAAATATTACCTTTCCTTGCTGGTTAAAGGCGCCTTAAGAGCTAAAGGGGAGAACGGGAACCATATTATTTTTACTTCTTTAGCTACTAGCACAGATTCTGGCCAATGGACGGGGGTGGTTTTTGACGGAGCTGATAGCGGCGGCTCTTTGTTGAAGAATGTTTTTTTCGAGAATGGCGGAGCAGAATCTTCTTATCAATTAAAAGGCGATCTTACTGCTATGATTAATGCTAAAAACAGCGTTCTAGAGATTAATAATTGTTCATTTAATAATAGCGAGAATAAAGGGTTAGAAATTTTTGATTCTTCAGTTTCCGTTTCTAATAGTATTTTTGATGGCAATAAGACAGGAATTTATGCTCAAGGGAGCAATCTTGAGGCAAAAATTAATAATTCTAGCTTTAAGAATCATTCTGATTGCGGCATATGGGCAGGAGAGTCTTCTCTAGAAATTTTTGGCAATGTTTTTGAGAAAAACCATTATCCAATCTATTTTAGAAGTGCTTATCCATCTTTTTCTAATAATCAGGTTCGAGAAAACGATGTCAATGGAGCAGTGGTAAGTGATTTGAGCATATTCAGCCAAGATGCTTCATGGTCAGCTGATCTTCCTTATATTATGCTTTCTAATAAAGGCAATTGGCCGACTATTGCTTCAGGGACGGTTTTTGCCATTGAAGAAGGAGCGACGATAAAATCTCACAATAAATATTATACTTCTCTAGGAATAGAAGGTGAATTAATAGCCTTAGGCACAAAAGGAAAGCCCATTGTCTTTACTTCTTTTAAGGATGATCTATTTGGCGGAGACAGCAATAACGATGGCTCTGGCTCCGAAGCTAATCCAGAAGATTGGAAAAATATTCGTTTTGAAGCAGGCAGCAAGGGGGAATTAGACTATCTTTATTTTAGATATGGCGGATATGACGCTAGTTCCCCTGTTTATATTGATTCTTCTGCTGTTGTTGATTATGGCCAAAATAATGCTATTGAGCATTGATTATCGCCATTATTGTTGATAATATTAACTGTAAGAATAGCTCGCGTTGTTAACACTTTTAGGATAAAGTATTAACAA
>CAZKWY010000022.1:0-7734 GCA_964556655.1 uncultured Candidatus Saccharibacteria bacterium
TATTCTTATGCCTTCAGTATACAATATGTTGTCTGAATTTTGGGGTACCTGCCAATTTAGCATTTCTCAAGTGAATGCTAAATATGACGAGTGGAGAATTCTATTTAAGAAAATAGCGCCTCTTTTGGATAATAATATTATTTTAATCGGTCATTCTTTGGGAGCGATATTTCTAGTTAAATATTTATCAGAGAATAAATTTTCCAAAAAGGTTTCAGCCACCTTATTAGTTTCGCCGCCGTATGATGATGAAGGAATGGAAGAATCATTAAGCGATTTTGTTTTATCTAAAAATTTAAACAAATTAAACAAGCAAGCTGGCAAGGTTCTTATCTATCAGAGCAAAGACGACAAAGTGGTTCCGTATTCTCATCTTGAGAAGTACAAAAAAGCGCTGCCTAACGCTATTATCAGAGAATTCAAGAAAAGAGGGCATTTTAACCAGCCAAAATTTCCGGAGTTGATAAAAGATATTAAGGGACTATAACTGGATTTTCTTCGGAATCACTCATTAAATAGGTTCTTACTTGCTTCACCCTGCGGAGCATTAATACAAACCGCTCAATAACGCGGTTTTTTTCGTGCCGAGGGCGGGACATTTCGAGGGCGTTCGAACCTGGATTCTAGTCAATAGCTTCTGACCGCCTATCCGTCAGACACAAGAGCTTGACTTATCCACATCTTTTTAGGGTTATAAAATGGTATAATAAAAATATAAAAAGGCATAGAAAACAATATATCTTTTTATAAGTTATGTGGTAAATTTGTTGCATATGGAGATTTTAATGTTTGGCTGGGAATTCCCGCCGTATAATTCTGGAGGATTGGGAGTGGCTTGTGAGGCCTTGGTTAAAGAATTAGCTAATCAAAAAGCGAAGATTATTTTTGTTTTGCCCAAAAAGATGAACTGTAAAGCTAATTTTTGCAAAATAGTTTTTGCTGATTCTTCTTTAAAAATTAAAGCGATTGATTCTCCGTTAACTCCTTATTTAACTTCAACCGCTTATGGTAATTTAGTTAAAAAATCAGACGGTTCAATGATTTATAATCCGGGCTTATTTGGCGAAGTTGTTAGATATGCCCAAAAGGTTAAAAAAATTGCTTTGGCAGAGAATTACGATTTAATTCATGCCCATGATTGGCTAAGTTTCCCGGCTGGTTTAGCAGCAAAGAAAGCTTCTAAAAAACCATTGGTTATCCATGTCCATTCTACTGAATTTGATCGAACCGGAGGGGATTATCTCGATGGGCGTATTTACCAAATAGAAAAACAGGGTTTTGAGGGAGCCGATAGGGTGGTTACGGTTAGTGATTTTACCAAGCAAAAAATTGTTAAACATTATGGAATTAATCAGGACAAAATAAGGGTGGTTCATAATGGGATAGATTGCCGAGAGGCGCCCGTTTTGGGCTACCAGCCGTTTCCGCTTAAAGGCCGGAACCGGAAAGTGGTTCTTTTTATCGGCCGTTTGACTATCCAAAAGGGCCCCGATTATTTTTTAAAAGTCGCTAAAAAAGTTTTAGATTACCGTTCAGACGTTTTTTTTATTATGGCTGGCTCGGGCGATATGCAGAACCAATTAATTGAAGAGGCAGTCTCATTGGGAATTATTGATAATTTTTTATTCACCGGCTTTATCAGGGGAGAAGAATGGAACAAGGCTTATCAAATAGCCGATCTCTTTGTCATGCCTTCGGTCTCTGAGCCTTTTGGGCTGACTCCTTTAGAATCATTGGCTCGGGGGACGCCAGTTTTAATTTCTAACCAGTCAGGAGTTTCAGAAACTTTATCCCATGTCCTTAAGGTTGATTTTTGGGATATTGACGAGATGGCCAATAAGATTATTTCTGTGTTAGACTATCGTGAACTAGCTGATTCTCTAAAAGAGAACGGTCGGCAAGAAATTAAGAAAATCAATTGGCAGCAGTCAGCCCAGAAATGTTTAGAGGTCTACAAGGAAGTTTTAGCTAATTTTGCTTAATTATATGGCTTCAGTTTGTTTATATTTTCATGCCCATCAGCCGATTAGAATCAGGAAATTCTCTGTTTTTGAAATTGGCCAAAATCAGCCGTATTTTGATGATGAAAAAAACCAAGCTTATTTAGAAAGAGTTGTTCGGAAATGCTATTTACCTACTAATCAGATTTTATTAGACTTAATTAAAAAGACTGGTGGCCGGTTTAAAGTAAGCTTTAGTATTTCAGGCATTCTTTTGGAGCAGTTGGAAAAAAATTTTCCAGAGGCATTGAGGGGTTTTCAAAGTTTGGTTAGCTCTGGCCGGGTAGAATTATTAGCTGAAAGTTATCATCATTCTTTAGCTTATTTGTATTCAAAAGATGAATTTAAAAAGCAGGTTAAGCTTCAAAGGGATAAGCTAGAAAAGTTATTCGGCTATCATCCGCAGGTTTTTAGAAATACTGAACTGATGTTTGATAATAATATTGCCAGTTTTGCCCAAAAAATGAAGTATAAAGGAGTTTTGGCTGAAGGGGTTGACCATTTATTGGGTTGGCGCTCTCCTAATTTTTTATACAGGGTTAAAAGCGCCAAGAAAACAGGAATCTTGTTGAGAAACTATCGTTTAAGCGATGATATTTCTTTTCGTTTTTCAACCAGAGACTGGGCAGAATGGCCCTTAACAACTGATAAATTTGCCCATTGGATTAATCAAGTCAACGGCAATGGAGAGGTGGTAAATTTATTTATGGATTATGAAACTTTTGGCGAACACCAATGGGCAGAAACAGGTATTTTTGATTTTTTAAAAGTTTTTCCTCATCGGATCTTAGAGCATCCGGATAATGATTTTAAAACCCCTTCAGAGGTTATTGCCCATTATGCGTCGCGGGATGAATTAGATTTTGCCCATCTAACCACTTGGGCAGACACAGAAAGAGATTTGAGCGCTTGGACTGGCAATCAGATGCAGCAAAAAGCGCTGTCATCTTTATATAGCTTAGAAAAGGATGTTTTGGCGAGCAGGGACAGGAAAATAATTGAAGATTGGCGCCGGTTACAGGTTTCAGACCATTTTTATTATATGTGCACTAAATGGTTTGCTGACGGCGATGTCCATAAATATTTTAATCCGCACGAGAGTCCTTATGAGTGTTTTATTTCTTTTATGAATATCCTTAACGATTTAAAGTTAAGATTAAAGAAAAGGTCGAGCAAAATTAAAAGAGAAAAAGATGATATCTAAACTATATATTTTTTTTAAAAAGATTATTAAATCTATGGCAAAAACAGAGGAAGCAAAGGCTCCCCTTATTTCCCAGGAAGAGTATTTTTGGACCTGTGACGGGAGAGTCTTGGGGAGTTTAGAGGAGTTGGCGACTGCCTTGAAGGAAATGGATGACGGAGCTTTTAAGCATCATGTCAATAAAGAGAAAAATGATTTTGTTAAATGGGTTAAAGAAGTTTTAAAAGACAACAAATTAGTCCAGGAAATGAAACGATCAAAGACCCGTCTAACTATGCTTAAAAAAGTGGAAGCAAGAATCAAGGAATTAAAATAAGAAAAAATATGGAGCAAAAAATAAAGCCCGAGGCCAGCCTTTTATTTGAGCTTTCCTGGGAAGTTTGCAATAAAGTAGGCGGGATTTATACAGTAATAACTTCTAAAGCCAGCCAAATGGTTGATTATTATCAAGATGGCTATTTTCTAGTTGGCCCTTATTTTCCCGATAAGGCTAAAGGCCAGTTTGAGGAAAAAGACCCTTCGAATGACTTTAAGGCCGTTTTTGATAAATTAGAAAAACAAGGAATAAAATGCCATTTAGGCAAGTGGTTGATACAGGGAGAGCCTCAGACTATTTTGATTGATTGTAGCGGTTTTTATAACCAAGCTGAAGAGATAAAGAAGAGGCTTTGGAAAAGTTACCAAATTGATTCTTTGGGAGCTGGAGATGATTTTAACCATCCTTTAGTTTGGAGCTGGGCAGCAGGCAAACTAATTGAAGAAACAGCTAAGCTTTTAAAAAGAAAAAAAATCGCTAGTCATTTTCACGAATGGTTAGGCGCGGCCGGGTTATTATACCTAAAAATGAATAAGGTTAAAACAGGGATTGTTTTTACTACTCATGCCACCGTTTTGGGGCGGGCAATGGCTAACCAGAATCTGCCTCTTTACTCATTGCTGGAAAAGGTAGTTCCTGACGAGGAAGCTCGCCGGCACAACGCGGCGGCTAAGCATCTTTTAGAAAAGAACGCAGCCCAACAGAGCCATGTCTTTACTACGGTTAGCGAGATTACTGCCATTGAAGCCAAGAGCTTTTTGGGACGAGAGCCAGATTTGTTGACTTTTAATGGTTTGGATATGGAAAATTATCCTACTTTCGAAGAAAATCTAATCAAACATCGAATTCAAAAAAGCCGAATCAGAGAGTTTGTTTCATATTATTTTTTACCTTATTATCCCCTTGATTTTAAAAACACTCTTTTTTATTTTATCAGTGGTCGTTATGAATTCCATAACAAGGGAATAGATATTTTTATTAAAGGCTTAGGAAAACTTAATCAGCAGATGAAAAAAGATCAAAGCTCTAAGAATATAGTCGCTTTTATTTGGGTGCCGGCTAATTCAGGAGAAATAAATCCAAAAGTCTTAAGGGCAAGAGAAATTTATCAGGACATTAAAGACTACTTTGAAGAGGTTTCAGAAGAAGTTGAAAGGAAAGTTCTTTATTCTTTGGCTGCTGAAAAGAATATTTCTGAAGAAAAATTATTCAGTCGTTCATTTTTAAGAGAAATCAAGAAAAAGGTAATGAAGCTTAAACAAGAAGGACTGCCTCCGATAAGCAGTCATTATTTAGTTGATGATAACGATGAAGTGATTAAGGCAATTAAAGAGGCCGGTCTGGAAAATCGCCAAGAGGATAAGGTTAAGGTTATTTTTTATCCTATTTATCTCAAGGGGGATGACGGCCTTTTGAATTTGAATTACCATGAAAGTATTCAGGGAACGCATTTAGGTGTTTTCCCTTCATTTTATGAGCCATGGGGATATACTCCTTTGGAAACAGCCGGTTTAGGGGTCTCGGCAGCGACCACTGATTTAGCTGGTTTTGGCCGTTTTCTAAAGGATAAATTTGAAAACAAAGAACAGCCGGGAATATTTGTTTTAGAAAGGCATAGCCGGCAGGATATTGAGAAAATAGCTGATGATTTAGCCAAGATTTTTTATAAGTTTCTTGATTTTTCAGTCCGCCAAAGGGTGGATAGCAAAATAAAAGCTTATCGTTTAGCCGGCCAAGCGGATTGGAAGATTTTAGTTAAAAAATATCTTGAAGCGCAAAACAAGGCGCTTCAAAAGATTTAATGAAGATCAGTCATTTTTTAACTAATGATGATAAAATTGAAAAGCAGGCTCAAGAGGGAGTTGGTTTCTTATTAGCCAATCAAAGAGGGGATTATATTTCTTTATTTAATCAGCCAACCAGCCGTTATCAGGGCTGGTTTGTTTGTTTGGATAATAAGCTTTTTAGAATTATAGAAGGGATTAATTTGTTTAGAATGGCTGAGCCTAGTCAGTTAGTGAATAATTTTTGGCAAACAGTAAGAAAGAGAGATAATTTTACTGAATCTTTCTTTTTGCCGGAAAACCATCATTCATTAGTTTATGAGCTTTCTCAGCCCAAAGAGATTGAATTAACTTTGGATATTAAGGAATCTTATGATAATCGGGAGTTTGGTCATCGTTATTCGATCTCGGTTGAAAAAGATGTTGTTTTGATTGAATATCGCCGGGAAAATGAGTTTGCTTTTTATTTGGCAATTAAGCCAGATATTTTAAGTTTCCAAAAGATAAATGACTGGATTGCCCGGGATTATAGCTTGGATCAGAAAAGGAATGCTCCGCCTTTTCAGCGTTATGTTTATCGGCCTTTCATTATTAAGGCCCAGCAATTAGTTTTTTCTTTGAATTCCCACAAAGAAAAGGCAATTAGAGAAGCGCAATTTGTCTTTGAGGAAATGGATAGTCTAAAACAGATAAAAAGAAAAAAAACTCAGGAATTATCTTCATTGGCTGAGAGGATTGAAGATAAAGAAATGAGGATGGCTTATCTTTGCGCGGCCCATTCATTGCGGAGCTTAACAGTCAAAGCCAGCCCTGATCGTTGGGGGATTTATGCCGGTTTGCCTTGGTTTTTTCAGTTTTGGCTCAGGGACGAAGCCATTTCTCTAAAAGGGCTGTTTTTGGTTTCTCCTAAGCGGGCTGCTAAAATAGCTTTAGAATTGTTAAAGCAGATTAGGGAGGATGGCCGTATTTTTGACGGAATTTCGGAAAGCGCTGACGGGACTGGTTGGCTGTTTAAGCGCCTAGATGATTTAATCAAACAAGAAAAGTTAAGCAGAGATGAAATTGAAGCAGTAAAAAAAGGGTTGGAAAAGTCTATTAACCGGCTTTTAGAAAACTATACTCGAGATGGGCTGGCTTTTAACCGGCCGGGGGAAACATGGATGGATAGCCAAGAAAGGAACGGATTTAGGATTGAGATTCAGGCCTTAAGACTGTTGCTTTATCAAATGGCTTTTCGTTTAACCAATAAAAAAAAGTATTCAAAGCTGGAAGAACAGTTAAGGGAGGCGGTTTATCAGAAATTTTGGAACGGAAGGGTTTTAGCTGACGGAGAAAATGATTTTACTCTCAGACCGAATATATTTTTGGCTGCTTATCTCTATCCTAATCTTTTGAGCAATAAAGAATGGCTAGAGTGTTTTAAAAATATTTTAGCGGGACTTTGGCTGGATTGGGGGGGATTAAGCACTATAGATAAGAACAATCCTTCATTCTGCCAAAATCATACTGGCGAGGACGCTCGAAGTTATCATAATGGCGATGCTTGGTTTTATCTTAATAATTTAGTCGGTTTGACGCTTTATCAATTAGGAAGGGAAAGATTTGTCCCCTTAATAGATAAGATTTTAGAAGCGAGCACTCAGGAGATTTTGTGGAAAGGGGTGATCGGACATCATGCGGAACTAAGCTCAGCTAAAGAATTTAAGTCAGAAGGCAGCTGGGTTCAGGCATGGAGCAGCGCCCTTTACCTTGAATTAATTGATAGCCTTTTGAAAAGAGTCGAAAAGGGTTGAGATAATCAGACAAGCAGAAATACTATCTACAATGTCATTGCTCTTAAACGGGCTTGGTATAATGATTTTAGCATCTATAAAGAGCGCCCGAATTGTATTTTAATATATTGGCGTTAATTATGAGCAAAGTTCTGACGTCGCTTACTCTGCGGAGCAAGGTCGGACTTTGGGCATATATTTCGCCCAAAGTCCTTTTATTTATCCCATTTTTCAGAGGTTCTAACCTTTGATGAATTGTCCTGACCTCTTGAGAAATTTTTTCTAAGGCAATTAGCGGTTTTATGTCTAAAATACGCAGTTTTCGGTCTTTAAACAGGAGGTTCGAACCTAAATTGGCCAAAAGCTGTTTTTGCCTTTCCGGGACATTAGATTCAAAATCTTTTTTAGCGTCTCGGGCAAAATCAAAGACCTTCCCCAGCTTTTCTGATTCTTCGTTGGCATTAGTCAATAATCTTTTAAGCCGAACTTTTTCTTTATTCAATTCATCCGTTCGGCTTACATAGGTTTGTTCGTCTAATTCTTGTCTGGCTCGCATGCCAATCACGCCTTTAATTTCTTTTAAACACTCATCATAGGCCTTGTTTGACCCCTCCTAGAAATACTGACCCATTTTTATTCCCCAGATAAGGAAATGTTT
>CAZKWY010000023.1:0-6280 GCA_964556655.1 uncultured Candidatus Saccharibacteria bacterium
GGTCGAATCCCTTCAGATGTACAATTTACTGTCTGAAAAAAGGGGTACCCTCCAAGAGGCTAAATTAAAAGTGGTAAAAGAAATAAAATAAAATAAAATTAATTAACTTGATGGACAAATATCCCAAAATCAAACTAAAAATTGATATCAAAGAAGATACCAATAATTGTATCAATTTTATCAGAAGCGAGCGTAAGGGAAATAAACGTCAATTTGTATTATGGTTTCTGCCAGATGATTTTAAATATATTCTAAACAAAAACTTTTCAGAAAAAGAGAGAAATAAGATAATCAGAGAATATACCAAGCATATTTACAAATTAAGAGAAAAAGATATCAAAGAAGGATTAGCCAAAGCTCAACAGAATTGGCAAGGAGTTAAAAAAGAGTATTTTAGATTAGTTGATAAGATTTTCAAAAACCATCCCTGGCCCAAAGGCAATTACCGAGGAATCATTTCTATCTGGCACATGTTCCCCAGATATGTTAAGCAGAAAATCTTTTTCTTCCCTTATAAACACAAAATCCCCAAACATTCCAATAAAGTCATCGCCCACGAACTGCTTCACTTTATCTTCTTTGATTATTTAGAAAAGAAATTCAAGTTAAAAGAGAGTTCAAGAATCAAAAACAAGCCAGATGATTATATTTGGAAAATATCGGAGGTTTTTAACAATGTAATTGAAGATTGGAAGCCGTATCACCAATTATTAAAAGATAAACCCAATCCCTACATCGGTACTGAGAAAATGTTTCAGAAAATGAAGAAACAATGGCGAGAAAAACAGGATATTGATTGGTTGTTAGGGGAGTGGTTGAGTAAAAAGAGGTAGAATTAAAGCCGCGATTACATTTGACAAAATTGGGATTTCGTAGTAATCTAAGTGGCGATTATTAAATGATGATTTGATGCTAAATAATCCAAATAAATCTAACTTTATAGCAGGAATTTTCGACTATCAGTCCTTTTCTAAAAAAGCCATTAGAGAAAATATTGAAAATGGCTTTTTTGATAGGATTGCGAGTTCAGTGGAGTTTTACGCGGATGAGATTGTCGCTCTTTTTACTTGTCTGCGTTTTGAAGTATATGTTTTTGTTAGAGATAAAGAAAAGATAAAAGAGATTCGGAAAATCCTTAATGATAATAAATTTAGGGTTTTGGATAATAAAAAAGAAATAACCGAGTATCTTGTTCGGCTCGTTTCGGGCGATTCTTCAGAAATAAGAGCTGAGACCCAAATAGAGAAGCAAGTTACGAATGCTTTTGAGTCGCAGCTTGATCAAGGCGCGGAATTAATGGAATTGTGCCGGGCTACTCTAAAAAAGGCGGCTTCTTTCCGTAAGAAAAATAATTTCTATAATTACGAGAATTATGCCACCATTGCTTTTAGAATTTTGGGGGATTTGGTCAAGGAAGACGTAAAAGAATTGTTGATTGTTGGGACGGGAATAATGGCAAAAGAATTCATGAAAGCGTGTAGCACCCGCAAAGAGAAATTTGATAAAATCTTTATTATGGGCCGCGACAGGCAGAAAGCTAAGAAGCTCAAAGACGATTTATCATTTGTTAATGCCGAAGCTGTTACAACTCAACAGATGGACAATGTAATTAACAAGGTTGATGTAGCTTTTGCGGCAGCTGGCGGTAAGTATAAAATTAAGAAATATTCAAAGCCGCTTTTAATTATTGATATTACCTGTCCGTCTATATTTACTCTGGATGAATGTTCAAGAACAAAAATGATAACAATGTATGATAAAATTTACGAGGATAAGATTAAAGAGGTCAACGGCGCTTTTAAAGGTAAATTAAATTAGTATGGACAATAAACGAGATGAAATTATTGATAAGATAAGAAAAAGATTTGAGGCTGATGATAGCGTTGTTGGATTAGTTTTAGCCGGTTCTTCCTCTGATTCCAGTCGAATAAATAAGAATTCTGATATAGATTTTGTTGCGGTAACTGTTAATTTAGGCGGAAGATTTGAATTCTATCACGAAAAAGGAATCTGGGTAGAAATATTTTATGAAGACGAAGAAAGAGTTAGAAAGTGTTTTGAAGATAACGATGAGATAATGATCAATTGTTTTAAAGATGGCAGAATTCTGATTGATAACAAGGATTTGATTAGAGAATTAAAAGAATCGGCCATAAATATAGCCAAGGATTATAATCTTTCCGATTATAACTTAAAAAAGCTAAAATACAGATTTCAAGTAATGTTGCTTAAGATAAAGAACGCTTATCTTGAGAGAGATTTGGATAAATTAATCTTTCTTTGCATGTATGTTTTCCCGCATTTGATTCGCGGTTTATACATAGTCAATCATAAAGTCCCGCCAACTTTATGTTTATGGTATGATAGAGATAGGATTTTGGAACTTGAAGGCGGTAATTTGTTAGTAGATTTATTTGAATCAATCAAAGGTTCTCCAAATGAGCAAGACATTGATAAGATATATAATGTCTTTATGCAATTGAATGATTTTTTGGATTCCAAAACAGGCGGTGCTTTCAAAGATTGGAAAGACAAGAGAAGAAAACATTTTCAAACTTTTTTATAGCATATGAAGGATAAACAAAACTTTAAATTAGAGCCATTTATTTTTCTTTATATCACTGAAAAATGCCAATTACGATGTCGACATTGTTATATGGGCGATCGTCTTTATCATCCTCAAGAAATGGATTTTGATGAAATAGTGAAAATTTTAAAATATTTTAAAGTTTTGGGCCATTACAAATTGTATTTATTGGGCGGCGAACCATTGCTTCATCCAAAAATTAAGGAAATTGTTCTTTCGGCTAATAAGATAGGTTATGAAGTTGTTTTGACTTCAAACGGTCAGTTTGATAGCAAAATGCTTCAAGAGTTTAATCCCGAAATAGTCCATAGCTTTTCTTTTAGCTTGGATTCCTGCGATGAAGCCGTCCACGATCAGATTCGCGGCAAAGGCACTTTTAAACGGTTGATTAAGAATATTAAAGAAACTCAGGACAAGGGTTTTCAGGTAAGGCTGATTTGCACTGTCTCAAAAATGAATTTAGAAAAAAGTTTAGACTTGATTGATTTTTGTTCAAAGCAGTTAGGAGCAGATATGCTTTCTTACCACTACTTTTCGCCAATCGGTTTGGCCAAGAATAGAGTAGACGAATTAATACTTCCTGAAGAATGGATTGATTTTTACTCTAAAATAGAGAAATATCCAATTCCTGATAATTTCTGGGTTTACTATCCGCCAACCTTTATTTCTTCCGATAAGCTATCTCATTTTACTGGAAGAGGTTATAAGGGGTGCACGGCTCGTTGGTTTGAACGATTGGCAATTTTACCGTCAGGTCGGATATACGCTTGTTCAGTATTTTTTGATACTAATGATAATTTTGCCTTATGGGAGAACGGGCAGTTGAAAATTAGAGATTCGAAAAAGACAGAGATGAAAAGCATCTACCAATTAAATGAAAATTGTTTAGATTGTCCTCATCATAACTTTTGTTTAGGCGGTTGCGGAGCTTTGAGAGATTTGGATAAAAATTTCCCAGGCGTAGTTAATTCTGGAAATTGTGATAGAAAAATTGTCCCCATTTGTCCTTTATGGACCACTTATGCGGGCGGGAAAGATAGGCCGCCGCGAAGCGTTCAAGAGTTAAGATAAGAAAAAGTCATGAAGAAAAAGGGAATAAATACAAACGAAGAAAGAAAAGTCCGAGTTAGGTTTGCTCCTTCACCAACCGGTTTTTTGCATATTGGCGGGGCTCGGACAGCTTTAGTTAATTATCTTTTTGCTAAGTCAAAAAAGGGGACTTTCGTGCTTAGAATTGATGACACTGACAGAGGCAGATTAGTGGAAAATTCAGTTAGTGATATTATGAAAAGCCTAAAGTGGTTTTCTCTTGATTGGAATGAAGGTCCAAAAGTCGGCGGTTCCTTTAAACCTTATTATCAATCCAAAAGATTGTCTTTGTATAAAAAATATATTGATAAATTGATTAAGGGAGGAAAGGCTTATTATTGTTTTTGCAGTCCAGCGAGATTAGAAATTCTTAAAAGAACCCAAATGGCTCAAGGTAAATCAGCTACAAGATATGATGGACGATGCAGAGATTTAACGCCAAAGCAAATAGCTGATTTAAAAAAATCTCAAAAGAAGTATGTTGTAAGATTCAAAGCGCCAAAACAAAAAGAAGTTAAGTTTAATGATTTATTGAAAGGCCCTATTAGATTCAAAAAAGAAATAGATGATTTTGTGCTTTTAAGATCAGATGGTTATCCTACGTATCATTTGGCCAGCGTTGTTGATGATTATTTAATGAAGATAACTCATATAATTAGAGGAGATGAATGGGTTTCTTCTACTCCGAAGCATATTTTACTTTACGACGCTTTTGGCTGGAAACATCCTCATTTTGTTCATCTGCCTGCTATTTTGTCGCCGCGAGGCGGTAAATTATCAAAGCGCGAAGGAGCGGTTAGTATTAAAGATTTCAGAGAGAAAGGATATCTGCCAGAAGCAATTATTAACTTTATTATTTTCTTGGGATGGAATCCAGGCACTGAAGAAGAGATTTTTTCTCTCAAAGAATTGATTAAAAGATTTTCAATTGAAAGAATGGGGGGTTCGCCGGGCATTTTTGATGTGGCAAAATTGAATTATTTGAACGGCTATTACATTAGAACAAAGACAGAAAAAGAACTATTAAAGGTATTGAAGGACTTTAATCCTAAAATATCAGAATTAGCTTCGGATAACTTTTTATTGAAAATTATTAAGATTGAAAAAGACAGAATGGTCACTCTGAATGATTTTGTTGAATTGACTCAATATTTCTTCAATGTTCCTAAATACGATTCAAATATATTGATTTTTAAAAAATCTAATTTTGATAAAACTCTAACTGGTTTGAAAGCGTCGCTTTCTTATTTAACAAACTTATCCGAATTAAAATGGTCAGAGGATTATTTAAATAAGGTATTGACCGAAATAGTTAAAGAGAATAACTTATCAAATGGCGATGTTTTTTGGCCAGTAAGGGCAGCTCTTTCTGGTTTAGAAGCAAGTCCGAGTCCCGCTGAATTGTTATTTGTTTTAGGCAAGAAAGAATCATTAAAAAGGATTAAAAAAGCTATTGGTTTTTTGACAAAGAAAAAATGAAGCAGCCAATTTCTATCAATGGTCAATGGGATTTATTTTATTCTCGGTTTTCAGAGCTCTATGATAGATTTTCGCATTATGAAGATTCGAATAATACGATTCTCAGTTTTATCAGGAATGAATTTGAATTAAAGGATAAAATAGTTCTTGATTTGGGAGCGGGCACGGGCCGTTTTTCTTTGCTTTTTTCGCAATTAGCGGAAAAGGTTTACGCGGCTGAGCCATCGCTCAAAATGTTAAGGGTTTTAAAGGGTAAAATAAAAGCTGATGGGGTTGAGAATATTTATCCGATTAATAAGGGCGTAGAGAATCTTGAATTGGCCAGTAATTCAGTTGATATAATATTTTCTTCATGGGTATTGAGCGGAATTTATAACTGGCGAGCCGATGTGTCAGATCACGAATTAAATGCGAGGAAGAAAAAGATTGAATCTATTATGATGGATTTAGAAAAGCTGTTAAAAAGACAAGGTTTAATGATAGTGGTTGAGACAGCCCCAGGGCAATATGGGGGAGAATTGCAGTCCGTTATTATGGGGAGTTCCGAAGATTTTAGTGGTGATTTCACAGGTTGGTTTGCTAAGCGATTTAATTTCAAAATTATAGAAAAAGAGACTATTTTTGATTTTAAGTCTGTGAATGAGGCGGTTGAAATATTTGGGTTTGTTTACGGCGAAAAAGCTAAAAAACATATCCTGGAAAAAGGAATTAAAACTATAAAGATGGAAGTGCGTATTATGATAAAGGAGGTAAGAAAATGAAAGTTTGTGTTTACAGTCAAGCAAGGTGCGCTACTAATTTATTCGACAATTCAAAACTCAAAGATTATTTTAGAAAGAATAACTGTGAGGTTGTCGATTCTTGTCAGGAAGCGGATTTAGTTTTGGTTAATACCTGCGCTTTTTCAGAAAAATCAGAGAACGATTCAATTCAAGTAATTAAAAGGATTGAAAGAGAAAAGAAAAAAGACGCTCAAATGATAGTCTTTGGCTGTTTGGTAAGTATCAATAAAGAGAGACTAAAAAGGGAATTTAGCGGTTTGATTTTGGCTCATAAGGAATTGGATAGGTTTGGCAGGTACCCCAAAATTCAGACAACATATTGTATACTGAAGGCATAAGAATA
>CAZKWY010000024.1:0-6080 GCA_964556655.1 uncultured Candidatus Saccharibacteria bacterium
GTCGAATCCCTTCAGATGTACAATTTACTGTCTGAAAAAAGGGGTACCCTCCAATACGGCTTCTAAAAGAAACCAATATACCAAGAATAGGCATTTCGCCCACTATCTTATCTGAAAACATTGAGGAGATGTCCGCTTTGATAGAATTGGGGCTTGAATTAGGGGTAGATGAAATGCAGCTTGTCCAATTATGTGCTAGGGGACGAGGTGTTTAGGCTCAAGCGGCCAGTACCGACCAATTGTTAAAGCTGAGATATGTTTTTACAGAATACAAGAGCAAATTGATTGGGAGACTCAATCTTACAGCAACAGAGGGAGTTTCACTGGAGGAATCCTTGGGCGCTGATTATTTATTTCTTTTTTTCCACAAGATTTTTAATAATAAGCGTGCTATAATTCTAAGTTGAATTTATAGAATTTAAATAAGGAAGGAGGTGATATAAAGTGGGATTATTAAATAAGAAAAGTCGTTTGAGAATAAGCTTGATTGTTGGCTTGGGATTTTTTGTCGGCGGTTTTTTGTTCGGGGCAGCTTTGATGTATCAAGGAAAAACAGTTTCCGCTCAAGATACTTGTCAAGTCAATCAGGAGCAAATGACCAAAATGTACGAGGCTATGTTCCATCGGCCGTTGGATGATCAAGCCCTTAGTTATGTAGATTATGGATTGGATTTTATTCTGGATGAACTTACTGGTTCACAAGAGCATATTATGTATTCAGGCATGTTCAAAGCTACTAAGGCGTTGGAGAATGCTCGGAGAGAGTCCGGCGATATGACAGCAGCCGAAGAGGATGATTATCTTGATATCGTGGATTCCGCCCTTTCTCATGTCGATAAATGGGCGAAAACCCTTCCTGAACAGGCAGAGGAAGATGCTGTGGTAGGGCCCGAACAGGCCAGAGAAGCTATTCAAACAGCTTATGATAATATGAATGCTACTGCTCAGGCAGCGGCTGAATACGGGCTTTTCCAAGCTCAAGAGCAGATTGGCAAACCTTCAGATCTTCCTATTCCTGGCCAATAAGATTAGCAGTTAGAAAAGATTTTTATCTTTTTCGGTAAAATCTTTATTTTTAAAGGCGTTGATTATTTATCGGCGCCTTTAAAAATAAATAATAATAATTTAAAGAATGTTTTGCATGGTAATGCCTGAATTAAATTTTATTCAAACGGCCGCTTTAAAAGACAGCTGTTTTAGGTTATTATATTAAATTAGGCATGTAATTCCTTCCTGTTATTGGGCAGCAATCTGAACATTATCCACGATGACTGGCTATAAGTTAAAAAAGTTTTAATCTTATATCCTCAAGGTTGAAGCTGGCAAGCAAAGAATCAATATTTTAGAAATTAAAAATTTTCAAGGTTATATGGCGAAGAAATAAAGGTCGAAAATATTCTAATAAAAAATTAAATTATGGATAAAAGAATAATTTTCTCTTTTCTTCTTTTGGGGTTTGTAACTCTGGTAGGAGCTGGTTGCGGAGAGCAAGAGACAGCGGAAGAAGCGACTACTCCTGCCGCAGGAGAACAAGAGGAAGAACTTTCTCTGGATGAGGTTTTAGCCAAAGCCCAAGATCTGGAAGGTTATAAGTTTGATATTCGGGTGACCAGTTCTGAGCGAAAGACGGCTATGACTTCAAAAATGTGGATGAAAGGCGGTAATATGAGATGGGAAGGAAATGTGGAGGGGCAGCAGGTTGTTTATCTTATCAATACTGCCGATCAGATAGCCTACGTTTATATGCCTTCTCAGAGCATGGCCTTTCAGCAGGATATTTCTCAGGCTAAAGAAGCAATGGTTGAACCTCCCGATGAGCAGTCATCCGAAATTTCCAAGCAGAGCCCCACAGTAATAGGAACTGAAGTATGGGATGGGAAAAATTGCCTGGTGGTGGAGGGCGTTTCGGACAAAGGAGATGAGACTAAATGGTGGCTTTGGACTAAGTACGGCATCCCTGTCAAGACAGAACTTGTTTCTAACAGCGGAGAATTCATAGCTACAGAGCTTTACGACATAGAGGTGGGCGATATTGAAGATAGTATTTTTGAACTGCCTGCTGGCGTTCAGCCTACACAGTACCCGGGTCTCTAAAAACGATGAAAAAATTCAACCTGGCGATTATTTCTGTTTTGGGACTTTCGGTTTTGGACAGACTGACAAAAAATCTGGCCATCGGCAGCCCTCAATTGTTTTCGGGCAAGTGGGTGGAACTGGAATTGTTTCGCAACCCCAATTTCTACTTTTTTCCCCTGGGCCGGACTTTTCTTCGCTTAGTCATTGGAGCAGCATTGGTTTTGCTGCTCTTTTTGTTTCGGCGAAGCTGGCTAAAAAGGGATTGCTTGGCTTCATTTGGCTTTCTTTTGATTATCGCAGGCGGAATCAGTAATTTTTGGGATAGGTTGCGATTAGAGTACGTGGTGGACTGGATTTGGGTTTTCTTTCTGCCCATTTCTTTTTTTAATATAGCTGACATTATGGTTGTTGGCGGATTAATATGCCTTATTTTTCGTTTGATAAAATCATAATAGGTCCTGTAGCTTTGCACGTTTGGGGAATTTGCGTTGCCTTGGCCTTCCTTTTAGCCTATCTCTTTCTTTTAAGGAAGTCCAAAGAGAGGGGGATTGAAGGCGGTTTCATTCACACCCTATTTATTGTTGTCTTGCTTGGCGCTGCTCTAGGGAGCAAGCTGCTGGGGCAGGGAGGCTTGAGCATTTTTGGAGGGATGGCGGCAGGAGTAGCTTTGGCTCTCCTCTACTTAAAATTAACCGGTAAGCTCCATCTTTTCTGGGTTTTAGCTGATACCTTCGCCTTGATAGCTCCTCTTTCCATAGCAGTAGGGAGAGTTGGCTGCTTTTTGATCAATGACCACCAAGGAGCCGAGACTTCTCTGCCTTGGGGAATAATGTGGCCTGACGGCGTTATGCGTCATCCGGTTGCCCTGTATTTGATAATCAGCGCCCTTACTTTATTCTTTATTGTCAGGTGCTTGAATTATCGTTTTAAGGCGTCGGGCCAACTGTTTTTGGCTTTTTTGTTTTTGTATTCTTTTTCCAGGTTTTTCTTGGATTTTACCCGCTCTACGGGCACATCCTTGTCTGACCCTCATTATCTTGATTTTTCCACAAGCCAGTGGTGTTTTTTCTTGACTATGGTGGGTATAATAATAGCAAGGAAGATAATTTACGATAATAAAAAACATGCAGGGAAAAACTAAAATTTTATTAATCATTATTATCGTTTTACTGGTGGCTGCCGGGAGCTATTATTTTTTCCAAAAGCATTCGGAAAAGGAAGAAGAGGTTAAGAGTTTTGGCAGCCAGATCTTTGATGCCGTCAAAGGTCCAGCGGAAAGGATTCCCGAAACCAATCCTTTTAAAAAAGTAAAACTTAATCCTTTTGAATAATGCCATGAAAAAATTACTCATTATTTCAGGATTTTTTATAGCCACTTTCGCCTTTGCTCAAGTTATCGATTATCCGGTGCCAGAGCTTAACAATTGCCAAGACAAGGAGGCTTGCCGGCAGTACTGCGATGTTTTATCTAATACTGAAAGCTGCTTGAATTTCGCTGAAGCTCGCCAACTATTTACCGCGGCCGAGCTACAGGAAGCAAGAAAATTAGCTAATGCCTTAAAAGAAGGAGCTGAAACTCCAGGCAATTGCCAGAACAAGGCGGATTGTAATGCCTACTGCGACCAAAGAGAGCATGTCCGGGAATGTTTCAACTTTGCCAAGGAAGCTGGCCTGATTCCCCAAGAAGAGCTGGAGCAGGCCGAGAAATCCATTTCTCTTATTGAGAAAGGAGAAAGTCCCGGTGGCTGTATTGGTAAGGAGGGGTGCAATGCCTACTGTTCTCAAGACCAGCATAAAGAAGAATGTATGAATTTCGCCATCAAAGCAGGATTAATGAACCAAGAGGAAGCCGAAAGATTCAGAAAGACCGGAGGAAAGGGGCCAGGCGGCTGCCAGTCTGAAAAAGAATGCGATGCTTTCTGCAACGATCCTGCCAATCGACAAACTTGCTTTGAATTTGGCAAGGAGCATGACTTGATATCCCAGGAAGAGATAAATATGATACAGGAAGAAGTTCAGAAAATGCAGGAAGAATTACAGTCGGCTCCTCCGGAAGTTGTGAGCTGTTTGAATGAAAAGCTGGGCTCGGATAAAGTGGAAAAATTAAAAAGCGGAAACTTTATGCCTGGCCCCAATATAGGGGAATCAACAAAAGAATGTTTTGAGAAATATTATTCTCAAGAGCAGGAAGAAGGGGATCAGCAACTAAAGGAAGAGCTGCAATCATCTCCTTCTGAAGTTATTAATTGTTTAGAAGAAAAACTAGGGTCAGAGCTAGTGGAAAAATTAAAAAGCGGAACAATTTCCGTAGATCCTGAAACAGATGAAGTTGTTAAGTTTTGTTTTGAAGAGCATCATTCGCAAGAAGAATTTTTAGGAGAGGAAGGCCAGGCGGAAATGAACCAACAATTACAGGAAGCGTTGCAGTCGGCTCCCAGCGAAGTTCTGGATTGCTTGAATAGCGGATTGGGTTCGGGCAAAGTAGAGGAATTAAAAAGTGGAGCTACGTCTTCAGCTCTTGAAGAGTGGGAAATTATTGAATCTTGTTTTGAAGAGCATCATTCGCAAGAAGAACCCTTGGAGCAGCAAGAAGGAGAAATGAGCCCTTCATCTAAGAAAAGCCCTCCTCCTGAAGAAGAACAATTTTCTAAGGGAGAAAAGGAGTCCTTTGAAGAGGGCGAAAAGTTGTCGCCTTCTGAAGGAGAAAAAAATCCTCCTCCAGAAGATAAAGAATAAAATTAACCAATAATTTATTATGAGTAAAAAAATATTTATTTCATTTAATATGAGGCAGACAGCTATGTTAGTGGGAGAAAATGGCATCCCGATAATTTTTTATTTTAAGAAAGGAGAAGGCGCCTATGATGTTTATCCTATGATGGCTACTCTGAAAAACGGAGAGTGGCAAAAGGAGGTCGTTGTTAAAAAAGACACTTCTTCTCGCGCGGGTATGCATGCTGTTCTAAATCAGGAAGGCCAGCCTTGCATGGTTTATGATAATTCTCAATGGGATTCAAGCGCTGATATTGAATGGGGAGAATTAATTTATATAGAGAAAGAAAACGGTGCTTGGAATTATAACGTAGTTAGAGCTACCGCTAAAAAAGAAGAAGATAAAAAAGGCGTAGAAAGTATTGAGCGTTCTTTCTTGGGGTTTGATAAGAGAGTCATCCCCCATATTGTTTACGAACTAGAGAGGCAAACAGGGGAAAGCTATAGGGACATAGAAACTATCCTAAAGCACGCTAGAAAAGAGTTAAAATGAGCAAAAAGAAAAATAGCGCCAAAGCTGATTTTTGACGCTATTTTTGCTAGAATTGAGGTATGTTCAGCAAAGCAATTTGCTTTCTTTAGATGTGAAAACTTAATTTAAAGATGTTTTTTGTTAATAGTTCTGTTTGTTTTTCTGGTTGTTTTTACTGAATGAGCCGATAACTTCTCCAAGAGTGGGATGAGCTTAATATTGAAACGATATATTTGATTCAGGGTCTTTTGGCCTAAGCGCTTAAAGACAAGCTGTCTTAAAAAGCGGCTGCCTCTTGCAATCTTGCTATTGGCGAATAGGCGTTATAGGATAGCAAAAAGGTTTATGCCAGAGAAAAAGTTTCAAAAAAGAAAAGAGAATTTTGTTTGCCGGCATTGCGGTTTTTTTGTCTATGGCAACGGCTATACGGACCATTGCCCTAAATGTCTTTGGTCAAGGCATGTTGATATTAATCCGGGCGATAGAAAGTCATCGTGTCGAGGAATGATGGAGCCGATAGGCGTAGAAGTGAAAAAAGAAGAGCATTCAATATATTACCATTGCGTTAAATGCGGCTATGGGCATCGTGTTAAGTCTGTTTCTCGCGACAGCCAGGAAAAAATATTAGAACTTGCCAGCGCGCCTTTTTAGAAAATGCTATTTTATCCACATTTTTTGCTTGCTAGTTCTTTATGGTATAATTAATTGTAAGAATTAACCGCGTTGTTCACAGTTTTTCAGGATAAAAGTAATTAATTAA
>CAZKWY010000025.1:0-5775 GCA_964556655.1 uncultured Candidatus Saccharibacteria bacterium
AATTAATTACTTTTATCCTGAAAAACTGTGAACAACGCGGTTAATTCTTACAAATTAACCAATACCGCTAGGATTGTCATTTTAGGACTGTCCTAAAATGACAGTCCTTAAAGGAGTGCAAAAAAAGGACTGTCCTAAAATGACAGTCCTTGGTTGGTTAGAGGGCGACAAGAATAAACATCAGAGTAATTCCTAGAATGGGTCCGATGACAATCGATACATTTTCCATTTTATTCCTCCTTCGCCTAAAGAGCTACTTTATTCTAGCTCTTTTTTGATCTTTTTGTCAAAATATTTTTTACTTAAGAGAAAAAAGGTATAATAAAAGCAATGGAGAAGATAGAAAAATCTATTCTGGCTACTTTAGCGTATTATGATGTTTTAAGCCGTCCCTTGACTGGTTGGGATGTTTTTAAATATTTAATCAGGCCGAAAAATGAAATAGCTGTTCAACCGCCTGAAATTATCAAAGTGTTGGAGACGCTGGAAAACGGCTCTTTAATAGAGGAGTTAAACGGTTTCTATTTTTTAAAAGGCCGGCAGGAAATTGTCAAGGAAAGAATTGAAAGACAAAAAATTGCTGATCAGAAATGGAAAAAAGCAAGACGAATGATAAAAATGTTCCGATTTATTCCCTTTCTGCGCTTGGTGGCAGTAAGTGGATCTTTGGCTACTAACAATACTAAGGATAGCTCTGATATTGATTTGCTTTTAGTGGCCAAGACGGGACGCGTTTGGACATGTCGGGGGCTAGTGACGCTTTTTGTCCATTTACTAAGGCAAAGAAGACATGGTTCCTTAACAAAAGATCGTTTCTGCCTCAACCATTATTTAACCGATCAGAATTTAATTATTCCTTACCAGAGCCTCTATAACGCCCAAACTTATCTCCATTTAGCTCCCTTATGGGGCGGACATTACCAAGATTTCCAAAAAGCTAACAGCTGGGTAAATGATTATGCTTTTTATCCTTTGCTTAAGAAAGGACATTTAAGGACGATAAAACCGAGTAAGATAGCGTCTTTGATAAAAAGAGCATTGGAGTTCGCCCTTGGCGGCAAAATAGAAAATCTTTTTAAAAGAATTCAGCAAAACAGGATAAAAAAAGATCCTCTTACTTATCAGGCCGGAGGAAGGGTTGTTTTTAATGATGAGCAACTAGAGTTTCATCCTCACTCGCCAGAAAAAAATATTTTAGAAGATTATAACAAGAAGATGAAAGAGCTGGGCTTAGAAGAAATGGGCGATCAAAGAGATTCAGGATTAAATATTTAAATAAAAAAGGAGGCCCCTTACGAGACCTCCATATGGTTTTCAGACAAGACGCTCGACGCTTTATACGTCACTGATCCTTAGGATCATATCTAGTATCTCATCTGTTTATATAATACTAGCATAGATATTATTTTTTGTCAATAGATAAAGCGATGTTCTGAAGACGCTTGACATTTTATGCGGTTTTGCTAAAATACTACAAAATACTTCAGAAGATGGTTAATGGAAAAACAATAAGGTATTGTTTTTTTGTTGGCTGTTTTTCTGTTTTAAATATGAAGATAAAACCTTTAGCTGATCGTGTTCTCATTGAGCCGATCGCGATGGAGGACAAGACCGAGTCAGGCATTATTCTGCCTGAAACGGCAGATAAAGAAAAGCCCGAACAAGGGAGGGTAATAGAAGTAGGGCCGGGAAGAACTAATAAGCCGCTTACTGTTAAAAAGGGCGATATAGTTCTTTTTACTAAATATGGCCCTAACGAGATTAAAATAAAAGACAAAGAATATTTGATTGCCAAAGAGGAGGATATTCTGGCAATTCTTGAATAAAACTCTGCGAGGACGGGAGTTGAGCGAATATGCAAGAAAATAATTTTGCATCTTCGCGCTAAATCCGTTTAAGCAAAGAATTTATGGCAAAGCAAATTAAATTTGATGAACAAGCCAGACGCCGGCTAAAAAAAGGCGTTGATAAATTAGCTAACGCTGTCAAAGTGACTATTGGTCCCAAGGGGCGCAATGTCGTTTTAGACAAGGGCTTTGGTTCTCCGGAAATTACTAACGACGGAGTAAGCATTGCTAAGGAGGTTGAGCTGGAGGACAAATTTGAAAATATCGGCGCGGAAATGGTTAAAGAAGTAGCCAGTAAAACTAATGACGTGGCTGGTGATGGAACTACTACAGCGACTATTCTTACTCAAGCCATGATCACCCAAGGCTTGAAAAATGTGACTGCCGGAGCAAGCCCTCTAGCTATTAAGCGAGGCATTGAAAAGGGCGTAGAGGCTATTGTCGCTTCTCTTAAGAAGATGTCCAAAGTTGTAGCAGGTAAGTCTGAAATTGCCCAAGTGGCTACCATTTCAGCAGAAGATAAGGAAATCGGCGATATGATCGCTGAAATTATCCAAGAAGTTGGCAAAGACGGAGTTGTGACTGTAGAAGAGTCGCAAACCTTCGGTCTCTCCAAAGAGATTGTTAAGGGCATGCGTTTTGACAAGGGGTATATCTCTCCCTATATGATCACCAATACAGAAAAAATGCAGGCAGAATATGAAGATCCCTATATTCTCATTACTGACAAAAAGATTTCTAGCATTCAGGAAATTCTTCCTCTTCTAGAAAAAATAAGCCAGAGCGGCAAAAAAGACATTGTCATTATCGCTGAAGAAGTAGAAGGAGACGCTCTTGCTACTTTAGTAGTTAACAAATTGAGAGGAACCTTTAACGCGCTGGCTGTTAAGGCGCCTGGTTTCGGAGATCGCAGAAAAGAAATGCTTCATGATATCGCTGTTCTAACTGGCGGACAAGTTATCTCAGAAGAAGTTGGCCTCAAAATGGAAAACGCTGAATTAAAAATGTTGGGCAGGGCGCGCAAAGTGATTGCCGATAAAGAAAATACAACCATTGTGGAGGGCAAAGGCAACAAAAGCGATTTAATCGCTCGTATTGAACAAATCAAGGCAGAAATGGAAAAAACCACTTCTGATTTTGACAAAGAAAAAATTCAAGAGCGTTTGGCGAAATTAAGCGGCGGCGTAGCTGTCATTAGGGTCGGTGCCGCTACGGAATCTGAACAAAAGTATAAACAGGCTAAGACAGAAGACGCCTTAGCGGCTACCAAGGCAGCCGTGGCCGAAGGGATTGTTCCCGGAGGCGGAGTTTCTTTTATCAGAGCCCTAAAAAGTCTTGACGCGGTTAAGGTAAAGGGCGATAGCAAGATAGGATTAAGTATTATTAGAAGGGCATTAGAAGAGCCTCTTAGGCAAATTGCCCTTAATGCCGGCCAGGATGGTTCGGTGGTAGTGGACGAGGTTAAGAAAGGCAAAGATGGTTATGGCTATAACGCGGCTAAGAATAAATACGAAGATCTTTTTGAGGCAGGAGTAGTCGATCCGACTAGGGTTACGCGCTCCGCTATTGAAAATGCCGCTTCAGCCGCTTCTATGCTTTTGACTACTGAATGCGTCATTACTGATGCGCCGGAGAAGAAGGGTTCTGTCGGCGCTGCCGGAGCTCCACCTATGCCGGGAGCTGGAGGCATGGGAGGAATGTACTAGGATCTCATCCAAATTAAAAAACAGCCGTTCTTCTTTTTTGGAGAACGGCTGTTTTCTTGTAAAAAGATAATCTTTTAATTATAATATTAGGGAAAAGTTTTTAGCATTAAAAATAATAAGACGGATGGCGTTTTAAATCTCTTAAAGGCGTCTTTGTCAAAAAATATGAGCATATTTCTATGGATTTTTCTAGGTTTTGTCGGAGCTTTTATCTTATGGTTAATTGTCATTTACAATAGCTTAATAAAATTGAGAAACCGCACTGATGAAGCTTGGTCGGACATTGATGTCCAATTAAGGCGGCGTTATGATCTTATTCCTAATTTGGTTGAAACGGTCAAGGCCTATGCTAAACATGAAAGGGAGCTTTTTGAAAGAGTGACCGATGCTAGGACTAAAGCTATCGGCGCGCAAAATCCTTCAGAAAAAGCACAGGCGGAAAATAGCCTATCAGGCGCTCTAAAAAGTCTTTTCGCTGTAGCGGAGAACTACCCCGACTTAAAAGCTAACCAGAACTTTCTAGAATTACAAAGAGAGCTATCTGACACAGAAAATAAAATCCAGGCGGCGCGGCGTTTCTATAACGGCAATGTCCGCGACTTCAACATCAAGACACAAACTTTCCCCAACAATGTTGTTGCCAAGCCCCTTGGTTTTAAAAAGAGGGATTTCTTTGAACTAGAAGAAGAAGTCATGAAAGAACCGGTCAAAGTGCAATTTTAAGTAATTTTCTTTAAGTTCTTTTTTGAAAGGAGGGGGAGTTGAGAAAAAGCGCCCTTTGCTAATATTATGGCTACTCTATATACTCACAAAGATAGTAATATCAGACGAACCTGGCTTCTGATCAGCCTTTTTTTGATTTTTATTATTGGCTTAGGATGGGTTTTTTCTTATCAATTTAATAGTCCTATCATTTTAATCATAGCTGTTCTTTTCAGCTCATTGATGAGTTTTTTCTCTTATTGGTATTCAGATAAGATTGTTTTAAAAATGAGCAGAGCTAAAGAAATAAAAAAACAGGACAATCCCGAACTTTATCGTATCGTGGAAAATCTCTGTATTACCGCTGGTCTGCCTATGCCTAAGATATATCTGATTAATGAGCCAGCGCCCAATGCTTTTGCTACGGGGAGAAATTCAGAACATGCTGTAATCGCTGTCACAGCTGGCCTGCTAGAAAGATTAAACCGCTCTGAGTTAGAAGGAGTTATTGCTCATGAGCTTAGCCATATTGGCAACCGGGATATCTTGCTTCAAACAGTGGTAGTTGTCTTAGTCGGTTTTGTCGTGCTAGTTTCTGACTGGTTTTTGCGCTGGAGTATTTTCGGCGGACGAAGCAATGACCGCGACAAAGGGCAATTGGGAGCCATTATGGCTGTCGCTAGCGTGATTTTAGCAATTCTTTCGCCTCTAATCGCTAAACTGATCCAGCTTTCCATTTCTAGAAAAAGAGAGTTTTTGGCTGACGCAGACGGCGCATTATTAACTCGCTATCCAGAAGGGCTAGCTAGTGCTCTAGAAAAGATTTCAAAAGACAGCATCCCTTTGAAAGCGGCTAACAAGGCAACTGCCCATATGTACATTGCTAATCCTTTAAAAGGTCGAAATTTTTCCAAGCTTTTCATGAGCCATCCGCCCGCGGAAGAAAGGGTTAAGGCTTTGCGGGGGATGAAATAGTAATTATGGGAATTTTTTCTTCGTCGCCCACTAAAAGGGCGAATAGAAAATCAGTAGAAGAAGCTATTGAAAAATCAGGTCTTCCAAAAGAAAAAAGAGCGTACCTTAAAGGAGCGGTAGACGATTTAGTCAAAAAAGGAGGAATAAGGGAAAAGGATCTTGACAAGAGACTAGATGAGCTGTCAAAAGACCCGAAAGATGCTATTGGCCTTGATGATGCTTCAAAGGCTAGAAAAAGTTTCTCTGGCCTTTATCAAGACCAAGAGAATTCAGGAAAATAGGGGCTAGGGTTGATTTTTAAGGAATAGTTTTTTATAAAATTGAGGAACTGGCGTAGGCCAGATTAGTTTTAATGGAGAGGTGCCGGAGCGGTTTAACGGAACAGCCTGGAAAGCTGTGCCGCCTTTGTGCGGCTCGTGGGTTCGAATCCCACCCTCTCCGCCAATTTACAATTTCAGCATTTTGGGGAGATGTTACCTTGGCGCGTTGCGCCTCGGCAGGCGCGCGAAGCGCGCCAAAGTCCCATTTTGCAAGGATTTGCCACG
>CAZKWY010000026.1:0-5243 GCA_964556655.1 uncultured Candidatus Saccharibacteria bacterium
TCATGTTGTTAATACTTTATCCTAAAAGTGTTAACAACGCGAGCTATTCTTACACTTTATAATATCATGATGAGAGGACTACCAAAGGGTTCTGTCCCGAGGGAATGCCTCTCTTTTTATTTGCCTAATTTCTTCTTAAACAGCTGGATATTAACAATAGATTTACTAAATTTTCTAAGAAGCGAGGAAAAACGCTTATTAGGAACTATTATTTTGCGTAATTTATTTTCTTTAACCAAATATTCAATTAAGCAATAAAAATCGCCGTCACCGGAAACAATAACAGCTTTATCATATTTTTATATTCAATCATTGTATGCAGAACTAATTCCGCATCAACATTCCCCTTAACCTTAATTTTTCCCTTTTCTTTTATTTCTAGAGTCGGCTTGAAAATACAAAGATAGCCGGCTTTTTGTAATTCAGTATAAAGCGCTTGATTATCCGGCACATAACCAATAAACAAATAAGCTTTGTTAATTTGATATTTGTCTTTTAGAAATTGCCTAAAATCTAACAAAATTTAAATTCCATCCCTGACTTTTAACGCCCAAATTAAGATTCTGGCTATCTATAAAGACAAAATTATTTTCCTTTTTCTTCTTCATCTTTATCATTATAGCATAAAAAAATTAAGATTTGGAATAGAAAATACAATAACTTGGAGCATTATTCCTTAAATGGAAAAACTCCGAATGAAATGCTAAAATTAATTAATCATTAAACCGACAAATGTGTGTGCCTAAAACATTGCTGATTTTATTTTGACTCAAAATGGATAAGGATATATAATAAAGTTAATTAACACCTAACCATCATGCCCAATCAACTATTCAAAATAACTCAAAATGTCATTATCCAAAATCCAAAAAAGGATGTTTTAATCTTAAAACATAAAACCGGCAAGTGGTTATTGCCGGGCGGAAAAATCCAAGAAAATGAATCTTGGCTTGAAGCGTTAAAAAGAGAAATCAAAGAAGAAACAGGAATAATTCAATTTGAAATTAAAAAAATATTGGATATTGATAGCTGGACAGAAGATAAAACCGGCTATTACGTAGTCACTTTTACAGCTAAGACATAGGGGAACCGCGAAATTGAATTAAGTCATGAACATATTAATTATCAATGGGTAAAATTAAAAGATTTAAATAATTACAAATTCTGGCACGAAAATATTAAAAAGAGAATTAAAAAAGCTTTATCCCAAAAAATCGCCTAATTGGCGATTTTTTTTAATTCTTGCCATCTCTTAAACCTCAGTCACAATCGGTAAAGTCACCATAAAAGTAGTTCCTTTGTCTTTCCCCTCGCTTTTAACTTGAATTTCTCCTTGATGAGCTTGAATAAATTCTTTGGCTATATATAATCCTAAGCCAGAGCCATTCTGATGGATTTTTTCCGCTTCTTTGCCTCTGACAAATATCTTGAATAATCTTTGCTTATCTTGTTCAGTAATTCCCGCTCCGGTATCTTTAACTATGATTTTAACAAATTCCTTGTCATTTTGTTTAAAGCTTTTCGCTTTAACGGTAACTTTGCCATGTTCGGTGTAAAGAACCGCGTTGTCAACTAATTTTCTAATCGCTTTGGTAATCAATCTGGTGTCTAAAAATACTTGAGGCAGATCTTTAGCTGGCTCAAAGCTTAATTCAACCTGTTTTTGCTCGGCTAGCGGTTTAACCGGATCAATCGCCTGCTGGATAATCTTGTTTAAATCAGCCGGTTTTAAATCAGGAACCGGTTGTCCTTCAATTAAATTCTGAGCGTCTAGAATATCGTCTAAAATGGTTTCCAAACGATTAGCTGAAGCGTAGCTTCGCTTAATCATTTCCTGTTTTTTCTTTTTGGTTTTTAAAGAGCCTTCGGCTAATAAAGAGAGCATACCCTTGATAATTGAAGTAGGAGTTCTTAATTGATGGTTAACCACTCTTAAAAACTCTGTTTTCATTTGAGAAAGAGCTTGGTTTTTTTCTAACAAAGCTTCTAATCTATCGCTCTTGGCTTGGATTTCTTTGGTTTGTTCTTTGACTCTAGATTCTAAATTCTGATTAAAATCTTGAATTTGAGCATAAAGCTGGGCGTTTTCAATAGCTAAGGAAGCTTGACTAGCTAATGTTTCTAACAAATCTAAATCCTGGACTGAATACGGTTCATTGGATAATTTCTTGCCTAAAACAATAATTCCTCTTAATTTGTTTTTGGTAATTAAAGGCAAACACAGTTCAGCTTCAATCCTTTTCATATTAGATTGAAGATTAATTAAATCATCTTTAATCTTTTGATTGCGGGCGTCTCTAATTTGAAGATTTAATTCTTCGTAAACCACTGACTTTTTAGTTTTTTCCAAACGCTCGGTTAAAAAATTATTTCTGACCAAAGAAATGCCATTATCTTCCCTAAATCCAGTAATATGTTGAATTTTATATTTATTTGTCACGTCTTCCCTTAACAACACCCCGGCTCTGTTTAATTTCATCACTTCCATAATCTCTTTAACAATCGTGTCTGTTAATTTATCTATATCAAGAATAGAAGTCAACTTATCGGTTAATTTGTTTATGGTTTCTTGATAGGAATAGAGAGAATAGAAGAAAAAACGGTTGGCGATTTTTTCTAAGAAAAGCACTATGGGATGAAAAATAAAGGCGGAAATTGAAACAACGGTTAAAAGACTAACCATGTAAGAAGTATTAAAAATTCTGGTCAATCCCAGAAAAGACAGATAAGCTATCAATAAAACAATAATTAAAGAAAAAGTGTTAACAAAAATCTGGCGAATGGCTATTCTGATATCCATTAAACGATACCTGAAAATCGCATAACCGAAGAAAGCCAGCATGATAAAAGAAGCGTAGGGACCGAGCCAGATATATCTATAATTTCCCAATAGGATGAAAAATAGGTTGAAAGTGGCGCCGAATACCAATGAAGTTGAAAGCCCGAATAAAACATAAAAGAGCTGTGCTCTAGCTATGCCAACAGATTTTCTGTACTTCAGCCATAAATTAACAAAAGCCCAAATTGAGAAAGCGGAAAAATAAACACCGTAATAGATATAGCCCCATCCTAAAATACTTTCATTGCCCCATGAACGGATAACGATGTCTTTTATTAATATTCCCGGCGCCATTACAGCCAAAAAGACAAAGATATTAGGAAGATATATTAAAAATCTTTTAAGGGTGGTTAATTTAACCGAAGGATGAGGAAATACAAAAGAGAAATGCAAAAGGCCGCTGGCAATCAAACCAGCAGCCACAATAAATTCCCTATTCCAAAATAATAAATTCTCGGTATCGCTTGCTTGCCTGAACATTGCTATCCCTAAAGTCCAAAGTATTACCCAGAGAACAAAGATACTATAAGAAATATTACTCTCGTTTCGGTAATTCTTACTGATTATTAAAACGCTTAAGATGATATCAAATACAACAACTGCGATTAAAATGATATTTTGTAAATCCATAGAATCTTAGTTATTTTCAGTCAATGAAAAAATCCTGAAATGACAGCATAACGAGTTCATTATACCATCATTTCAGGATCGCAGCAATTTGATTCGGTCTAAATTGACCTTAACAATCCAAGTTAACCCCGTAGGGTCTAACTCCAAGGATTGTTCACGAAAGTGGACGCATGACATAAGCTGTTCCATCTCCTCCCTGGAACGCTCTATCAAGCGCCAATTGCCCATTGTTTCTATCCATGCCCGATAGGGATTGCCCGTGGCGATGTTAGTAAACATCAGTATTCCATCTTCATGGACAAATCTGTCAGACAGATTTTTAAGGATTATCTTAATTATGCTGTCAGGCAAATAATCAAACAATCCCCCGGCGTAAATCAGATGGAATTTCTTGCCTCTTTCGTTCAGCCCCTTAAAGAACTTAGGTAATCTTCTTACGTTAGTCAAAAAAGTATCAACTTGGCCACTGATGTCGGACAATCTCCGCTTTGATTCTTCAAGAGCGTCTTTGTCAAAATCAATCAGAAGTACCTTAGCCTTAGATTCTTTAAGCTCGTATTGGACTTCTTCAAGGTCCCTTGACGATCCAGACGCTATTGAAATAACATTCGGAGCTTCAAACTTATGGCACACTTCTCTGATTAATCCTGCCTGGATTTTCAACTTTTCTCGATGTTGTTGAGCAATAGAACTGTTTAAAGCATAACGCCCGATCACGCCGCCCAGAGTATTCTCGGCCGACCTTTCCTGTCTATCCACAATCATATTGATTACTTCGAAATCGCCCGGATATCCTCTTGGCCAAGTCTGAATATGTTTGGCAAAAGAAGAATATCCATGAATGCGCCAGGCATTAAGAAGCTCTGAACGGATATCTTCCTTAATCCAACCTTTTTGCTCTGCGAGTTCAACCGCATAAGTCAAAAAATGAATTAAAGTGATAACACGATTCTGCGCCTCCGGGAGCGAAAAATCCTTAAATTCTTTTTCTATTCGGGAGAACGCCTGATCTGCCAGAATTAACCTTTCGCCAACCGCATTGCTTTTATCCGTCTTTTCGGGTTCAACTTCATCGAGTAAGCCATTTTCCACCAATGCCTCTAATCGATTTCTGTCCATTTTATCACCCCCTTCTCTTTTTTTTGAAGTCTTCTCTAAAAAATCGTCGCTGATCAGCATCAAAAATCGAAATCAAAATTCCATAAGCCATAAAAGCGTAGCAAGCTGTCTGGAATGCCAAGTCATGAAAAAATTGAGCCACGGGATTCTTAAATTCTTTCATTGTCATACCTCCCTCGTATAAATATTTAAATGTTAATGTTCTAATATCCTGCTTTTATATTAAACTAAAAATAAGTATTTTGTCAAGTTAAAGCAGATAGATTCTACTCCGAAGCGCAACATTCAAAAAGGCATCTCGTTGAGGTAAAATAGTTATGCAAATAATTAACTATCTCAATCAAGATGCCTTATCAACATATTACATCAACTCAAAGAAATAATCTATCCTTCTTGCTCCATACCAACACAAAAAAGAAAGATATAGCTAAACTATTAAACAAAGGCCGGTCTAGCATCTATCGAGAATTAAAAAGAAACGCTGCTAAAAACAAAGTCGGCTATAGTACCAGGCTTGCCAAAAGACAAACCAAAGAAAGAAGAATTTCAGCTAACTCCAGATTTAAAAAAATTGAAAACGATCAGGATTTAAAACAGGAAAGTGACCCCTCCTAGAAATACTGACCCATTTTTATTCCCCAGATAAGGAAATGTT
>CAZKWY010000027.1:0-5036 GCA_964556655.1 uncultured Candidatus Saccharibacteria bacterium
GCCCGCCGAAGCGAGGGGCGAAGCCCTGAGCGAGGCGACTAATTCAATATGGTGGTGTTTGTTGGACGAAATCCGAACCCACTTTGAGCAAAATCCAGAGGATTTTGCGGATTGAATCCCGCCCAGCGTTTCCGCCCGCCTCCGCTTCGCTTCGGCGACCAGTTTGTATTGAATTTTGGGAAAGAAAATTTTTTAACCCTATGGGAGCAAAGGAGGCCGAATTGAAAACCATCCAACCGCTCATTGACAATATTATTGAGTTTCTGATCGAAAGTATCCCCACAGAAAATCTGCCGCAAGCAGATGCTATTTTTGTTTTCGGTCACTATGAGCCACAAACTACGCGCCACGCCGCAGAACTTTGGAAAAAAGGCAAAGCTCCGCGCATTATTATTTCCGGCAAAGGTAGAGACGCAATTCCCAAAGAATTCGAGACTGAAGCAGATTTTTATGCTTCCTTGGTTGAATCTGACAGAGTCCTTAAAGAAGCATCGGTACTTGAAAAAGAAGCTACTAATTCTCTGGAAAATGTTCTTTTGGGAATGGCGGTGGCGCGTAATAATGGAGTCAATCCGAAATCGATCATTCTGTGCGCCATGCCTCAGTTGTTGAGGAGGTCTTGCGCTACTTTCCGAAAGCAGTTTCCCGAAGTTACTGTTCGCGGTAGCGCGCTTCCAATGCCACAAGAATGGTTTACTCCCCGTCGAGTTAATCGACTGCTCGGCAAACTTGAAAGGCTTGATGAGTACGCCAAAAGAGGCGACATTGTAAAAGTAGAAATTCCCAATGACGTTCTCTCCGCGGCGGAAAAAATTCGCCAACACTTGCTCCAGTAGCTTACCGACCGCTAGAGCTTTTTCTTTTGGATTTTCTCTAATTTTTAGATTAAAATTCATACTAAGTTTGTCGCCAAAGAAAAACTTGAAATTGTCATCGGCGCCGCGGAGCCGCGTTTTGGGATTTTTGCGATGAGCTTTCCTCGCCGCCCGTGGCGGCGAAAACCGTCCGAACTATTTCAAGAATAGACCACCAAATCAAAGTTCTTAATATTAAAAACAAAAGGAGGCGCAGGATGAGATACAACGTTATGATTATTGCCGGTTACGATGCCTTGGCCGACAGGAAGCCAGAACACAGAAAATACATTGAAGCCTGTTTTAAAAGGGCGAAAAAAGAAAAAATAGAACTCATCATTTGTGTTGGCGGTGCCACCAACCCTGACTATCCCCAAGAAACCGGAGCGCTAGCCAACTGTCAGATTTTACAAGAAGAATTTTCCAAAGACCTTAACATCCTCGATATTGAACTAGCTGCCCTGCCGGAAGGAAACACTTCTGCTGAAGCTCTTCGAGCAGCCCTTTCCTACTGCGCGAAATGCGACATTGAGATAAGAAAACTGATCCTGTGCGCGGAGAAATTCCATTTACCCGGCTTCGTAGCAGACGCACTGATGGTTGGCTTGCCCTATTACGCGGAAGAAATTGCCTGCTATGGGCATCCTTTTCCCAAGAAGTCTTTTTCTGACCTCCAAAGCCAGCAGAGAAAAATGCTTTTGCGAGTTGCTTCCCACTACATAGATTTTTTCGACTGGCTCCGACAAACCAAGAAAAAGTAGCTTGATATAATCAATTAAACCAAAAAAACCCCGCTGAAACGGGGTTTTGCCTTTGCCTGTTAGTCTCTATTTCTTCTTATTCCTAGAAACACGAATAAGACCGGAAAAAGGGACGATTTCCATCCCCCTTTTTTCTAGCTCATCCAGCACCAGATTCATACCGATAGAATCAGAGGAGATATGCCCGGCAATAATAACATTGACATGAGCTGATTCTGCTGCTTCGCGATGTCTTTCGCTTTGATGCATAGCAACAACCGTTCCAATCCCAGCATTAGCCATAGCTTGATAAATTTCAGGTGAACCTTCTGTCCCTCCCGTCATTTCAGAAACCACTACTCTGCCGCAACGGTTCTTCTCTTCCCCGGCGAAAAGAACCGGACCAAAACCTCTCCTAGCCGCTTCTTGATATTCTTCTACCTCTAAAAGCGTTTTTATTGCTTCTGAGACATAGCGCGGTTTGGCTTGGCCAATCTTCTTTGTTGTAAACTGAGCCACACAATTATCGGCCGGGGTATGGATATTAATCAAATTAACTTTCATTAAACGAGCAGCGTCTACTGTTTCGTAATGATTGTTCGGCTTAACTCCTCGCGCTACTTCGGAGACTTTCTTGTTAAGAGTTTTCTCAGCGATATTGACCGGCACGCCGAATTTCTCCATCATTTCCACCTGCAAGTCCATGACATCGTCTAGCCTGGCCAGGGCCCTGCCCACAGGATGATGATTAATAATTAAATCAACGCCCAGCTCTTTTGCCAGCATCACTCCGCCCATAGTAATATCAACGCCAGCCAGAGCCTTTTTTATTTTCTTTGCTCCGCCGTCAAAATGAATCTGTGAATCAGCATAAGGATTAACCAGTTCTCCTTTATCAAAAAAAGATTTTTCTTTTGAAGAAAGCTTCTGATATTTTTCTTTTTTCCGCCTTAAAAAATCATTGATTTCCTGCTTAGTCCGAAAGTCATTTTTTACACCAATATTAATAGCTAGATCAAAAATTTGTTTAACAGTCATGTTTTCATAGATTGTAAATCTCTTTTATCTTTCTGTCAATCGCTTGCCTTTGCCTCAAATCTCTATTATGATATCTTTACCGCAAGGGCCGGTAGTTCAGTGGTAGAACGTCCCGCTTGCATCGGGAAGGTCGTGGGTTCAATTCCCACTCGGTCCACATGAGAATAATTTTTGAAAACGAAGAAATTATAGTCATAGAAAAACCAGCTAATTTAACAGTCCACCCAATAAAACCAGAGCAAAAAAATACTTTGGTTGACCAACTGATAGAAAAATATCCTGAGATTAAAAATATAGGCGACGACTCTCTTCGTCCAGGCATTGTCCACCGCCTAGATAAAGACACTTCTGGCCTGATGGTTATCGCTAAAAGTCAAAAATCCTTTAACTCTCTTAAAAACCAATTCAGCCAAAGAAAAATAATTAAAAAATATCTAGCGTTGGTTTGTGGCCGGATCAAAGACAGGCAAGGCACTATCACTAAAGCCATTAGCTTAAACAAAAAAGACCACAAAAAAAGAAGCGCTCTTTTGGATGAAAAATCAAAGCCAGCCAGAACAGAATATTTAGTTAAAAAAAGATTTAGCGGCTATACTCTATTAGAAGTTTTCCCTAAAACTGGACGGACTCACCAAATTAGAATTCATCTAGCCTCTATTGGTCACCCAATCGCCGGAGACAAGCAATACCATTTCAAAAGACAGATACCGCCTAAAGGATTAAGCCGTCAATTTCTTCACGCTTCCTACTTGAAATTTCAGCTAGCCAGTGGTAGGATAATGGAGTTTAAATCAGAAACGCCTGAAGAACTAAAAAATATTTTAACAGAGCTTTCTGATGAATAAATATGGATAAAATAGATAAATTCAACCAAAAACAGATCAAAAGCGATTTGCCTGAAGTAAGACCTGGCGACACTATCCGCGTGCACCAAAAGATTAAAGAAGGCGACAAGCAAAGGATTCAAGTCTTTGAAGGTTTAGTTATCGCCAAAAAACACGGCCGTGGAGTCAGCGCCACTATCACTGTCAGAAAAGTCAGCCAAAGCATTGGCGTAGAAAGGATTTTTCCTCTTCATTCGCCAAATATTGAGAAAATAGAAATAGTAAGAAGGCATAAAGTCCGCCGAGCCAAACTATACTATATCCGACACAAAACAGCCAAAGAAGCTAGACTTAAAGAGATTAAAATAAAGGGCCGAAAAGAAGACAATGCTCAAGAAGTAAAAAAAGAAGAGCAAGCGAAAGAAGAAACAAAAGAAGAAAAAAGCTAGCCCAGGTGGTGGAATTGGCATACACACATGGTTGAGGGCCATGGCTCTATTAAGGGCGTGCGGGTTCAAATCCCGCCCTGGGCACCGCGACCGCGTAGGAAAAGTCAATGCCTCGCCCCGCCCGTAGTGCGGCTCCGCTACGCCGACAAAAACTGCCAAAAAATCTGTTAAAAAAATTGGCTCGAACCATATTTTTAATTTTGAGGAAAAGAAAATTTTTAATTCTATGTTTAATTTCAACAAAGCAACTGAAAATGTTGGTGGTTGGTTGACAGAGGATGAGGGATTTTCTTTGTATGACGCCGCAAGAAAAATAAAAACTGGAAACGTAATCATGGAAATTGGTTTGTGCTGTCTCGACCTCGACGATGGCTCTCAAAAGCAATGAATGGCAGATTTTTGGCTTTCCACGATTCTTGGCATTCCATCGAGCCGAATTTAGTAACAGCAATTCCTTTGCTCACATCATTTAAAATTAAAAATCCGCGTCTTGAAATTGTCATTGGCGCGGCAGAGCCGCGCTTGCGGGCGGGACTTCCTCACCGCCGCAGGCGGCGAAATGTATTCGAACTATTTTAAGAATAGAGACACCAGGCTGGAAATGTCCAAGGGAAGGAAATTTTCGCCCGCGAGCCGAAGCAAAGCCTCGCCGCCCTGTTTGTTCAGAACAAAACCAAGCAGAAAATTGCCTTTACATTTTTTGATTTGCACGCGCTGTCTTTTTAATCCTTAAATTGGAGAAGGTAATTTTTCTGCGAGGCATGGCGACGGGACAAAGCGACTGGATCTTTTCAAGATCTTCTGGCAAAACTGGAAAAGTAGGTTCGCGCATTTTCAAACAAAGGGTACATCATATTACTCATTCTGCTTCCTCAGAGTAATAGGATTGACCATTTGGCAAACGCATTGTTTAAAGGGCGGTTAGCTCAGTTGGCCTAGAGCGTCTCGTTTACACCGAGAAAGCCGTAGGTTCGAATCCTACACCGCCCACCACAATCAAACTTTCCGATTTTTGCCCGACCGATTCGGCCGCGCGAAGCGCGGACCATGCGTTTTGCCCCCTTTTTAATTCACTTTTTGGCGCGCAAGCGCGCAGTCTTTTGTCGCGGAGCGACAGGTTCGAGCCAAAGA
>CAZKWY010000028.1:0-3598 GCA_964556655.1 uncultured Candidatus Saccharibacteria bacterium
AGATTGGCTTTTTGCCCGGTTTGAACTTGAGCCACATCAATTTCATTTAAGGTTACCTCGGCAATTTTTTGCTCAGCAATTAAAGTACAAAGGCTATCGTTGCTAGAGACATTATCCCCTTTAGCTGCATTAACCTCTGCGACCTGACCGTCAAACGGAGCCCGGATAAAATGATCAGCGTAATTATCTTGCGCTTCTAATAAATTATTTTCTTTTTGCCTGACTGATAATTCTTTACTTTTAATTTCCAACTCGGTTGCCCCAAACTTTAAATCAATCAATTTCTGCTCTTTTTCAACCACACTTCTTTCTGCGGCTGCCAGCTCTAATGGTTGATTTTGCTCCATTTCTGCTAAGTCCCTGTCCGCGCCTATGATAGCTTCTTTATAATCTTTAATTGACCTTTGGGCTGATAACAAACTGGAAAGATGAGAATTGGTTTTGCTTGTATAAGAACTTAAATCAGATTGATAACCAGTAACATCACTATAAATTCTCTGACCTTTGTCAGTGCGATATTCCACCCAATAATCAAGCATATTAGTTTCGCTTTTAATAGCGTCAGCTACTTTCTTAGTGGTCTCTAAAACTTGTTCTAAAAGCTCTTCAATTACATCTTTTTCAGAATATCTGCTCGTGTCTTTATATTCATCAAAATTATCATCATAAGCGCTTTTAGCTGTTCTATAATCACCCTCGGCTTTATTAAGATAATCCCCAAAGTCATCTCTGTCCTCATAATCATTAATAGAATTTAATAAAGCTGAATTATTTGTATAATGACCAACTGTCATCTCTGTATCTGAAATCTCGTCACTAAACAAAACCGCGTAAAGCCCGGTCATAATATCTGGCAAATCTAAAAAAGCATTAGCAATTGTATTGTAAGCGTCTTCGTAAGCCTTTTCCAGGTTATCTTCTGCTTTTTGTTTGGTTTCAATTGTGTTTTGATAATTATTGGCGTGGGTTGTTTTTAGTTTAGTCAAAGAGTCCTTAGCGTCTGCTAAAGAATTTTCTGCCTGAATTAAAGTCAATTTGTCAACCGGGGCTAAAAGTTCTTCTAATTCCAGCTCGGCATTTTCTAAAGTTGATTTAGCATCCGCAACTGAACGAGCCGCGCTGCGAGCGTCAATTTGAGCAATTAAATCTCCTTGCTTAACAGTTTGTCCGGCTTTAACATTAACTGATACCAAATCGCCGGATACTTTTGATTTTATCTCTACCTGATTGGAGGCCGATATTTGACCGGTGCCAAAAATTGAAGAAATTAACATCCCTTTTTCAACGGTGGCCGTGGTATAACGGATAGCATTGTCATCTTTGGCTAATCCCTGATAACCAAAATAGCCTCCAATGATAATCATAATGAGGCTTATAAAAGTTATAAGTTTGTGTTTAATTAATGATTTTAATATTTTAGAAAGCATATACAGCATATACAAAAAAAATCCTAGGCCTCCCTTTCATAGTTGCGGGAAGCGCCTAAGATTTTCTCATATAAGGGGGTGAAAATCTTACCAACCGCGGCCCATGCCAAAGCCACGATGAAATCCTCTATCCATCTTGCCGCCGTTGGCCATTCGCTCTTCCGTAAATTGTAAACGTTGGTCAGCTTGCTCTTGAGAAATTACGCCGTTATCTACCATTGTTTGAATCTGATTTCGCATCTGCTTTTTTCTGGCTTCCGTCATCCGTTCCTGAAGTTGCCCTTGAGTAATTCCTTCTGCTCCGGCAATTTCTTCAAAATTCTTTCCCTCGGCCCAGTAATTTTTGAGCTCGTCAGCGCTAATGCCAAATAGCTCGGCTTTACTTTGAAACATTGTTTCTTGACGCTGGGCAATTTCCTCTGGCGTAGCGTTGCCAAAACCGCCAAACCAGCCATGAGCTGAAGCAACGCCTGTACCGGCCAAAACCAAAGCTAAAGCTGGTAGAATTGTATAAGCGAGATATTTTTTACTCATAAATAAACTCCTTTATTATTTAGCACTCTCGACCTTTATCCTATACCATCTTCCCTAGAGAGGATAACAGGATTGGTACGAGGCTCTACTTATTAATACAAAAAACAGCTAAATTTCTTTCATTTTTTATATGTAATTAAAAAGAAGGCCAAAAACGAGCAAAACTCCTCTCTTCTCGTTTGGCCTTCTATTTATTGATACAAGCAAAGAAATTTTTTATTTCATCCAAGGCTTCTGATGCATTGGCATACGCGGTCGACGCTGGAAAATCTCGAACTGTTCATCAACTCTACGAATATTAAGAGCTCGGACTGTCCCGTCATCTCTTTTGCCTAAAATAATTACCTGATCGCCTTTTTTCGCATCTGTTGAGGTCGCCAGAATAGTTAGTATTTCACCCTTGGGCATTTCTAAATAAAAACCATTATCTATCATATCAGAGATAATGCCATAATGAACTTCGCCCAATCTCGGCATGCCAAAATCCCGATAGAATCCGCCTATCATAGGCAGTTTTCTCTCTTGGGACTTCCAGAAAAAATCCGAATGTAAATGAGTCCTGTTAATAGCAAAACTGCCTATTAGAGTAAAGATAATAATAATCAAAACTGAATAAAGAATTGGCCGGCGATAAGCAAAAGAGAAACGTTTAACCAATATCTCTAAGACGGCTATCAGAATAAGCGCTATTAAGATCAAAAGCCAAGGCAATGATTTTAAGAAAATTCCAAGAGCTGGAAAACCAAACCGAGGCAAAAACCAGGCTCCGCTGGCTCTTAAATTAAAAAGAATAAAACTGACTAAAAACAAAACAAAGAAAACGACTAACAGAGTAAATAAGATAACTAAAACAGCCCTTAAAATAAAGTATATTTTGGGTCGCATCTTAATCTGTTCTTTTTTTATTCTATTGAAAACTTTATCACTGATTGAACCCATATTTTTGAAAAAGAGATTTGAGCATTTCTTTGCCTCTTTTTAGCCGAATGCCAACTGTGGCAACCGGAATATGTAAAACATCGGTAATTTCCTGATAAGTTAAGCCCTCATAATAATACAGGACTAATGGCTCGCGGTATTTAGGGCTTAATTTATCAAGACACTTATCCAACATCTGACTAAGCTCTCGTTGATTAGTTTTTTTATCAGCATTCTCTTTAGAAACAGAATGAGGCCATAAGATGTCTAAGTCAAAGAAAGGCAATGGCTCTTTGCCTTTCTTTTTAATGGCGTTAATGAATTCGTTGTGAGCGATACGATAGAGCCAGGCCGAAAACTTTCTTGAAACGTCAAAACTTTGAATATTAGTGTAGGCCTTAATAAATACTTCCTGAACCAGATCTTCGATGTCATTGTAGCTAGAAAGAAATTTCCTTCCATAGCGCGACATCTTCTCTTGATACCTTTGAACTAATATATTAAATGACTCAATTTTGCCTGATTGAACCATACGCACAATTTCCTCATCTGGAAGCCGACTTAACGATTTAGACATATGTGGCTCCTATTATTTAGTACAATAAACCTTATTTTTTATTTCAAATACTTTTCTACATTTTCCAAATGCTCCTCGTACGTCTCGGTGGAGGGTACCCCTTTTTTCAGACAGTAAATTGTACATCTGAAGGGATTCGACC
>CAZKWY010000029.1:0-3481 GCA_964556655.1 uncultured Candidatus Saccharibacteria bacterium
TTTGTCCATCAAAGGTTAGAGTATAGTCAACCCCAGCCGCACCAGTACCTATTGTATAGCTACCCACCGTACCTGTGTAAGAGGTACATACCCAGTAATCCCCATCAAATATAAATTGAGCTCCTTCATATTGGTCTAGCGCTATATCCACCCCACCTGGTAGCTTCATAGCCGCCCCACTACTGTTTAGGTATCCACTTTCCGCCCCAGCGTTAAAAACATTCAATACATCTCCTGCATTTACCCCAGTGCTATTAAATGCTAACTTGTGGCCAGAAGTACCGTAAGTTATCTCCAAATAAGAGGCGGTTATACCCACCGTATCTTCCGCCGCATCGGTAGTTATAGTTTGCTTTCCATGGCCAAACCTATCCTCTACCCATAAATGAGCATTGTATCCAGTAAGAACCATCCTGTCATTATATATTTCATCATAGTAAAGATGGGCATCTCCGTTTGCTCCAGAATGTAAATCCCCAAAGTAAATTCCCTTATCATCCCCAAGGTATAGAGCATCCCATTCGTTATCAGGGCCCCCTAAATCGTAAGCGTTGGCGGTACTAGGGAAGAAATCCCCAGTTACATCAAACCTAGCTTCATCCTCCATCCAAGTAAGAACGCCGTCATTACTTTGTCCATCAAAGGTTAGAGTATAGTCAACCCCAGCCGCACCAGTACCTATTGTTAGGCCTTCCTGTGAATTTATATATTTAGCGTTTAAATGGCTTTCCTCATCCAAATAAACAGCGTCTGTTCCTTTTATTATTCTTTTGCTCATACTAGATAGCCGTAGACGTCAATTGTAACTGTGCAAGCACTACCTGCCGCTGTTGTTATCTCTACCCCAAATGTATCGCCAGCGTCTAACTCTGTTCCTGCCTCTGGTGTATCGCTAGTACTTTGGTCTAGGTAAATTACTGTATATTTTCCAGCCGCACTTAGTCCCGATAGTGTCTGGTCGCCTCTAAACTCATCGCAAGTTCCCCCAGTTTCCCCAAAAGTAACTACTGCGGAAGCGGCGTCAGCGCTAACATTTCTAATTACTACGTGGGTAATAATCGCTTCTTTGCCCTGCGGCACGGTATAAAGTGTGGTTTCCGTATCAACTGCCCCGTTTAAATCAACCGAAGCGGTACTTTCTAGTAAGCTAATCGAGTACTCCTTAAGATTTGCCATAAAACACCTCCTTAATAATAAATAACTGCTTCATTGTCGTTAAATACCCCCTCATTCTCATAACTAACCAGCATCTCGAAGTTAGGTGGCAGATACCTAGCCCCATCAAAGATAAAGAACTGCTTATCATCGGTAGTATAAGCAGGTTCACCTTCAGTAGATTCGTTGGTGGTAGCGCTATCGTCTAGGTTACTTTTTAATCCCTGTTTCAGCTTTAGCCGAAACGTTTGTTTGTTTAGGTTTGCCATATTTTGCCTTCAAAATTTTAATCTTCTGTTTGTTTACCTTGTTAATGTCTTTTATTATTTCCCGTCCTTTATAATTGCCGACAACTATCTCACCTTTTACTCTTTCCCTACCGTTTATAAATTGGTTTTTATCTAGTTTAACTATCTTCATATTGTTGTTCCAGCCTCAATACAAGGGCTAGTAGGCTGTAGTTTAAAATTACTATTTGCTGGATCAACCAACAGAGGATCTTCTGTTAGGCTGTTAGTTTCTGTTACATCCCATTTGTCATCTGCCCCACCCCCATCATCAACATTCCAATCATCGGTTTCATAACAGTTATGGTCAAAAGTAGCTATTGATTTAAGGTCGGGGTCACCATAACCATCAAAAATATTCATTTTAGTGCCAGTATCATTTTTAAATATATTATTCTTAACAGTGGTGGTTAAATTGTCCGAAACATCACCATATATGTGAAATACTCCATCTACAGGAACTGTAGCACCAGATGTTTTAAAATAAAATGTATTGTTATAAGCCTCCCAAGTAGAACCCTCCGAACAACCCCCTATATTCATAACACAAAACCGCCTGCTCCCAGTATTAGTAGCACACTCTATATTGTCAAACACACAACTTTGTAACAACACACTCTTTACACCTGTGCCACTACTCCCAAAAACTACTCCTGCTGGTGCCTCTGCTCTAGTTTTAATATCCTTAAAAACACAACCTGTTGCAATAAAATCAAAGGACGAAGGTAAATGTATTACATGCTGATTGTTGCCATCTGTGTTTAAAACATTTTGAATGGTCAAATACTTAATCCCAAAGGTAACATTATCACTAACAATCCAATTTTGTAGCTGAACAGAGTCGGCATCAAAAACCGCCCCGTCATAACTTTGCCCTTCAATAGTAATATCGTGGTCAAAGGTATCATCCACAAAATCATAACTAGCAGTACTATTTTGACAATAAATAGTATCGCCACTACTTGATTGGTCAAAGGCGTGGGCTAATGTCTCATAAGGACTATCACTTGAGCCATCTCCAGTACCATCATCGCCTGTATCAGCGTTTATGTTTATTGTTGCCATAATTTTTTACCTCCTAAAAAGTACCTCCTGAAATTATTAAATCTTTTTGAAAAGCACCCATAGATGTAGTATATTGCTGAACAATCGGTTTACCATCAATGCCTAGTGTATCACTGTTTCCACTCATTATCTCATACCACATTTCAAACCCTACTGGTTTATGTTCTAACTCATAAGAACCAGCACTATCTTCCCTAAACCTAAAGTTAATCACTACATCATTCCAAACACTATTAGCATAAATTTGAAAAGTACCGTCAACCACTCTAATTGAACCCTCTTCATCTCTATCGCTATTCCCAATTAAACATTGGCTAATTCTTTTAGTTGCTAAATAATCATCCCCATAACCCTGCTTACTGCTTACTCCAAGACCATCTTCGTTATACGCCCCCATATCAGGACTAGAAGTTTCTGTTTCTAAAGTAACTGGTACTATTTTCCAGTTTGTTCCGTTATAAACCAAAAACTCATGGCTATCGGTAGTAAAGGCTATCTTACCTGCTGTTGGCGTCTCTGCCAAGATATTGGCTTTAGTGTCCACCAGAGCAGAGGATAGGATATTCTCCGCCACGTGGTCGTGGAGTAAAACCTTACCTAATAATTTATCAACTGATACTCCCATAATTAAGAATAACTCAACGACTCTCGGTCGTCCCAAACGTTATTGTAGCTAGAATCCCCATCAGCAAACTGAATAACCGCCCCACTAGTTTCATCTATCTTTTGTATTTGCCAGCTAGCCGCACTGGTAGCCGTGCCTGGGTCTGCCTTGCCTACGTTGGTTACGTTACTATCTCCACTATCTTCGGCTACTTGGGTAGCGTACGCCTTAGACCCAAAATCCAAAATCTGGTTCCCGCTGTCATCAATTACAAAAACCTTTTTACCTTCCACCCCGCCAATACTGGCATGTTCACTTTTATCTAACTCAGGTTGTACGTGTCCCGCTATTTGGTGTGCCATAGTTATTC
>CAZKWY010000030.1:0-2743 GCA_964556655.1 uncultured Candidatus Saccharibacteria bacterium
ACTATCAATCAGACTGATTTATCCGCTTATCAAGAAGGAGAGGAGATTGCGGCGGATTAGAAAACAAATAAAATGCCTATTTTAAAACGTAGAAAAAAAATAATTTTTAGTTTTCTTTTAATAGGAGGTTTCTTTGTTTTGCCTGCTTTAGCCCAAGCCAATGCTGTGGGAGATGAAGTCGTTTTTAATTTGGATTCTTCTTATGATGTGTTTGGGAGAGGCCAAGCAACCGCCACCCTTAAGTTTAAAAGTGAGCGAGCCTATTTTTATGTGGAAAACGAATATTGGTTTGATTTGATGAGTTCTAAAAGAATAGAGCTAATGGATATTTTAAGGAGCGCGGGAGATGAATTTGACCAGGTGATTTATCCGAAAGAGAGAGCTGTTTTTGGCTCTGAATGGTCGCCCGGCATTGATAATGACAAAAGGATTACTATCCTTTTGACTCAATTAAGAAGTGGAGCGGGTGGATATATCAATACTTATGATGAATATCCCAAAAGCAAAGTTAGCTCGTCTAACGAAAGAGAAATGATTTATTTAAATGGCGATAATTTTTTTAGTCCTAATAAATATGCCTATTTAGCGCACGAATTTCAGCACCTTATTACTTTTTATCAAAAAAGTATTTTGCATGGAGTAGAAGAGGAGGTTTGGCTTAACGAGGCTCGTTCTGAGTACGCTCCGACAGTGTGCGGATACAATGATGAGTATAGCGGAAGCTATTTGGCGAGCCGCGTAGATACTTTTTTGGAATTTCCTTCAGACTCTTTAACCGAATGGAAAAAAAGGGTGGCTGATTACGGAGTAGCCAATCTCTTTTTCCATTATTTAGTTGATCGTTACGGAGAAGGGATTTTGACTAAGATGATCTTGAACGATCAGGTAGGAATTGCCAGTATTGATAGGGCGTTATCGGAAATGGGTTACGAAGAAGATTTTTCAGATGTCTTTGTGGACTGGACAATAGCCAGCTATCTCAACGATTGCCAAACAGGAGAGGATGACAAATATTGCTACCTAAACGAGCATCTTAAAGAGCAGAAAATAAAAGTTGATTACAGCGCCAGCTATAGCGGCTTTCCTAATCTAATTGTCTCTAGAAGCAGCTCTGTTAAGGACTGGTCTGCTCATTGGTACCGTTTTAGACAAGGAACAGCGCAAGAAACCGATCGGGATACTTTAAAATTAGAATGTTCTGGCTCTTTGGGGCGTAGCGACTTTATAGTGCCTTACATTGTTTTTGGCAATGATGGAGAAACAACTGTTTCTTTTGTCAGAATGGAAGACCAAACTGGCGTTGCTTATATTCCTAACTTTACCAGCCAAAACAAATCAGTAGTTCTTATTCCTATTAACCAATACAAAAAGAGTGGCTTTCATGGCAATGAACCGACCGCTCTTTTTTCTTTTACTGCTTCTAGCGTAGAAATGTCAGGGCCTGTGGCAAGCTCTCTTTTGCCTTTAAGCGGGTCTATTAAAGGTGACATAGAGATAGTTGTTAAAGGAAGCAATCTTTCGCAAACAGAGAAAATTATTTTTGGCGGAGAAGAAATTAGTAATTTTGAAATAGCAGGCAATAATCAGATTAAATTTATTGCCCCAGCGCACAGCGAAGGAGAAGTTGACCTTCTCCTTAAAGATAGGAAGGGCAATGAATTTATTCTGGCCGATGCCTTCACCTATTCTTTAGGCGATAGCCTCTACCCGGAGGGGTCTCTTTTGCGGGCTAAAAACGATTACCGTGTCTATATTATTAAAGGAAACTACAAAAGATGGATTCAGACAGCGGAGATCTTTAATCAATATCGTCATCTGCGCTGGGAAGATGTTATTGAAGTAGGCCCTTCAGTGTTGGCGCAGTATCAAGAATCATGGCTTGTTCGGGCGGACGGGGATTCTAAAGTTTACGAGCTTAATGCCGATGGGACAAAGCATTGGCTTAATATGACTGCCGAACAGTTTGTCCTAACGGGCCATTTATGGGAAATGATTTACTTAATTAATAGCGTTGAAAGAGACTCTTACCTTACCGGTTCAGATGTAAGATATGAAGAATAACTTTATCCTTAGCATTGGCGTTTATGGTTAATTTTCAGAAGAATTTTTCTTTAATGCTACAGACTACTTTCAGAATCGGAGGGAAGGCCAAGTATTATCTTTCGGCTTGCAATTCTGAAGAAATTGTCGAAGCGGTTAGCTTTGCGGAAGAAAAAGGCCTTCCTTTTTTTGTTTTAGGCGGTGGAAGCAATTTATTGGTGGCTGACCAAGGCTTTGAAGGCATAGTTATCAAAATAGATTTAGGCAGATATGAGATCAAAGGAGAAGATGTTTATGCAGAAGCGGGAGTGAGCCTTCCATATCTAGTCTCTTTTTTGCTGGAGGCTCGTTTAGGTGGCTTAGAATGGGCGGCTGGCATCCCCGGGAGTCTGGGCGGGGCAATTCGAGGCAATGCGGGATCTTTTGGCGGAAAAATGTCAGATTTTATAGAAAGCGTTCGTGTTTTGTCGGCTTCGGGAAAGATAACTGAATATTCTTCTAATCAGTGCGATTTTTTTTATCGGGACAGTCTTTTTAGAAAAAACAGAGAAATTATTCTTTCCGCGCGCCTTAAGCTAAATAAGAGCAAAAAAGAACGCAGTCGTTTTCTAATAAAAGATTATTTGGCGAAAAGAAAAGCCAGTCAGCCTTGGGGGTGTTTTTCGGCGGGGGCTTCATCAATGACTTCTTTCATGCTTTCATC
>CAZKWY010000031.1:0-2642 GCA_964556655.1 uncultured Candidatus Saccharibacteria bacterium
ACGCGCGTGGTCTGGGTCATCATTGCGGCGGTTGCCGTCGCCGCAGCGATCACGGCGTACCGAACCGTCGGAGGGCTCGTCACCGGGCGTCGGCGATGGGCGCCATTGTCCGGCGTGCAACGGTTCGCGCGTAGCGCGCGTGCTATCCTCGGGATGGGACTCGTTGCGTTGGTGCTGTGGCGTATCTCGCTTCCGTACGTGGACGAAGCGTCGATCTTCCCCACGGCGGCGCCATGGGCAGCGGTCGCGCTGATCGTGCTCGGAGCTCTCACGTTCATCTCGGCGGGGACCGCGCCGAAGCTCATAGGACCAGGTGAGTAGAATCCGCGGCGCGGCAACGGGGCAGATGCCTCGGTTTTCGAGAGAACGCCTACATGAAGGTGATCGAGATCATTGAGGAACCTGACGAAATCATTTGTATCCTTCGCCGATTGGTCAATCCCGTTCGGTCGCTACCGCGCTTTCGTGCTATACTGATCGTGTAGAATCGGTCAATAACGTTGTAGTCGACATTCGAATGATAAAAACCATATACAATTCGGTCTCCGGCCTACCGGGTAGTTCCTCTCTCTATCGACCGAGTAAGTTGTCCAAACTCCGGGTACTTCTCGCCGCCACGGCAATACTATTCTCATTTATCCAGACAAACCTCGAAGCGGCGCCCACCATAATCAGCGCATCGGAGATCGATTATCCTCCATTCAGCATGCTGGACTCGAACGGCGACCCCTCGGGTTTTTCAGTCGAGTTGATGCGGGAGGCACTCGATGCGATGGGCTACGAGGTTACCTATCGAACCGGGACATGGGAGGAGGTTCGCGGTCTTCTCGAGAGAGGTGAGATCCAGGCTCTCCCGCTGGTCGGGCGAACGCCGGAACGAGAAAGCATCTTCGATTTTACATTTCCGTATATGTCGCTTCACGGGGCGATCGTCGTTCGACGCGGGGAGACCGGAATACGAAGCCTCGAAGACCTGCGCGGCCGCTCGGTAGCGGTGATGAAGGACGACAACGCGGAGGAGTTTCTTCGACGAGAGGAGCGCGGCATCGACATTCGCACCACCGCGACATTCGACGTCGCGCTTCGGGAGCTGTCGGAGGGAATGCATGATGCCGTCGTTATGCAGAGGCTCGTAGCATTGCGACTGATTCACAGGTATAATTTGACGAACATCCGCCCGATCGAATCTCCGGTGGAAGGATTCAGACAGGATTTCTGTTTCGCCGTGGAGGAAGGCGATCGTGACACACTGGCTCTTCTGAATGAAGGGCTCGCGGTGGTCATGGCCGACGGGACCTACAGGCATCTGCACGCTAAATGGTTCGCGGCGCTCGAGCTTCCCCGAAGCGAAAACATCGTAGTAGGAGGGGATCACAATTTCCCGCCTTTCGAGTTTCTCGATGCAAGCGGTCGGCCTGCGGGCTTCAACGTAGACTTGATACGAGCGATTGCGAAAGAGATGGACCTCGAAATCGAAATACGTCTCGGTCCGTGGACGCAGGTTCGCGAGGCATTGGCTCGCGGCGAAATCGACGTCCTCGAGGGCATGTTCTATTCCACCGAACGCGATCTGACATTCGATTTCACGCAAGCTTACACCGCAACACATTACGTCGGCATCGTGCACAAAGCCCGTAACGAATCGCCCGAGTCAATAGAAGACCTGTCGAATCTCGATCTGGTGGTACAACGCGGGGACATCATGCATGACTATCTGCTTCAGAACGGACTGGGGGAACGGCTGAAGGCTGTCGAATCACAGGAAGCGGCACTTCGGGAGGTGCTCGAGGATCGGAGCGATTGTGCTCTGGTGTCGCGTTTTACGGCATTGTATTGGATAAACAAGCACGGATGGGACGATCTGGAAGTGGGGGATCAGCCGATCCTCTCTCCCGAATACTGTATTGCGGTTCCCAACAATCAGAAATCCCTCGTTGCGCTTTTCAGTGAAGGTCTGAAGCTCGTGGAGGAAAATGGCGAGTACCGCCGCATATACGAGAAATGGCTCGGTATCTACCAACCGAAGACGATTTCGCTTGCACTCGTGCTTCGATACGCCGCGTTTATCGTTGTACCATTGCTCGCGATTCTCCTGTTCGTTTTTCTCTGGTCACGCTCGCTGCGCCGACAGGTGGCACTACGTACCGAGGAACTGCAAAAAAACGAGGAGCTTCTCGAGTCGGCAGAACGGATTGGACGGGTCGGAGCGTGGGAGCTCGATCCGGATACCAAAAAAGGAGCGTGGAGTAAAGAAGCCGCACGCATTCACGGTGTTGTTCCGGATATGCCGATGACTCTGCAACGCGCTCTGAGTTTTTACACCAAGGAATCACGCAATGATATCGAGGCGGCACTCAAGACCGCGATCGAAGACGCCGAGCCGTTTGATCTGAAACTGGAAATGGTTGTCGCCGAAGGAATGCACAGATGGATCAGGTCTTCCGGTCGTCCGCAGGTCGAAGAAGGAAAGGTAGTCCTGATTCGCGGCACGTGTCAGGACATCACCGAGATCGAGCTTGCCGAAAACAGGATCATCCGCCTAAACTGTTTGCTCCGGGCGATACGCGACGTCAATCAGTTGATCGTACGGCGACGGGATCGGCAGGAGCTGATTCGCGAGGCGTGTCGATTACTCGCGGAGA
>CAZKWY010000032.1:0-2539 GCA_964556655.1 uncultured Candidatus Saccharibacteria bacterium
AAGGTCGCCGTCAACTACGTCAGCAGCGCTTGCTGCTATTGGCGCCAGCATTGCTACGCCGGAAAGCCAAAAAGCCGTAGTGACTGAAGTCAAAACCGAAACCGATTTCTTGAATCTTTTATTCATTTTATAATTTTGGTTATCTCTGAGACTGGCTAATATCAATTAGACAATCTCATTCGACCAAATTTTAGACAATCGTATCGACCACAGACCTTTCCTCCTTGGCCTTTCTGTTTTTTTACAAAAGGCCTTACGACTGTTTTTACTCACATTTCTTTTTCTTAATTTAATACAATATTGTCCGCTCTAAATAGCAACAATCAACCTCTTTTTTGAGGTCTTCGACCAATCGTTGAGATTAGAGCTCCCCTAAATCAAAGTATATTTTTAATTAACTAATAAAACAACCTGCTTTCTGTGGATAAACTAATCAGCTTTCTCTTTATCATCTTCCTGATTAATAAGCTCTTCCGTGGTGGTAATAGCTCCGTCTTCAAGCTCTTCTAGAAAGATCAAAATTTCTTCTTCTGTAGAAGTTCCTGTTGATATATTTTCTTTTTCCCCATCTTGTGCCTTCAAGACTGTTAAAATTTGCCGATCTATTTCCTCAACAGCTTTTTCTGCTTCGTTTAGATCATTTTCTGATTCTAGGGCCTTTTCTCTCGCCTTATTGATCTCTTCCTTAATTTGCTTCATCTCCTCAGCAACACTGACTATCTCTTCCTTAGAAATTGCCTCCAAATATTCACCAGCATTCGCTAAATTGTTTTTTAGTCCACCAACAGCTTCCTTAACTTTTTCGTCTTTTTCTTTGTCAATTTTAGAAAAAGGATAACTTCGTGTAATTTTATTTAATTCCTCCAATCGCCTATTGGCAAACTCAACTTGAAGCTGGACCCTGTGGTTCTTTGAAGACGCCATTGTTTTAACTCCTTCGCTAATCCTTTTTACTGAATAAAGCAATTCACCGGGCAAGCTAGCTTCTGAAGCTTTAACGGCTAACCAAGGCCCTCCTAAAAACACAATCAAAAGGCAAACTGCCAAAGCAACAGATTGCAGATTTTCTATCCATCCCCAAAAAAAGCCTTTTCTCTTATTTTCTCCGTAAAATTCAATATGAGTTATCAAATTACGCCTGGCTAAAGAAAGCCAATCTTTGGAAGGCTCTATTCTTCTTAATTTTTTGATTTTTTCCCTCAAATCCTTTTCCATATATAATAATAGCCGTAATCACCTCATTTCCATTACACCCAAGGACTGTAATTCTAGGACAGTCCTTTTTTGACAGTCCTTCAAGGACTGTAATTTTAGGACTGTCCTAGAATTACAGTCCTTTAGGCAAGCTTCTTTTTAAGTTTTTTAAAGCACGATGCAATAAAACCCTTACAGAATTTTCTGGTTTTTCCATGATTTGAGAAATTTCCTTAATAGAAAAATCATCTAAATAATGCCAAATAATGATATCTTGATAACTTTCTTTTAATTCGTTCAAAGCTTTTTTTACTTCTTTAACATCTTCGTCTGATTCTATTTTCTTTAGCCAGCTATTGTCTTCTTCAATGTTAGTAAAAATAGCATCTTTTGGCTCTATAGAAAGCTCTCTACGCCCCTTTTTTCTATAAAAATCAGTAACTAAATTACTCGCGATACGATACATAAGAGCTGGAGGATGACTGATTCTTTTCTTTTTTTCGCTCATTTTTTTCCATAACTTGAAAAAAACCTCTGATGTCAGATCTTCAGAGTCTTGAGATGAGCCAACCTTCAGTAAGATAAAGCGATATACTTTAGGCGCGTATTGATCGTATAATTTTATAAACTCTTCTTTTTCCACAAAAATTAAACCCCAAGGACTGTAATTCTAGGACAGTCCTTTAAGGACAGTCCTTGATACCTAATTTTTCTTGAAAATCTCTGCTAATTAGTCTGTCAATTGACTCTTCTTCGGTCCTTTTTCTGTAGTCGGAGGGAGATTGATTATCTAAAATAGGAGATTTATCGCATAAAGTACCTTCCCGTACCCCAATAAAATCAGAATAGCTAGACCATTTATATTCCTCCGGTTTCTTAACCAATCCATCAATAATCGGATTTAAATGGATATACGAAGAAAGATAGTTTAAATATTCATTATTTTCAATACTTTTCTGTTTAAAACGGCCCTGAAAAAGATGTCCTACTTTATTATATCTTTTATTAAAATACATTGGATAGCTAGTGTGAAGGGAAGAAATAAATCTATAGATAGGCTTTTCAGCGTCTTGTCTTGCTAAAATATGAATATGGTTGGGCATTAAGCAGTAACATATTATAGAAACTTCTGACTTTTCTTTAGCGCTTCTCATCTTTTGAAGATAAAAAAGATAATCATGATCGTCTAAAAAGATCTTCTGTTTTTGATTGCCTCTATTGTAGATATGGTAATATCCACCTTTATGACAAGTTTGATTTTTGTTCCCTCTATCGTCCATTTTAATATCAAGGACTGTAATTCTAGGACAGTCCTTTTTTGACAGTCCTTCAAGGACTGTAATTT
>CAZKWY010000033.1:0-2534 GCA_964556655.1 uncultured Candidatus Saccharibacteria bacterium
TTGTTATTGTAGCTGTTATAATTAGTGGTAGTTATTTTGGCTATCAAAAGATTAATACTGAAGAAAGTGCCAATACTTATACTACGGCCACTGTTGAAAAAGGAATGTTAAATTCCTCAATTTTTGGCACTGGTCAAATATCAGTCTCTAATCAGGTAGAGGTAAAACCAAAAGTATCCGGCGATTTGGTATCAGTTAATGTTAAAGCTGGGCAAACTGTTGAGCAAGGAGATTTAATTGCTCAAATCGACGATCGCAGCGCAGCTCGTTCAGTTGCGGATGCTAGCTCAACTTTAGAAAATGCCAAGCTGGAATTAGAGGAACTTTTAGCCCCGGTTGATAAATTGACTTTAATTCAGGCAGAAAATTCTTTAGCAGACGCTGAGGATTCTTTGACTAAATTAAAAACAACACACGCCAATAATTATCAAGACACAATTGAAATTAAACAAAAAGCAGAAGATAATTTGGAAAAAGCTTACGAAGACGCTTACAATACAATTGCTAATACTTTTTTAGATTTACCAGATATTATAACCGGACTTTACACGGTTTTGTTTAGTGAAGAGATTTCAGATACGGAGATACCAATTTATAATTATGCAAATAATGCAACTTTATTAAATGCTATTAGTCCTCATAGCGAAGACAGAGATGATTTTGAAGATTATCTTAATAGAGCAGAAGATAATTATGGAACAGCTAAAAGTGCTTATGAAGATAATTTTGATGAATACAAAGACACAAGCAGGTATTCTGAAAAAGATGTAATTGAAGAGCTTTTAGAACAAACTTTAGAAACAACCAAAAAAGTAGCCGACACTGTCAAAAGCGAAACTAATATGCTTGATTATTGGGTGGAATCTCGTACTGACAAAGGTTGGAGAATTTATAGTGACGTTAGCAGTTATCAATCTAATTTAAGTTCTTATACAAGCAAAACTAATTCTCATCTTTCTAGTTTGTTATCAGCTCAAAGATCAATTGAAGATTACGAAGACGCCATTAGGGACGCAGATAGGGACTTAGAAGAAATGGAGCAAAATCAACCATTAGAGCTGGCAGCTGCGGAAAGGAGCATAGCTGAAAAAGAGCAGAAATTAATTGATTTAAAATCTGGGGCAACCGAATTGGAAATCAAAAGTAAAGAATTATCAGTCAGACAAAAAGAAAATAATTTATTAGAAGCGCAAAATAATTATGCTGATCATTTTATCCAGGCTCCGTTTGATGGTCAAATCGCAGAGGTTAATATGGCTAAAGGAGATAATGTCTCAAGCAATGATAGTCTTTTTACTTTGATTACTGAGCAAAAAATTGCCGAGGTAACCTTAAATGAAATTGATATGGCTCAAGTTCAAATCGGGCAAAAAGCCAATCTCGTTTTTGATGCTGTAGAAGATTTATCTATTACTGGCGAGGTGGTTGAAATTGATACTTTGGGCATGGTTGATCAGGGGGTAGTAAACTATGGCGTTAAAATTGCCTTTGATGTGCAGGATAAAAAAATCAAACCGGGAATGAGTGTTACGGCCAATATTATCACCGAATCCAAACAAAATGCTATTTCAGTTCCGAATTCGGCAGTGAAATCTCAACAGGGCACTTATTATGTCCAGGTGATGAAAAATAATAATCCCCGTTCTCAGCAAGTTGAAGTTGGGATTTCAAATGATACGATGACCGAGATTGTTTCCGGTCTTAAAGAAGGCGATGTTGTCGTAACAGGGACAATTAGCCAAGCCGATGAAGCCCAATCTGATCAAAATCAAGGATTTCAATTACCAGGAACTACGGGAGGTAGTGGTAAAGGAATGAAATGAAATAATAACCCCAAGATAATATGTTCATTGATGTTAAAAATATTACTAAGGTTTTCAAATCAGGAGAAGTAGAAACTCGTGCCCTAAGAGGTGTTTCTTTTTCCATTGGAAAAGGAGAGTTTGTGGCTATTATAGGGGCTTCCGGTTCTGGAAAATCAACTTTAATGCATATTGTAAGCTGTCTGGATACTTCAACATCCGGCCAATATTTTTTTGAAGGAAAAGATGTTTCCAAGTTTTCCGAAGACGAATTGGCGGAAATCAGAAAAAGAAAATTTGGCTTTGTTTTTCAAACATTTAATCTTTTACCTAGAGCGACCGTTTTAAGAAATGTTACCCTGCCCTTAATTTATGCCGGTATTCCAAAGCAAAAAAGAGAGGAAGTTGCTAAAACGGCCTTAAAATCCGCGGCTTTTCCTGAAGAATTCTGGTCTCATTTGTCAAATCAGTTATCGGGCGGAATGATGCAGAGAGTAGCTATTGCCCGAGCTTTGGTTAATAATCCTATTTTAATTTTGGCTGATGAACCGACCGGAAATTTGGACTCTAAAACCGGGGAGCAAATTTTGGAAACTTTTGAAAAATTAAACAGAGAGGGCAAGACAATCATTTTAGTCACCCACGAAAAATATATTGCCAAAAGAGCAAAGAGGATAATTACTTTAAAAGACGGAAAAATTATTGAAGATACGGTTAATCACCGTTCAAAAA
>CAZKWY010000034.1:0-2176 GCA_964556655.1 uncultured Candidatus Saccharibacteria bacterium
TGTCAAAAGAAAATCGACACTACCAGTGAAACACTGGTAGCATGCTCCGTTTCACTCCGCAGGTTGTCTCATAATTATTAATTCTGCAATATTATTTCTCGACGAGAAATAGAAAGATTTATATAGTTTCTCGTCTATAAAATGATATGAAACGAGGTGATTTTACATGGTTTATATCAAATCAAGTCCAAGACAAACACAACTTCTCCCAACAAATTTAAGAGACATAATTCCAAAAGATCATATCTGTTATCTGATAGAAGACATTATTGGCCAACTAGACTTCTCAAACTTTGATGAAAAGGTTAAAGGTCCGGGCAATCCTAGCTATCATCCTAGAATTCTATTAAAGATAATCATAAATGGTATTTGCGAAAGAGTTACTTCTACAAGAAAATTAAACAAATTAACATATGAAAATATAATTTTTAGATATTTAGCTGAAAACTTAAATCCTGATTTTCACACAATTGCTCTGTTTAGAAAAGAAAACAAGCAATTGATAAAAGAAACTTTTTTGAAAACTATCGAAATAGCTAAAAGCCTTAACATGGTCAACTTCAATAAGCTTTACCTCGACGGAATAAAGGTTAAAGCTAATGCTTCTAAAAGTAATAGCTTTACTAAAGATGAAATAAATTTCTTATCAGACTTTGTCGATAAACATCTCAAAAAGATGGACAAAGTTGATAAGGAAGAAGATAAGAAATATGGCGACTCAAATGGAGAGCCAAAGATTCCTGACCATTTAACAAGCAGAAGAAAGCTAAGAGAGAAAATTAAAGAAATGATGAATGATACTAACAAAGCAAAGAAACAAATGGAAAAAGCTAAAGCCAAGATTAAAGAAGAAAAAGTTAACAAAGTTAACTTAACAGATATGGATTCTAAGATGATGAAGATGAAGAAAGGCTTGCATTACGAGCAAGCCTACAACTGCCAACTTCTTATTGAAGACAAAGGAGAGATTATTGTTGGCAACTATATTTCTGATTCTCCAAATGATAGCCATGAAACAATTCCTACAATGGAGAAGTTTAAGCAAGAACAGAATGTCAACTTAAAAGGTGTTGAGATTTTTCAGGATAATGGATATTCTGGGAGCATAACTGCTCAGTATTATGAGAAAGAAGAAGCTATTGCATATATTCCAGATAATACCACAACAAAAGAGCTGCATGGAAAGGCGTATCAGATTTCAAAATTTGACAATGACAATTTTAAGTTTGATTTTAAGAAAAATCAAGCGATATGCCCTGCAGGACATAGGATGGATTTTGCCAGGAGGTCTGTTAAAAACAAAAAGACTGGAAATTGGACCAATGTTTACAAGATCAACAAATGTAAAAGTTGTAAGTTCAAAGCTGAATGCATTAAATCCAAGAGCAAAAAACCGTATCGTGAAACAGAGATAAATCCTTTAATGAGGAAGATAAGACTTCGTTTTAAGACTAAAACAGGATTAAAGAAATATAATAAAAGATTTCATAAGGGAGAAGTAGCTCAAGGACATATCTTTCATAACTTAGGTTATAGGGAGTTTAAAATGAGGGGAAAAGAACCATGTGAAAATGAAGTTAATTTGTTCTCAATTGCTTATAATTTAAAAAAGATATATAATAAATTAAAGAAAGTTGGAAAACGTTTAGAAGAAAGTATTAAAAAAATTTGTTTTGGGCTTGATTATTTTTATTTTTTGGAATCATAAGACAGCCTGTTCGCCGAACGTTGCACTAAAATTCAACCTCTGTCGAGGGAAACTAACAGGACCGATGTTAAGCGACATTTAAGTTTTTGACAAGATTTATATAAGGAAAGAACCAGCTTTAATACTATGACTTAATTTCCATTTCACAAACAAGAAACTTGTTGGACTTGTGGCTCTGCTGCAATGAGGATGGCACTTGAAAAATCAGAAATTAAAAAATCAGAAAAACAAGTTGTTCAGATTTTAAAAACAAATAAAGTTCGGGGAACTTGGCACAAAGATTTTCCAAGAGTTGCAGAAAAATATAATTTAAATTATATCGCTAAAAGGAACGCCACAATTGAAGACCTAAAATATTTCCAAAAACAAGGTTATACCATAATAATTTGCTACTATTATCCACCAGAAAAAGTAGATCATTATTCTGTTTTAAAATCAATAGATTCTCAAAACATATATTTCTATGAC
>CAZKWY010000035.1:0-2090 GCA_964556655.1 uncultured Candidatus Saccharibacteria bacterium
GATAGAGCTAGCCAAGGAATTTCCTCCCTGATCGTTGATTCTGTCAGTGAGGACATCTCCCACCTCCCCGACCAAGAGATTCTGCCGGACACTGACGCCAAGGATGATGATATAGACACTTCGGATTGGAAGACCTACGGGAATGAGGAGTATGGGTTTGAGGTGAAGTATCCGGAGGGGTGGAGAATAAGAATAACTAAAGGCAAGATTTCTCCTTCGCCACGCCCGTTGCGCATCGTTGAATTCTATCCTTTTCATGAAAGGACGATTTCTCAAGAAGCAAAAGACAATGTCACAACGAAGCCCGGGATTAAGTTTTACGTATCAGAGCTTTCTTAGGCACAAGAAATCAAAGATCTAGAATTAAGAATTGCAGGTGAATCTCAAGAAATTCAGATTGATGGAGTAATGGGCATAAGAAAAACTGGCAAGATTACTCAACACATACCTCCCTGCGGATCTATAATAACAGATATTGCGTTAAACATGGATCAAGGTCCCTATATTTTCACTGCATTCGAATGCCATGAATTAATTTTGAACTCGATGCTTCGTTCTTTGAGGTTCTTTTAACCTTTTAAATTGCAAATGTTCAAACAAGGAAGTTCGAAGGAGTTAAGGCCCAAGCCTATTATAAACTGTTTCAGCCATATCAAGAATATCTAGAAAAAAGCATAGAGGCAAAAAGCAATCACTAAAAAGGAGGCAGGAGAGATGGAAAGATGTCCTGAGCGCAGAGATTATATCTTAAGTTTTGATCGGAGACGTCGTGCGGCCGTCTGCAGCAACAAACATTCCTGCAAGTTCTTTGAAAAAGCAACCGATCAAAAGGACTACTTCAATCGCTTTGTAGTCAGTGAACTCAATTGGGAGAACTATTGTGCTAGCACGCCAGCTTTTGTCCGTAAGGCAAGAGGGACTCTCCAGCCAAGCAAGGCATGAGCACTATAGCTTTTCTATTGTAGATCCAGCTGAGGGCGCGAAAATAATTATGCGCCCTTTTTTATGCTTAAAAATTAATGCTTTTTTGGAAATAGTGAAAAATTCTCAATTTCGGCGAATGTTCAGAAGGAGAATCGACCATCCTTCGGAGGCAGCTTGTCCTCCCTTTGCCTTGAAAACCCCACGATGTAAGATTGATTATAGATGGATTATCTATCTTAATAGACCGAAGAGCCATCTTCACCTATCCCTATCCGAGAAACAGACACTCCCTCTTGTTTAATTCTGTCCAGAATCTGCTCCCAACTCCGGGCGGACAACATGTCTTGATTTCGCCATGATGTTTTTCCTTTCTGAGGCCATTGCGCCTTAGACTGCGTGTCTAAAAAGCGGGGGACCTTCCATGTTGAAGAATTAAAATCTTTATCAATGCCATTTAGGCCAAAACTGATTCGGCAGAGCAATCCCTCGATTTTGGCGCCTTCTTTTTTGTTGACATGACACAGCAGATTCAAATGTCGTTGCAGAAAAATAGACGAAAAAAGCCCTTATTTAAACATTTTAAGAAGCTCTTCTTTGCTGATAGGGCCGGCTCGCGTAATTTTTGGCTGGTTAGCAGTTAAGTCAACTATTTTAGGAGAAGCGCTGGGAGAAAGATCGCCAGCATCTAAGGCCAGGTTGGGCCGCGGATAAGCTTTTTCAAAGGCGCTGATCACGGAAGAAGAATAAACTAAAGGCGCTTCTCCGGAAAAACTAGCTGAAACACAAGCTACCGGAAAACTAGCCTTCCTTATTAGCATAGTTGAAAAAGGACCTTCTGGCATGCGCAAAGCAATTGTCTTCTTGCCCGCAGCAAGAGATTTCGGCAGATTAGATTTTTTTTCAAAAACAAGAATAGCCGCTCCAGGCCAAAATGAGTTAGCGGTCTTTTCTTTTTTCTGATCGATAAAAGCAAACTTCTTCGCCATTGCCAAATTTTTTACCATTATCGGCATGGGTTTGCTCAGGGACCTTTTTTTTATTTTGAAAAGGCGCTTAATTGCTTCTTCATTAAGAGCGTTCACTCCTAAATAATAAAACCCGCCCAGAGGATAAATAACAGCTCCTCCGTTCTCCATCACCGCAATAGTCTCTTCAATAATTTCTTT
>CAZKWY010000036.1:0-1982 GCA_964556655.1 uncultured Candidatus Saccharibacteria bacterium
TCTACCCTAATACGAGAGGTGTTACCGATGTATCTCATCTTCTTCAGGTTAGCTATCCACAGACAATAATTATACCCCTGTATCTATTGGCTATTATGGAAAAGGTTCGAGTGTCCTACTTGCCTATGTCAGAAAGGTCAATGTTTATAGGGGTAAAATGGTGGCTCGAACTTTCTCCTGCTTGACCGAAAAATGCTGTATCAAGCAGAAAATTGCTGGCGCGTTTTATATGAAAATTCGCAACTTATTGGTATCCTCGGGGTCGTAGAGGATGTTAGAACCTTTTTGCGGGAAGTGCCAACTAATTACAGTTAGGATTGACTACTTATGAAGAAACACTTGTCGAATTACCGAACTATCAATTTCTGTAATGGAACTCACAATCTTATCAGCATCACGCAAGCGATCTTCCGGCGTGGTATGCAGTACAGCAAGGCACTTTATGCCAGCTGCCTTTGCGGATTTAACTCCAGAGGCCGAATCCTCAATGGCTACGGTATTTTCCTTTAATGTCTGCAAAGCAGCAAGTCCCTTCAAATAGGGGTCGGGATTGGGTTTACCTTTTTCAATATCTTCCGCGGTAATAAAAATCTGGAATCGATCAAGTATACCTTCTTTTCCCATAACGGTCTCAAATTCTCTCTTTGAAGAACTCGTAACGATTCCCAGTGCAAAGTCTTTAAATAGTCTATCTATGACTTCCCTTACGCCTTTATAAATGACCGACTTACTTTTTGCCAATTCAAAGTATTTCTCCGTTTTCAGTTTGCAGAGCTTGTTTGTTTCCGTATTTTGCATACGCTCTGGATAGGCTTTCTGCAACTCCATGAAACCTTCCGGGTCAGTTCTGCCCATGCAGAAGCTGGCGTACTCCTCGTGTGACAAATCAACGCCGAAAGATTTCATAACTTCCGCAAAAGCTGCCTCCTGAAGAGCTTCATCATCAGCAATTACACCGTTGTAGTCAAAAAGGATTCCATATTTATGATTCATAGTATATCCAATTATTTGAGACCTATTTCACTTTCAGGCTGTTAGCCTGCAAGAAGCTTCTAAACTTCTCATTTTGCAGCAACGCCTCTCTTGTTACTTTGTCAGGAGCTCCCGGAATGCCAATTCTGTCGGGGTATTTGCCTTTCCCTGATCGCTTTTTCCAGACCTTCAGCAAATCGAGAACCAGTTCCTGAAATGGCAACCAGAATTGTTCACCACGGATCGGGCGCTGTTGATAAGCGTAAGGTGCCAGTTTGTAGGCGGTTCTGATTATTACATCGCCATACATGTTGAAAAAAAGCGTAGTATTGAACTGCTTAGTGAAATACAGCAGCGACAACATGTCCATGTATGCGCCCCATTTGTCAATTGCTTCCTGCGTCTGATTAGCATCTTTACCGGCCGCTGCCCAACCTCCCGTATCATCGTTGGGGCATTTGTATATTATTTCATGGCGAATCAATCGGATTTCATCGGACTCCAGAGTATTGACTATATGAAACAGGGCTTGTGCCCATGGCTGGCGTCGGCGTATCAAATACACCATGACTGCTACCGCAATTGATGCCAGAGATATAACTCCGCCGAATATTAGCTTAATCAGTTCTGAAGTACTATCCACACCTCCTCCCGATCATACGTTCAAACGCGTCACAAGCTGACTGATATAAAGTGACCTAATATGCAATATGAAAACTCTATTAACGGCAATTGACAAGATAAAACTCATAATATTCAAGGAGCTGAAGCCTGACTCAAAGTTAGCATTGGGGATAATCGGCGTCAATTGCCTATAGTAACATGTTGTTGTGGATGAGGTTCGAGTGCCCTACTTGCCTATGTCAGAGTCATCAATGTTTATGGGGGTAAAATGATGGCTCGGGGTTGTAGAGGACGTTAGCGTATTATTCCCCAAACAATAGACTGTCGTGACTTAGAGTTTTTTGGTATATTGTAACCAGGAGGACTCTATGAAACAATCGCGATTT
>CAZKWY010000037.1:0-1881 GCA_964556655.1 uncultured Candidatus Saccharibacteria bacterium
TTAATTAATTACTTTTATCCTGAAAAACTGTGAACAACGCGGTTAATTCTTACAACTAAAAATATCATATTGCTATGCCCTGTTTTTTTAAATCTTCAAGGATAAAAAATATAAATCATTGCCTATCAGCATACCAATTTTCTCCTTCAATTCTCATTTTATCTTCTGAAAGAAAACCCCCGGCTTCCATAGAATCAATCATAATTCGTCCATAAGGATAATCTTGGCAAACCCTCGGAAAATACTTACAAAAACTATCATTTATCAATTCCAGTCTTCCTTCTATGTTTTTATCAATTTCCACCCTTTCTCCCCACATATACCATTCGCCTACTTGATACTTAGTATGGTCCCTAAGATTGCCCTCAATACACATATAGCCTCCTTCATCAGAATAATTGCCATAACTTGTGTTTTCTTCATCACAAAGAATATATTCTTCATAAAATCCTTTTATTTTCCCAGTCATCTTTGCAAGATTTTGATGAGAACCATAAATATATCTTGTATCAATACTCAACTCTATATCTACATCGCCTAAAACTTTCTTAGTCCCTCCGCCGTCATCATAGTGACTGTCTGAAAAATCATATTCACCGACAAAATACAATACGCCCCGAGGAATATCTAAGGGCACTTCTACTGCTCTTGGCGCTTCTTGTGATTCTTCTTTTTCTTCAGGCTCTAGCTTGTCTTTTTCTTCAACCTCTTGATTATTGTCACCAGAAGCAGTGTTTTCTTGAGACTGCTGTTGTTCTTGATCTTGTGAACCACTGTCTTCATTAGAAAACTGAGGAACAACAGGCGGTTTTTGTTCTTTTTTTGAAAAAACTATTTTACCGCCTTTCTTTTCTATCCAAAGACTAGCTCCGTCAGCTAAATCTGTAAGCTGCTGAGATTTATCGACTAGATAGAAAAGATTGTTTGGATCTCCAAGATTTTCAAGAGACATAATGGAAACTATTTCAGTTACCGGCTTAATCTTTTCTTGCACGCTTCTTAGCATAGCAGCATCGCTATCGCGGCCAAAGGAAATATAAACATCTTCGCCTACCTCCAAAGCCAAAGAAGCGCCACCAACAGCAAGCATTGCTCCCTGTCCCAAACTCACAGTCGCAGAAGCGCCACCAGCTGTAATAATATTGGCTCCGACAAAAACAGTTACCTTAGAAGTATTTTTTATAGCTCGAGCAGCTGTTTCCCATCTTTGATAACTATCGCCTGCTTTATCCCAAGCTTGAGCTGTTAATAAATTTTGTTCTCTTTGAAGATGATAAAGAGCTGTTCTCGCGTCCCAACCAAAAACCTCAGCTACTGTTCTTAATTTTTGGCCATGTTCTGACGAATCAAAAACAGCGGTAACCGCTCCTAGGTCTGGGATTTCACCCCCGGCAGCCAAAACTAAAGATGACAGGAAAAATGTTTTCTTAGCTTTTGATAAATCTTTTGGCACGCCTAAGCCATCAAGCAAAGAAAGCATATCTTCATTCATTCTTTCCAGCTCCTGCCAAGCAGCGATTGCTTTATTTAATTCATTTTTCCATTGGCTATAACTTTTATTAGCCATATCAGTAAAAAACACCTCATTGGTAGCGGTAGCCGCTTCTAAATATTTATCACAAAGATCAACGATAGATTTTTGATAATTATAATGTTGCTCTTGCGTCCAATCACTTTCGCCAGAGACAAGTTCAATTTCTCCTTGAGAGTAATTATCTTTGTTTAAAAACACCAACAAAATTACCGGGACTAAAATTAAAGCTAAAACAACAACACCTATGATTATTAAAATATTTTTTTTGTTCATGTATTTAAATTATTTATTTATTTTATTATACTACAAAAAAGCGAAAATCCACCTTGACAACTGTGGATAATTAT
>CAZKWY010000038.1:0-1854 GCA_964556655.1 uncultured Candidatus Saccharibacteria bacterium
ATGCCTTTGTTTTTTTTGGAGCCCCATCGATCCGATTCTTATATCGCTAATGTCTATTATAATGATTAAAAGAGCTTTTTTAAATCTTTTGATTTGTAGGGTCTGATTAAAAGCTCCGTGATTGAATTCTAAAATCGAAAAATATAAAGTACCCCTTTTTGTTATTATTTTTACCCAAGTTTGACAGTTAAATAGAATAATGTCCTTAATTTTGTTTTAAGTTAACATGAAACAAACAAAACTAAGAACAGACTTAATAAAACACAACAAGAATATATCTTTTCCGGTTGGAACTGCTATTGCAGTGAAAAAATACAGTAAAAAATTGGATTTTGAGCAGATTTTCTCTAAGTTTAAACAACGTGGTGTTCCACTCAAGGGGTTAGCTGAGGCTATAATCACATATAAGCTTAGTGAGAATTTGAGCCTGACTCGGTGCAGTGATTGAATTAATCGTGATGAAGTTCTCAAGGAATTTGGCTTGAAGTCTTTTGAACAAAAGACTTTATATCGTGCTGTTGAGAAAGTAGGTGAAAATTATCATGAGATTATTCTTGATCTTCAAGATATTCTTTTTAGTCAGTATGATTTCGAGCATATTGACATTAATATGGATTGGAGTAGCCTTATCCTTTGGGGAAATAAAGCTAATCTTGCAAAGTACGGCTATAGCCGTGATCATCGTCCTGATAAAAAGCAAATAACTTTTGGTGTTGCTGAGTTGCGTAAACCAATTAATATTCCAATTGGTTTGACTATTGACAAAGGCAATGTTAATGATCAAACACATTTTCAAACAACTTTTGATCAAGTTAATCGGCACTTACAGGTTAACTCTTTAGTTGTGTTTGATAAAGGTGGAAATAGTAAAAAGAATATTAATTCAGTTATCGCTTCTAAGATGCAATTTCTTACAGCAAAGAAATTGAACACAAGCGATGACAAACTGATTCAAAGATTCTGGGATTTAAAACCAGAATTAATTGATTCAGAAAAAGGGATTTATGGAATCAAGCAAACATTTCCAAGTAGATATAATTACTTCTACTTCTCAGAAAATCTACAAAAAGAAAACATAGCTTCTGCTTTAAGAAAAGCAGAGCGGCAATTAAAAGAAGCTAAGGAAATAGAGTTAGCATCAAAAAAAGGTAAAGCTTTACCTAAAAGATTTCAAGTAAACAATGTCTTAGTCAAAGCAACGATTGAATATCAGACAAAACTCAAAACTTTGTCTGAAGAGGAAGCTTTTGAGTTAGTAAAAAAAGCAACAATTACAGGAAGAGATGGATTTTTTTGTCTAACATCAAGCGAGAATTTGACACTTAAAGAAGCATTATGCTTATACAGAGAAAAAGATTCAGTAGAAAAGATAATGCATTCTTTGAAGAATGAGATAAATATCAAACCCATACGTGTATGGTCGGATAACAGCATTTATGGAGCTTTACTGATTGGATATCTAGCACAATTGATCATATCATTGATACGATATGATGAGCCAAGATTAAAGAATTATTCAACAAAATTTATCAAAATTAGCTTATCTAATTTGACAGTTACAGTTGAAAAGCTGAAAAATAAGAGAAAAAGAAGAATTTATTCTAATTTTGATAACATAAATGAGCAAATTTGCATCCAAAACAAAGCAATAACATAAGAAAATTGGCTAAAATCTGCTTTTTCCACTATTGTATTCAATAGTGGTTAGATGATGGAAAAAGCAGGGTCTAAGAAAATCGACCGGAATGAAACGGAGCATGCTACCAGTGTTTCACTGGTAGTGTCGATTTTCTTTTGACATATCAAACTGTCAAATAGAAATCCTGCACTAAATAGTTAGCAAACTGTCAAACT
>CAZKWY010000039.1:0-1532 GCA_964556655.1 uncultured Candidatus Saccharibacteria bacterium
AACTTAACTTCGCCATTTAGCGAAGTTCCAACTAATTTGATTCCCTATTGACTTGCGACAGTTGGCTTTTACCACCTTAATTTTAGTGATTTATCCTCGTATCTATCCACAAAATCCCCTAAAATAGACCTAATTTCAGGGGAAACATTGCTTAGAACCTTGAATTTAAACAAACTTTTATCATACACAACAGTAACTGTCAAATTTTCAAGATATTTTTTGAGTAATTTTAAGTTTTTAACGACGCTGTTCTTGGATAGAAAATGTGTCAGTTGAACAATACAATTCGTGAGGAAAACTATTGTCAAATATCCAATAATTGCCAATTTAGACCAATGTCTAATTGGTCTAAGCTCTGTTCCTTCCTTCATATCTCTAATTAATTTTTCAGCCAGATCTCTCTCTTTATATAACTTCAAAATTTCATAGGGACTCAAATCTAAAGAACTATCGAGGATAAAATATCCTTCCAATCCAGTTATGTAAGGATTTTTAATTTCCTTTTTATCAAGCTCGCCTCTCAAAACAATCTCTCCCTCCTTTGAAAGAGATCTTGAAATCTCTTTTCCGCTTTTAACTTTTCTTAAAAGAACTTCATTCTTCTGAAGTTCTTTTTTAAATTTCTTATTTCTTTTACGTCGCTGTTCTTTGTAAGATTTCTTAGAAAAATAGATATATTTGAATTCATTATCTTCTTTTATCTTAACACATTTGTATTTTATGTTGTTAACATAAAATATTTTCTTCACAGATTGTTTATATACCCCAATATATTTTTTGTATGGTCCTCGCTGTTTTTGTTTCAGAGTTAAATAATGGTATTTTAAATCTCTTACATCTTTTTTATTTTTCTTTGTATTTGCTCCACAATCAAAGACGAGCAAACTGCTTTCCTCTAAAACTTTGCTAACTGTTTTTAGCATAGACTTAAAATGTTTTTTGTCGCAAACATTTCCTTTTTGAATTGTCAACGCTGTTGGTATCCCATTAATTCCCGTTGACACACCAAAAGTTATTTGCTTTTTTCCAGGTTTACCATCTCGAGAATAACCTAATTTTCCAAGCGCTGATTTGTTCCCCTCAAAATATGCTGAAGACCAATCAGGAAATTGTTTACTTGAAACCAAATTATTTCTCTTTAATAATTGTTGATATTTCCCGATAATAAATGGATTAAATTTTCCAATTCTTTCAAGATCCCTTGAAAGAGTTCTATCTTTTGGAGATTCTTTAAAACCAAGATAGTCAAAAGTTTCTTTCGGATAAAGCTCAGAAATTTTATTGATAGAAACACATTTGCCAAGACGATTTGAAACAAATAGTTTTGCTGACTCCTTAAGGTGTTTAGTTTTTCCAGTCAAACTAGAAAAAATAGAATCGAAAAATTTAAATTCTAAATTTACCTTATCAATTAAAGCAATGTTTCCAATGCTAATACTTGTATTAGTATTCATTGTTTAGCTACCTCCTTTTATCTCTATACTGAATTGAGGTAGCTTTTATTTTTAAGAATTATGTGGCGAGGTTAAGTT